>NZ_SRIC01000280.1 GCF_004684775.1 Streptomyces sp. MZ04
GCCCCGCACCCCCCAGCCGGGAGGCGAGGAACGCGCCGGTGAACGCGTCGCCCGCGCCCGTCGAGTCGTGGGCGACGGCAGGCAGCGCGGGGACTTTCCCCCGCACCTCGCCGCCCCGGGCCACCAGCGCGCCCGCGGCGCCCCGCTTGGCCACCACCGCGGGGAACTGGCGGCTCAGCTTCACGGCCGCGTCCGCCAGGTCGGGCACACCGGTGAGCAGCCGCGCCTCGTCCTCGCTCGGCAGCAGTACGTCCACACCGTCCGTCGCCGCCAGGAAGCGGTCCACGCCGAGATCGGTGAGGAACCCCGCCGACGCCGGGTCCACACTCACCGGCACTCCACGCGCGCGTGCCGACGCAAGCGCCGCCCCGGCCGCCGCCCGGCTCGGCCCGGCGAAGAACAGGTATCCCGAAAGGTGCAGCCACCCGACACCGTCCAGGAGCGCGGCCGACCAGTCGTCGGCCGACAGGCGCACGGATGCGCCGCTGTCCGACAGGAACGTCCGCTCGGCCCCGGCACCCCCGTCGACCAGGCAGATCACCGTCCCCGTCGGCGCCTCGGAGTCGACGACCAGCCGTGGACGTACTCCCGCGCGCGTGAGCGCCTCCTCGTGCCACGCCGCCGAATCGGCGCCGACCCGCCCCAGGATCCGTACGTCCCGGCACCCCCAAGAGGCCGCCCAGGACGCGACATTGGCGCCCGCGCCGCCCGGCACCGCACGGATCACCGCCTCCGTGTCGGTGCCCGGCGCGAGCGGCTCGCGGTGCCGCGCGACGATGTCGGTGACGACGTCGCCGACGACCAGCAGCGCCCCGCCCCCTGAGCTCACCGCCCGGCCCAGGCCGCCGCGATCCGGCCCGCGAGCCGTACGTTGCCGCGCACCGCCGCGAGGTTGGCATCGAGCGACGCGCCCCGCGTACGCCGCACCAACTGGTCCAGGAGGAACGGCGTGACCGCCTGCCCCGTGATGCCCCGCTCGGCACACTCCTCCAGTGCCTCGGCGAGCACGCGCGCGTGGAGGGCGGGATCGAGCTGCTCGGACTCGGGCACGGGGTTCGCGACGATCAGCGCTGACTCCGGACCGCCGACCGCGTCCTGGGCCCGCATCACCTGGGCGACCTCCCCGGGCGTACGGAGCGTCCAGTCCACGGGATGTCCGGAGTCGGTGAGGTAGAAGCCGGGGAAGCGGTCAGTGCCGTACCCGGCCACCGCGACGCCCAGCGTCTCCAGGCGCTGCAGCGTCGCCGCCACGTCCAGGATCGACTTCACGCCCGCACAGACCACCGTGATGCGCGTCCGGGCGAGCAGCTCCAGGTCGGCGGACTCGTCCTGGGTCACCGTCCACTCCCGGTGCACCCCGCCGAGCCCACCCGTGGCGAACACCCGCACGCCCGCGCGCGCGGCGAGCAGCGCCGTCGCCGACACGGTCGTCGCCCCGCTCGCACCGGCCGCGACCGCGAGCGCCAGATCGCGGTGGCCCAGCTTGCGGATGCCGTCCTCGTTCGCGACCCGCTCCAGCTGCTCCTTGTCCAGGCCGACGCGTGGGCGCCCGTCCAGGACAGCGATCGTCGCGGGGACGGCACCCTCCGCCCGTACGACTTCCTCCAGCTCGCGCGCCACCTGGAGATTGCGCGGGCGGGGCAGCCCGTGCGCGATGATCGTGGACTCCAGGGCGACGACCGGCCGCCGATCCGCCACCGCCGCCTGTACCTCGTCGGACACCACCAGCACGGGCCTGCCTCCTGCCTGTCGGGTCTCCCCTCATCCCTGGCGGGCGGCACACCCCGCCAAACCCTTGGCGCGCCGAGGACGGCACAGTACGACTTCTCGTACGACGCGTTCGGCGCCCGCGGCAGGGCCCGCCGCAGCTTCTGCTTCCGCGGCCCGGACAGAAGGCTGATCGCCGATCACGCGGAAGGCGCACCCCTGGCAGGGCCCTGTCGCGGGGGCCCGGCTAGGGTGACCGGCCATGACCACGAATGATCAAGCTGTCGCGTCGTTTGCCGTGCACATTCCGGATGCCGAGCTGGAGGCCGAGCCGCTCGATCCGGCGCAGATCGTCTCCGGAACCCCGGAGGTCACCGGCAAGCTCCTGTGGGAGTCCGCCGACGGCAAGCAGCTGCGCGGCATCTGGCAGATCACGCCCGGCGTGGTCACCGACACCGAGGCCAACGAACTCTTCGTGGTCGTCAGCGGCCGCGCCACGATCGCCGTCGAGGGCGGCGACGTGATCGAGGTCGGCCCCGGTGACGCGGCCGTCCTGCGCGAGGGCGACCGTACGACGTGGACGGTGCACGAGACGCTGCGCAAGGCGTACCACATCACGCTGCCCTGACCTCCGGTCAGGCCTTCTTGACCGCCCGGCGGATCGCGAGCCCCGCCATCGGCAGCAGCACACAGACGCCGATGAGGTTGAGCCAGCCGTAGCTCGCCTGCGCGACGATCAGGCCGGCCGCCGCGCCGCCGATGCCCGCCGCCGTGTTCATGGTCAGGTCCGAGAGGCCCTGCACGGCGGCCCGGGCGGGCTGCGGGACGGAGTCGGTGAGCAGCGCGGAGCCGGACACCAGGCCCGCGGACCAGCCGAGGCCGAGGACGAAGAGACCGGCGGCGGTCTGGCCGTGACTGGGCCCCGCCGTACCGGCGAGCAGCGCGGCGCAGCACAGCAGCCCGACCGCCAGGCCGATCACGGAGAGCCTGCCGAACCGGTCGGCGAGCCAGCCCATCACCGGCGACAGCGCGTACATGCCCGCGATGTGGCCGCTGATGACCAGGCCGACCAGTTGCAGGCTCGCCCCGTGGTGCCCGAGGTCGACCGGCGTCATCACCATGATCGAAACCATCACGGTGTGCGACACGGCCACCGTCACCAGGGCGAGGCGGGCCATCGGCGATGCGGCCACCGCGGCGACACCGGCCCGCAGCGAGCGGCTCTGCGCGGTGTCGTCCTCCTGCGGGGCCAGGGCGCGCGCGGTGAGCAGCGGGTCGGGCCGTAGCAGTACCGCCACGACCAGACCGGAGACCGCGAAGATCCCGGCGGCGAAGAGGAAGGGGCCCGCCGTCTCGGGGATGGCCGTGTCGGCGAAGGCACGGCTGGTGGGGGCGGCGATGTTCGGCCCGAGGACCGAGCCGATGGTGGTGGCCCAGATGACCAGGGAGATGGCCCGGCCGCGCCGCTCGGGCTCGGCGAGGTCGGCGGCGGCGAACCGTGCCTGCAGATTCGCCGACGAGCCCGCGCCGAAGCCGGCCATGCCGAGCAGCAGCAGGGGGAAGTTCTCGATGACCGCGGCGAGCACCACGAGCCCCGCGCCGAGCGCGCCGATCAGATACGCGAGGACGAGCCCCGGCCGCCGTCCGCGCGAGGTCATCAGCGCGGCGAGCGGCAGCGAGAGCAGCGCGGTGCCGGCCACGGAGGCGGTGGGCGCGAGCCCGGACAGGGCCTCCGTCCCGCTCACCTCGGTCGCCAGAACCGGGGCCAGCGCGATGCCGATCGGTACGCCGAGCCCGCCCAGTATCTGACTGGCGATGAGCACCGCGGTGGTGCGACGGCGGAGGCCGGGCAGCGCCTCCGGGGCAGGTATGTCAGGAGCGTCGACGGTCGAAGTCACTGACGCAGTGTGCCAGGACGTTCGTATGTGCGAAACACGGTTGTTGCGTCCGACCGGGCGCAGACAGCGTGCGATCGGCCGACACCTCAGACCAGCCCACAGCCACCCAGCCCCTCAGAACAGCGGCTGCGGCAGTACCCCCTCCAGGGCGAGCAACTGCCGCTTCGTCTCCAGGCCGCCTCCGAAGCCGCCTATGCCGCCGTCGCTCTCCACCACGCGGTGGCACGGGACCACGACCGGCAGGGGATTGGCGCCCATCGCGAGGCCGACCGCCTGGGCGGCGCGGGGCTGGCCCACGCGGCGGGCCAGGTCGCCGTAGCCGACGACCGCGCCGTACGGCACGGTCGTCAGCTCGCGCAGGACCTGGCGGTTGAACCCGGAGATCAGTGACCAGTCGAGGGGCAGGTCGAAGGCGTGGCGCTCGCCCGCGAAGTAGGCCGCGAGCTGCCGTATGGGCTCGGAGAGGAGTGGCGAGTCGGGAGCCTCGACCGGCTCGGCCCCCAGCCGGGAGCCGAGCCGGGCGAGCGCCTTGTCGCGCACCGCGTCCGTGGCGTGGAAGACGACGGTGACCAGACCCGCGTCGGTCGCGGCCAGCAGCAGGGGGCCGATGTCGCTCGCGACGACGGCCCACACCACCCGCTGCCGGCCTTCCTGCCCCTGCGTGTCCTGTCCGTTGGCGTTCATGTGGACCACCGTACGACCGGGCACTGACAATGCCCGCCGCCGTCGGCCGGGACTATTCGGAGATCGCCTTGCGTACGACGTCCGGCGTGTTCGTGATGATGCCGTCCACCCCGAAGCCCGCCACCCGCTGCGCGCTCGCCGCGTCGTTGACGGTCCACGTGAAGATCTCCAGGGGCTTGCCGTGCGGCCCCTTGAACGCGTGGATCGCGGCGACGTACTCGTTGGAGATCGAGCCGTGCGTCGAGTTGATCTGGTCGGAGAACTTCGCGTACGCGGGCAGATCGGCCACGGCGGGCGTCCCGAGGAAGCCCGTCTTGATGTCGGGCCGCAGCGCGTGCACCGTCTTCACGCTGTCCGCGCTGAAGCTCTGGATCACGAGCTTGCTGCCGACGTGCTCCCGGTCGAGCCAGCCCTCCTTGCGGAGCACCTCAAGGCCCTGCTTCTCGATGCCGGGGTACAGCTCGGGCTTCTTGAACTCGAAGACGAGCTTCTGGTGGTTGCGCGAGACCCGGTTCATGTACTGCTTCAGCGTCGGCACCCGCTGGCCCGCGTACTTGGGGCTGAACCAGCTGCCCGCGTCCAGCCGGGCGATCTCCGCCGCCGTGAAGTCGGCGACCTTCCACGGCGCACGGTCGGGGAAGAGCTCCTCGACGTTCGTCGTCCGCTTCAGGGTGTCGTCGTGCATGATCACGAGCTCGCCGTCCTTGGTGCGCTGGACGTCGTTCTCGACCCAACGGAACCCCATGTCAGCCGCCTTGTCGATGGCTGAAAGAGTGTTCTCCGGTGCGTAGGCGGAAGCACCCCGGTGCGCGACGACCAGCGGTCTGTCGTGCACGGCGGACGACTGGGCGGACGGCTGCGCCGAAGTCCGGTCGGAGGCCTGAGCGGTGGCGGAAGGGAGGACGAGTGCACCGGCTCCAAGGAGAGCGGCGGTGGTGGCAGCGGCAGCGGCAGCGCGTGCGTACAACGGTGACTCCTCGCGATTGCGGGCACGGACCGGATGAGAGTGACAGTCCACGGCCAACGCGAGACAGGTGCAGGATGGCCACAGGTTGAACGGGGACAGCCGGGTTACTTTCCCGGAAAATCATTCGTACGTTCCGGAGTGAGCTTTACTCTCTGCGGCAGCCCACGGCCTCTCAGTAGACCGTCGGTTGGGGCCAGATGGGGTTTTTCCCGGGCGAACAGGTACTACAGGCGGAAGGGCTACCGCGAATGCAGGGCACGGTCGACGGTTTCAGCTACGGAGCGGTCACACCCGTAGTGGCGTACCTCATGGCCTGTCTGGGCGGCGCGCTCGGACTGCGCTGCACCACCAGATCACTTCTTGTCGCGCACTCCTGGCGACCGGGCTGGCTCGCTCTCGGATCGGCCGCGATCGGCTCCGGCATATGGACCATGCACTTCGTCGCGATGATGGGCTTCACCGTCAAGGAAGCCCCGATCCACTACGACAAGGCGCTGACCTTCGCGAGCCTCGCCGTCGCCATCGTCATGGTCGGCATCGGGATCTTCATCGTCGGCTACCGCGGCGCGACCGGGACGGCCCTGTTCACCGGGGGAACGATCACCGGCCTCGGTGTCGCCTCGATGCACTATCTGGGAATGGCCGGAATGCGTCTGCGCGGAACGCTGGAGTACAACACCTTCACCGTCTCCGCCTCCGTCGTCATCGCCGTCGTCGCAGCCACCGCGGCACTGTGGGCGGCCGGCCAGGTCAGAGGCTTCCTGTGGAGCCTCGGCGCGAGCCTCGTGATGGGCCTGGCCGTCAGCGGGATGCACTACACGGGCATGGCCGCGCTCCGTGTCCATCTGCACGGCTCGACCGGCGCGCCGACCACCGGGGACTCACCCGCCGAACTCCTCGCGCCCATGATGATCGGCCCGCTCGCCTTCCTGGTCCTCGCGGGCGTGATCGTGATGTTCGATCCGCTGATGGTGATGGGCAAGGAAGACCTCAAGAACGCCGCGCAGGCGGGGCGCGCCCCCTACCCCGTCCCGCGCTCCGGCGACCGGCACGACCCGCGGGCCGGCCGCAGGCCCCCGCCGCGCCCCGGCTCCAAGGCCCCGCAGAGCTGGTGATCCGGCCCCGTTGTCAGTGCGGGGTCGTACGGTGGGTTCCATGCGGCCCGTATCCAAGATCGAACGCACGGTGGCACCTTTCGAGGTCGTCAGCAACTACACGCCAAGCGGCGACCAGCCGGCGGCCATCGCCGACCTGGAGCGGCGCATCAACGCAGGTGAGAAGGACGTCGTCCTGCTCGGCGCGACCGGCACCGGCAAGTCGGCCACCACCGCGTGGATGATCGAGAAGCTCCAGCGCCCCACGCTCGTGATGGCGCCGAACAAGACGCTGGCCGCGCAGCTGGCCAACGAGTTCCGCGAGCTGCTGCCGAACAACGCGGTCGAGTACTTCGTCTCGTACTACGACTACTACCAGCCCGAGGCGTACGTCCCGCAGTCGGACACCTACATCGAGAAGGACTCCTCGATCAACGAGGAGGTCGAGCGCCTTCGCCACTCCGCGACGAACTCACTGCTCACCCGCCGTGACGTGATCGTGGTCGCCTCCGTCTCCTGCATCTACGGTCTGGGCACACCGCAGGAGTACGTGGACCGGATGGTCCCCCTCAAGGTCGGCGACGAGATCGACCGCGACCAGCTCCTGCGCCGCTTCGTCGACATCCAGTACACGCGCAACGACGTGGCCTTCGCGCGCGGCACCTTCCGGGTCCGCGGCGACACCATCGAGATCTTCCCGGTCTACGAAGAGCTGGCCGTCCGCATCGAGATGTTCGGCGACGAGATCGAGGCGCTCTCCACGCTGCACCCCCTCACCGGCGAGGTCATCAGCGACGACGACCACCTCTACGTCTTCCCGGCCTCGCACTACGTGGCGGGTCCCGAGCGCATGGAGAAGGCGGTCAACGGCATCGAGAAGGAGCTCGCCGAGCGCCTGACCGAGCTGGAGAAGCAGGGCAAGATGCTGGAGGCCCAGCGCCTTCGGATGCGTACGACGTACGACCTGGAGATGCTCCGCCAGATCGGCTCCTGCTCCGGCGTCGAGAACTACTCGATGCACTTCGACGACCGAGAGCCCGGCTCCGCGCCCAACACCCTGATCGACTACTTCCCCGAGGACTTCCTCCTCGTCATCGACGAGTCGCACGTCACGGTCCCGCAGATCGGCGCCATGTACGAGGGCGACGCCTCCCGCAAGCGCACCCTGGTGGACCACGGCTTCCGGCTGCCGTCCGCGCTGGACAACCGCCCGCTGAAGTGGGAGGAGTTCCTCGGCCGCATCGGCCAGACCGTCTACCTCTCGGCGACCCCGGGCAAGTACGAGCTCTCGCGCGGCGACGGCTTCGTCGAGCAGATCATCCGCCCCACCGGCCTCGTCGACCCGGAGGTCGTGGTCAAGCCCACCGAGGGCCAGATCGACGACCTGGTGCACGAGATCCGCACCCGTACCGAGAAGGACGAGCGGGTTCTGGTCACCACCCTCACCAAGAAGATGGCCGAGGACCTCACCGACTACTTCCTCGAACTGGGCATCCAGGTCCGCTATCTGCACAGCGACGTCGACACCCTGCGCCGCGTCGAGCTGCTGCGCGAGCTGCGCGCCGGTGAGTACGACGTCCTGGTCGGCATCAACCTCCTGCGCGAGGGCCTCGACCTGCCCGAGGTCTCCTTGGTGGCGATCCTCGACGCCGACAAGCAGGGCTTCCTGCGCTCCGGCACCTCACTGATCCAGACCATCGGCCGCGCGGCGCGCAACGTCTCGGGCCAGGTCCATATGTACGCGGACAAGATCACTCCGGCGATGGAGCAGGCCATCGACGAGACCAACCGCCGCCGCGAGAAGCAGATCGCGTACAACAAGGAAAAGGGCATCGACCCGCAGCCGCTGCGCAAGAAGATCAACGACATCGTGTCGGCGATCGCGCGCGAGGAGGTCGACACCGAGGAGCTCCTCGGCACCGACTACCGCAAGGGGAAGGGAGCCGATGCGGGAACAGCCGCCAAGGCGCCCGTGCCCGCGCTCGGCGGGGCCAACGGCAAGGCCGGAAAGGCCGCCAAGGGCAAGGCCGCCGCGAAGGTCCCCACCGACCGTCCCGCGGCCGAACTGGCCGAGCAGATCGAGGAGATGACCGCGCGGATGCGCGCGGCCGCCGCCGACCTGCAGTTCGAGATCGCCGCCCGGCTGCGTGACGAGGTGTCGGAGATGAAGAAGGAGCTGCGCCAGATGAGGGAGGCGGGCCAGGCCTAGCGCGCCCGCTGGGGGCGGGGGACACGGCGGAAACACCGTACTGGCTGGTGTGTTGCAAGAACGCCACAAAAACCCGCCCGTGGTGCGGCACTGTCAGTGGCGCTGCGTAGGGTGCTGGGCAACCGCACAGACTGGCGGTTGCCCAAGGCAGTTCGAGAGGGGACAGCGCGTGACGGTCAACATGACCAAGGGTCAGGCCATCAGCCTGCAGAAGGACGACGGGGGCGCCCTGACCGCGGTGCGCATGGGACTCGGCTGGCAAGCGGCCCCCAGGCGGGGCCTGTTCGGCACGCGCACGCGTGAGGTCGACCTGGACGCGTCGGCGGTGCTCTTCGCCGACAAGCAGCCGGTGGACGTCGTCTTCTTCCGTCACCTCGTCAGCGACGACGGTTCCGTACGGCACACGGGCGACAACCTCGTCGGCGGTGCCGGCCAGGGCGGTGACGACGAGTCGATCCTCGTGGACCTGCAGCGCATCCCGGTCCACATCGACCAGATCGTCTTCACGGTGAACTCGTTCACCGGCCAGACGTTCCAGGAGGTGCAGAACGCGTTCTGCCGCCTGGTCGACGAGACCAACGGCCAGGAGCTGGCCCGCTACACCCTGGACGGCGGCGGTCAGTACACCGCGCAGATCATGGCGAAGGTCCACCGCGCGGGCGCCGGCTGGCAGATGACGGCCCTCGGCAACCCGGCCAACGGCCGGACGTTCCAGGACCTGATGCCGTCGATCCTGCCGCACCTGTAAGCACGCGGCACCAGTAGTACGTACAGAGGGCACGAGGGGGACGAAGGCGATGACGGCCGAGCTGGTCCGGGGGCAGAACCACCCGCTTCCCGGGACCCGTCTGGAGATCCGGGTCTCGGTCGGCAAGCCGATCGTGGCCGGGGTCACGCTCAGCGACGAGCAGGGCAAGGTGCGCGGCACGGACTGGGTGGCCCATCCCGGCTCGCCCAACCTGCCCGGGCTCGAAGTACCCAAGCAGGCGGCGGCCGACCATCGCCTCGCGGTGGACCTGGACGCCGTGCCGGAGGACGTGCACCGGGTCAACGTCCTGCTCGCGCTGCCCGTGGGCGTCGGGGGCCCGGTCAGCTTCGGCGCCCTCGCCGCCCCCTTCGTCGCCGTCACCGGGCTCGACGGCTCCCAGGTCGCCAGCTACACGATCACCGACCTGGACGCCGAGTCCGCCGTCGTCGCCCTGGAGCTCTACCGCAGGCAGGACGCCTGGAAGGTACGCGCCGTCGGCCAGGGGTACGCGGGCGGCCTCGCCGACATGCTCACCGACCAGGGCCTGCCGGGGGCCCACGAGTTGGCGGGCACGATCAATGAGGCGGTGGCCCAGGGCCTGGCCCGTTCGGTCGCCGCACCGCCGCCCCGCCCCTCGGACGAGGCCCGCGTGCGGACCACGGGGCAGACCACCGCCGGCGGGCCCGGGGCCACCGGCGACGCGGCTCCCGGCCGGCCCGCCCCGGCCGCCCCGCATCAGCCGGGCGACACGGGCAGCTCGGGCGGCGGCCCCGTCAACTACACGCATCCCGGCCGCCAGACCACCACACCGCCGCCGCCCGCGCCGACCGCCGCCCCGGCCGAGCCCGGCAGGCCCGCCCAGCCCGTGGCGGGCGACGCGACCGGCTGGTCCATGGAGGAGCGGCTCTACAACCAGGTGTGGGGCATGTTCGAGGACCTGGCTCGCACCATGGCGGCGTACCGAAGCGCCGTGGACTTCGCCGAGTCGCGCATGGAGCAGGAGCTCGACAAGGTCCTCTCCGATCCCCGCAGCCGCATCGGCAACACGGGCGACGCCGCGCGCGAGGCCGCCCGCACCAAGCACGGCCTCCTCGTCGACCAGGCGAGGGCCGCCCTCGACCGCGACCTGGGCCAGCTCGCCGCCGAGTCCGAGGTCGTCGAGCCC
>NZ_SRIC01000281.1 GCF_004684775.1 Streptomyces sp. MZ04
ATTTTCTCCCCGACCCCGCCCCTTCCCGAAATGGGCTCCGCCCCCACGGCGTACCGTGAGATCACCGGCTTCGCCGAGTTCGTCCTCAAAACGCCGGACGGGCTGAGAGATTGAGGTGGCAGAGACAGTGAGCAAGTACGGATCCTTCCCGGGGGCTCGGCCCCGTCGGCTGCGGACCACCCCCGCGATGCGGCGCATGGTCGCCGAGACGCGGCTTCACCCGGCCGATCTGATCCTGCCCGCGTTCGTGCGCGAGGGGATCACCGCGCCCGTGGAGATCGGCGCCATGCCCGGCGTCGTCCAGCACACCCGCGACAGCCTGCGCAAGGCCGCCGTCGAGGCGCTGGAGGCGGGGGTCTCCGGGATCATGCTCTTCGGGGTCCCCGAGGAGGAGAAGAAGGACGCCGCCGGGACCGCCGGTACGGACCCGGACGGGATCCTGCAGGTCGCCCTGCGGGACGTCCGCGCGGAGGTCGGTGACGACCTCATCGTCATGTCCGACCTCTGCCTGGACGAGTTCACCGACCACGGGCACTGCGGGGTGCTCGACGGGGAAGGGCGTGTCGACAACGACGCGACCCTCGAGCGGTACGCCGAGATGGCCCAGGTCCAGGCCGACGCGGGCGCCCATGTGGTGGGCCCGAGCGGCATGATGGACGGTCAGGTCGGCGTGGTCCGGGACGCGTTGGATCAGACGGGCCACGAGGACGTGTCGATCCTCGCGTACACGGTCAAGTACTCGTCGGCCTTCTTCGGGCCGTTCCGCGAGGCCGTCGGATCGTCGCTCAAGGGTGACCGCAAGACCTACCAGCAGGACCCGGCGAACGCCCGCGAGTCCCTGCGCGAGCTGGCGCTCGACCTCGGAGAGGGCGCCGACATGGTGATGGTGAAGCCCGCCGGCCCCTACCTGGACATCCTCGCGCGGGTCGCCGACGCGGTCGACGTGCCGGTGGCGGCGTACCAGATCAGTGGCGAGTACGCGATGATCGAGGCCGCCGCCGAGCGGGGCTGGATCGACCGGGATCAGGCGATCATGGAGTCGCTGACCGGCATCAAGCGGGCGGGCGCGAACATGATCCTCACTTACTGGGCGACCGAGGTCGCCAAGAAGCTGTGACCGCGTGACCGCGTGACCGCGTGACCGCGTGACCGCGTGATCGTGTGACTGTTTGACCTCAAGCTTGCTTGAGGTTGCAGGGTGGTGTGCGTGGACACTCTGAGGAGGGCATATGCGCGCCGTTGTTCTGCATGAGTTCGGACCTGCCGAGAATCTGACGTACGAGACCTGGCCCGACCCCGTGGCGGGGCCGGGCCAGGCGCGGATCGCCGTACGGGCGGCGGGAGTTCACTTCGTCGAGACCGTCATGCGGCGCGGCGACGCGAGCGACATGGCGCCGCCGCTGCCGGAGCTGCCCTCCGTGTTCGGCGGGGAGGTCGCGGGGGTGGTGGACGCGGTGGGCCCCGGCGTGGACCCCGCTTGGCTGGGGCGGTCGGTGGTGGCCTCGCGCAGTGAGCCCGGCGGGTATGCCGAGCTGTCGGTCGCCGCGGTCGATGCCCTGCACGAGGTGCCGGACGGGCTCGGATACGAGTCGGCCGTGTCGATGGTGATGACCGGGGCGACGGCCATGGGTCTGCTGGATGTCGCTCAACTCACCTCCGACGACGTGGTGTTGGTGACGTCGGCCGCCGGTGGGATCGGGCGGCTCGTCGTCCAGTACGCGGCTGAGATCGGGGCCGTCGTGATCGGTGCCGCCGGTGGGCCCGACAAGGTCGAGGCGGTCTGGGAGCTCGGCGCCGATCTCGCCGTCGACTACAACGAGCCCGGCTGGACGGACCTCGTGCGGGAGCGCCTCGACGGGCGGAGCGTGAGCGTCGTACTGGACGGGGTGGGCGGCGAGAAGTCCGCCGCGGCCTTCGGGCTCATCGGTGACGGCGGCCGGTACGTGGTCATCGGGTGGTCGTCCCAGGAGGGCTTCGAGCCGGACGCGGATGTGGTGGAGGAGCGGGGAATCTCCGTCACCAACGCGCTGCTGCGGCTGATCGAGCACCCGGAGGACGGGCCCGAGCACGAGCGGCGGGCCCTGGAGGCCGCCGCGAAGGGGGAGTTGGTGCCCGCGGTGCAGACGTTCCCGCTGGCGGAGGCGGCTGCGGCCCATGCGGCCATGGAGCGGCGGGAAACGACGGGGAAGGTCGTGCTGGTGCCTTAGCGCTCCGCTGGGTCTGCGGGTGATGAACTGCGGTCTTGTGGGGGCTGGTCGCGCCCACGCGGCGGAGCCGCACATGTCACGGCCCCGCGCCCCTTACGGGGCGGGGAGCCGCAGCTCCCTTCGGAGAAAAGACCGGTCAGTTCTTCTTGAGCAGGGTCGCCAGGCGCGAGAGCCCGTCCGCCGCGTGGCCCTCGGTGATCGAGCGGTCCAGGAGGCTCTGGAGCGGCGCGAACAGTTCGTCGCTGATGCCTGCCTGGGCGTAGGCCGTAAGGAAGTTGGGCAGTGCGGCCTGGTTGATCTCGAGCGACGACACGTCCGTGAGGTGCTGCCCGGAGTCCAGCGCTTCGGCCATGCCGGGAACGAGACCGTCCGTCATGGCATTGACCCAGTCCTTGAGCAGCGGCGCGAACTCGTGCGCCGGTACGCCTGCGCTGCCGATCAGGGCGTAGGCCTGGACGACGCCCATCACCATGCCGTACATGCCGGTGAGCAGGGAGAGGTCGTACAGCGCGGCCAGGCCGGGGTCCTTGCCGACCCACTTGGTGCCGGCGAGCGCCTCCAGCGTGGGCCGGTGCGTCTCGTAGGCGGCCTCGTCCGTGCCGCTGTAGAGGATGTACGCGCCGGGCGTCGCGATCATCTGCGGTACGGCCATGATGCCGCCGTCGATGTACGTGATGCCGTGGGCCGCCGCCCAGTCGGACAACTCCCTTGCCTGGCCGGGCGTTCCGTTGGTGAGGTTCACGACCGTGCGGCCGGCGAGGGTGTCCGCCTCCGGGGCGAGGAGGGCGCGTACGCCGTCGTTGGTGGTGAGGCAGACGACGACGAGAGGGCCGGCGGCGATGGCCTCCTGGGCGGTCGCCGCGGGGCTCGCGCCCTGGGCGACCAGGGGGCCCGTCTTGCCGGCGGTGCGGTTCCAGACGGTCGTCGGGTGGCCCGCCTTGATCAGCGCGGCGGCGAGGGCGGAGCCCATCAGGCCGAGGCCGAGGACGGATACGGGGGCGTTGGCGGCGGGCATGGGGGCTCCTTCGGAGGGGCGTTCTGAGCGCTGGTGGGTACGCCTTTGATCCTCATGGGGCGCTTCGGGCGGGACAAGTACCGACTCATTAGTGCGGTACTTACCGAAAGGTGTGTGACCTGGTCAGGGCGGTCCGGGGTGTGAGGCGCGCATCACATCCGGGGGTTGTCACATCTGCCCGAGTCCATCCGTCAGACGTGTGTAAGACCAAGCAAGAGACGCAAAGCAAGAGCCGCAAGAAGCGACACAGAGGAGCTCGTCATGGAAGCCAGGCTGAACCTGTTCGGCAACGAGATCGCCGCCAAGCTCGTCCGGCACTTCAACTCGGCGGGCAAGGTCATCGCGGACTCGACGCTGCCGGCCGAGACGCAGGAGCTGGTGAAGATCCGCGCCAGCCAGATCAACGGCTGCGGATTCTGCACCGACATGCACACCAAGGACGCTGCCGCCGCCGGTGAGACCTCGGTCCGCCTCAACCTGATCGCGGCCTGGCGCGAGGCCAAGGTCTTCACCGACGCCGAGCGCGCGGCGCTGGAGCTGGCGGAGCAGGGCACGCGTATCGCGGACGCGGCCGGTGGTGTCACGGACGAGGCGTGGGCGAACGCCGCCAAGCACTACGACGAAGACCAGCTCGCCGCCCTTGCGGCGTTGATCGCCCTCATCAACGCCTACAACCGTGTGAACGTGATCGTCCAGCAGCCGGCGGGCGACTACGAGCCGGGCATGTTCGGGTGACCGGAACTTCCCGGAAGCCCCAACTGCCTTACCCCTCCCGCCTGGCGGCGTGCTTGGATGGATCTCGGGGTTTCACGGGACGGGAGGGGCTTCGGTGGACGGCGCGGGGGACTTCGCGGAGTTGTTGCGGGAGCTCAAGGGGCGGTCCGGGCTCAGTTACGGGGTGTTGGCCAAGCGGCTGCACGTGAGCACGTCCACGTTGCATCGGTACTGCAATGGGGATGCGGTGCCTACGTCGTTCGCGACCGTGGAGAAGCTGGCCCGCCTGTGCGATGCCTCCGCGGAGGAGCTGGTCGAGGTCCATCGGCGGTGGATTCTCGCTGACGCGGGGCGCGGGAAGCGGGGCTCTGCCGACCCTGGTGGCCCGGTGGCCGGGGGCGCGCCCTCGCCCGGTGTGGCGGCTGACGTCGAGCAGGCGGCAGCGCGACCCGGGGGCCGGCGGCGGCGTGCCGTTGCTCTCGCCGCTGTTGCTGTAGCCGTGGTGCTGGGTTCAACCGCCCTTGCTCTGAACGGAGTTCCGGGCAAGGGCGATGGAGACGGAGACGGCGGCAAGCGGAACGGTGCCGCGACCGCCGGCGGCGGGCCATCGGGCTCTGCCTCCGCCTCTCCCTCCAAGGGCGCAGAGCACGCGCCCGAAGGCAAGGAGAAGGAGCGCTCCGCCTCCGCGTCCCCCTCCGAAGGGCGCAAGGGCGGCGCACCCGGCGGCAGCGGCGCCAAGTCCCCTTCCCCCCAAGGGGAAGAGCGCGGAGGCGACCTCGGCGTGCCCCTCACCACGCGCACCAGGCCGTACGTCTACGAAAGCCCCTGCAGCCAGAACTTCCTGGTCGACCGGAAGCCGAACCAGGTGCCCAAGCCGCCGGTCGAGCAGGACGCACCGGGCTGGGCCGCCGACCTCGGGGCCGTCGCGTCGGGCGAGCAGTTCATCGAGGTCACCGTGCAGGGCATGGGCAAGGAGACCGTCGTACTGCAGGGCCTGGACGTCCGCGTACAGAGCACCGCGTCGCCGCTGGACTGGAACAACTACGAGATGGGTGTCGGCTGTGGCGGCGGCGTGGAAACCAAGTCCTTCGGCATCGACCTCGACGACGGCGCACCGCGCGCCGCCCCCAAGGCGGGCCAGCGGGACTTCCCGTACAAGGTGAGCGAGAGCGACCCCGAGGTCTTCTACATCAAGGCCAACACCGAGGCGCACGACGTCCGTTGGTACCTGGAGTTGGAGTGGTCGAGCGGCCATCGGCACGGAGTGCTCCGCATCGACGACCAGGGCAAACCGTTCCGCACCAGCGGCCGCGAAGGGCGGCCGACGTACGGCTGGCCGAACGGCGGATCGCAGTGGATCGCCCCGCTCGACGGGTGACAGCTCCGGGGTTCCGGCGCGGTGGCAGGCCGTCCGCATCCCGGAATGGCGTGTGTAGGCGGCACCTACATGCTTAGGGTGCGGGCACAGCTGCCCGAGCCGAAGGAGCCGTCGCCGTGACCGTCATCGAGCCCGCCCTTGCCGCAGTCCCCACGCCGCCCCTCGCCGCGCGTGCCGCCTCGGTCGGCGGCTCGCCGGTACGGGACATCCTGGCCGTCACCGCGCGGCCCGAGGTCATCAACTTCGCCGGCGGTCTGCCCGCCCCCGGACTCTTCGACAAGGCCGCCATCGCCGCCGCCTTCGGCGCCGTCCTCGCCGAGCAGCCCGAGCGGGCGCTGCAGTACTCCACGACCGAGGGCGAGCCGGTGCTGCGTGCCGCCATCGCCGCGCGCTTCGGTGCGCGCGGGCTCGACACCGGCGCCGACGACCTCATGATCACCACCGGTTCGCAGCAGGCGCTCTCGCTCCTCGCCACCGCTCTCATCGAACCCGGCGAGACCATCCTCGTCGAGAGCCCCTGCTACCTGGCGGCGCTGCAGGCCTTCGGCTTCGCCGGTGCGCGCATCCTGCCCGTGCCCTGCGACGCGGCCGGCATCGACCCCGCCGCCCTCGACGAACTGGTCGCCCTGCACCGGCCCAAGCTGCTCTACACCGTCCCCACCTTCCAGAACCCCACCGGCCGCACCCTGCCCGCCGAGCGGCGCGCAGCGATCGCGGAGATCGCCGCGCGGCGCGGCCTGTGGATCATCGAGGACGACCCGTACGGAGAGCTGCGCTTCGAGGGCGAGCGTGCGCCGTGGATCGCCTCGTACCCCGGAGCCGAGGACCGCACCGTACTGCTCGGCAGCTTCTCCAAGGTCATGGCGCCCGGCATGCGCCTGGGCTGGCTGCGGGGGCCCGCGGCGCTGCTGCGGGCCTGCGTCATCGCCAAGCAGTCCGCCGATCTGCACACGCCGACCGTCAACCAGCTTGCCGCGGCACGGTACTTGGCGGACAACGATCTCGACGCGCACGTGGCCCATGTCGCGGGGGAGTACCGCGTGCACCGGGACGCGATGCTCGCGGGGCTCGGCGAGGCGTTGCCCGAGGGGTCCAGCTGGATCCGGCCCGAGGGCGGGATGTTCGTGTGGGCGAAGCTGCCGGAGGGGTACGACACGGGTGCTCTGCTGCCGGAGGTCGTCAAGCATGACGTGGCGTACGTTCCCGGGGCGCCGTTCTATGCGGGGGAGCCGGACCGTTCGACGCTGCGGATGTGCTTTGTCACCCAGACGCCGGATGAGATCAGGGAGGGGCTGCGGAGGCTTCGGGGTGCGCTGGTGGGCTGAATCTGCGGGTCGTGTGTGGCTTGTCGCGCAGTTCCCCGCGCCCCTGAAAGCCAGGGGCGCGGGACCCTGCCGTGATCAGAGACGCTCGGGCGTCCTGATGCCCAGCAGTGCCATGCCCTGGTGCAGGGTGCGCGCCGTGAGATCGCACAGGAACAGGCGGTTCTCGACGATCTCCTGCGCCGGGCGCGGCCTGATCACCGGGCACTGGTCGTAGAACGTCGTGAACAGCGAGGCCAGCTGGTACAGATACGCGGCCACCTTGTGCGGCGCGTACTCCGCCGACGCATCGAAGACCGTGTCGCCGAAAGAGTCCAGGTGCAGGCCCAACGCCCGCTCCGCCGGGGCGAGTTCGAGCTCCGGGTGGGCCGTCGCGGTCGCGTCCTCCGCCTTGCGCAGGATCGACTTGATACGGGCGTACGCGTACTGGAGGTAGACCGACGTGTCGCCGTTCAGCGACACCATCTGGTCCAGGTCGAACTTGTAGTCGCGGTTCGCCGACGTCGACAGATCCGCGTACTTCACGGCGCCGATGCCCACGTACCGACCGTTCTCGACGATCTCCTCCTCGGTCAGGCCGACCTTCTCCGCCTTCTCCCGGACGACCGCCGTGGCGCGCTCGACGGCCTCGTCGAGGAGGTCCTCCAGCTTCACCGTCTCGCCCTCACGCGTCTTGAACGGCTTGCCGTCCGCGCCGAGCACCGTGCCGTAGCCCATGTTGTGCGCGGTGACGTCGTCGTTCAGCCAGCCCATCCGGCGGGCCGCCTCGAAGACCATCTTGAAGTGCAGCGACTGCCGCACGTCCACCACGTACAAGAGCGTCGACGCGTCCAGGTCGAGGACGCGGTCGCGGATCGCGGAGAGGTCGGAAGCCGCGTAACCGAAGCCGCCGTCGGCCTTCTGCACGATCAGCGGGACCGGCTGGTCGTCCTTGCCGCGGATCTCGTCGAAGAAGACGACGAGGGCGCCTTCGGAGCGGACGGCCACGCCCGACTCCTCCAGGAGACGGGCCGTCTCCGGCATCAGGTCGTTGTACGCGGACTCGCCGACGATCTCCTCGTCCCTGACCTCCATGTCGAGCTTCTCGAAGACCGAGTAGAAGTAGACCTTCGACTCGTCCACGAACCGCTGCCACAGGTCGAGGGTCTCCTTGTCGCCGGACTGCAGGGCGACGACCCGCTTGCGGGCCCGCTCCTTGAACTCCTCGTCCGTGTCGAAGACCGCGCGTGACGCCTTGTACACGCGGTTCAGGTTGCTCATCGCCTGCTCGCCGTCGACGTCGGCCGCCGGGGCCAGCTGGTCGGGGTGCTCGATCAGGTACTGGATGAGCATGCCGAACTGGGTGCCCCAGTCGCCGATGTGGTGGCGGCCGATCGTCTTCTCGCCGGTGAAGTCCAGCATGTGCCGCAGGGCGTCGCCGATCACCGCGGAGCGCAGGTGGCCGACGTGCATCTCCTTCGCCACGTTCGGCTGGGCGTAGTCGATGACCGTCGTGCCCGCGTGCGGGTTCAGCGGGACGCCGAGCCGGTCGCCGTCGGCGGCGCGCGCCGCGAGCGTCTCGGTGATCGCCTTGTCGGTGACGGTGATGTTCAGGAAGCCGGGGCCCGACACCTCGACGTCGGCCAGCAGATCGCCGTTGGTGATCTGCTCGACGACCTGCGTGGCCAGCTCGCGCGGGTTCGCCTTCGCCTTCTTGGCGAGGGCCAGGATCCCGTTGGCCTGGAAGTCGGCCCGGTCGCTTCGTCGCAGCAGCGGGTCGGCGGTGCCGGCCTCCGGCAGGGCAGCCGAGAGGGCGTCCGCGATGCGCTGATGGACGGAGGCGGTGAGGGACGTGACCGAGGCCATGGAGTGGATGCCGTTCTCCTTGAGGTGCAGATAGACGGGGCCAGTATCCCACGGGGGGAAAAGCGGTTTTCGCTGTTGCGGGTGGAGCTGGGAGAATGGCTCCGTCAAGCGGTACTCACGTAGAAGAAGAAAGGCGTGCCGATCGTGGCTCAGAGCACCGATACCACCGACTGGGTCTCCCGCTACGCGGACGAGGTCATCGCCGAGTCGGAGCGTCGTGCCCCGGGCAAACCGGTCGTCGTCGCGTCCGGACTCTCCCCCTCCGGCCCCATTCACCTGGGCAATCTCCGCGAGGTCATGACCCCGCACCTGGTCGCGGACGAGATCCGGCGGCGCGGGTACGAGGTACGGCACCTGATCTCCTGGGACGACTACGACCGGTACCGCAAGGTCCCGGCCGGCGTCCCCGGCATCGACGAGTCCTGGGCCCAGCACATCGGCAAGCCGCTCACGTCCGTGCCCGCCCCGGCCGGATCGGCGTACCCGAACTGGGCCGAGCACTTCAAGGCGGCCATGACCGAGGCGCTCGACGAGCTGGGTGTCGAGTACGACGGGATCAGCCAGACGGAGCAGTACACGGCCGGGGTCTACCGCGAGCAGATCCTGCACGCCATGAAGCACCGCGGCGACATCGACGGGATCCTCGACCAGTACCGGACCAAGAAGGGCCCGGGGAAGAAGCAGTCGCAGAAGCCGGTCGACGAGGCCGAGCTCGAGGCCGCCGAGGGCTCCGGCGCCGCGAGCGAGGACGACGGCAGCGGCGGCGCCAGCGGGTACTTCCCGTACAAGCCGTACTGCGGCGCGTGCGAGAAGGACCTGACGACCGTCACCTCGTACGACGACGAGAGCACCGAGCTCGCGTACGTCTGCACGGACTGCGGGCACACCGAGACGGTGCTCCTGAGCGAGTTCAACCGCGGCAAGCTGGTCTGGAAGGTCGACTGGCCCATGCGCTGGGCGTACGAGGGTGTGATCTTCGAGCCGAGCGGCGTGGACCACTCCTCTCCCGGGTCGTCCTTCGTGGTCGGCGGGCAGATCGTGCGGGAGATCTTCGACGGCGTGCAGCCGATCGGTCCCATGTACGCGTTCGTGGGGATCTCGGGGATGGCCAAGATGTCGTCCTCCAAGGGCGGCGTGCCGACCCCGGCCGACGCGCTGAAGATCATGGAGGCACCGCTGCTGCGCTGGCTGTACGCGCGGCGCAGGCCCAACCAGTCCTTCAAGATCGCCTTCGACCAGGAGATCCAGCGGCTGTACGACGAGTGGGACAAGCTCGACGCGAAGGTCGCGGACGGCTCCGTGCTGCCCGCCGACGCCGCCGCGCACTCGCGCGCGGTGCGCACCGCCGCCGGTGAGCTGCCGAAGACGCCGCGCCCGCTGCCGTACCGGACGCTCGCGTCCGTCGCGGACATCACGGCCGGCGCCGAGGACCAGACCCTGCGGATCCTGCGGGACCTGGACCCGTCCGACCCGATCACCTCGCTGGACGAGGCACGGCCGCGGCTCGACCGCGCCGAGAACTGGATCACCACCCAGGTCCCGGCCGACGCGCGGACGATCGTGCGCTCGGAGCCGGACGCCGAGCTGCTCTCGTCCCTGGACGACGCGAGCCGTGAGTCGCTGCGGCTGCTCCTCGATGGCCTGGACTCGCACTGGTCCCTCGACGGGCTCACCCACCTGGTGTACGGCGTTCCGAAGGTGCGGGCCGGGTTCTCCGCGGACGCCACGGCGAAGGAACTGCCGCCGGAGATCAAGGTCGCGCAGCGGTCGTTCTTCGCCCTGCTGTACCGGCTGCTCGTGACCCGGGAGACGGGGCCGCGCCTGCCCACGCTGCTGCTCGCCGTGGGTGCGGAGCGGGTGCGGAAGCTTCTGGGTGCGTAGGGGTACGTGAAAGGGGGCGCCGTCCAGTGTCTGGGCGGCGCCCCCTTTCGCGTGCCGCGGACTGCACCGCCGCTTCGCGGCGGATCTTTCC
>NZ_SRIC01000282.1 GCF_004684775.1 Streptomyces sp. MZ04
GCTCTCGCGTACGCGCTGCTCGGGGAGATCGGGGGGCGGGCCACGCACCACGGGGTGCTGCAGGTGATCGCTGTCGTGGTCGCCGCCGCGCTCTTCGGCGCCGTACCGCATGTGGCGCTCGGCAAGGGGCCCGCCCTGGACCATGTGGCGCGCCGGGTGCTGACCGTCGGCTTCGCGGCGGTGTGCTTCCAACCGCTGTACAACTCGGGGAAGTTGGGGGAGTGGGTGGGGCACGGCCCCGCCTTCGCCGCCGTCATCGTCGCCCTGCTCGTCCTGACCGCCCTGTGCGACGCGGTGCTCGCCGCGGCCATGGCGCACACCCGCACCCTCCCCCATGGCCTCAAGGGCATGGGAGGTACCCCCTCGCCCTTCGGTCCCATCCTGAAGGACGAGCTGCGGGCCATGCTCGGCATCGGGTCCGCGGTGTGCGCGACGGGGGCCGTGATGGCCCTCGCGGTGGCGGTGGCCGGGCTCTGGGCGCTGCCCGTGTTCAGCCTTCCGCTGCTGCTCACCCAGCTGTCCTTCCGCCGGTACGCCGCAGTGCGGACCACCTACCGGCAGACCATCGCCTCGCTCGCGCGGGCCACCGAGATCGCCGGCTACACCCCGCAGGGCCACGCACGCCGCGTCGCCGCGCTCAGCCGGGCCGTGGGGCGCGAGCTGGGGCTCCTGGAGCCGGACCTCGCCGTCCTCGAGCACGCGGCGCTGATGCACGACATCGGGCAGCTCTCCCTGCTCGACCCGGTGCCCGCGGGGGCCACCGCCGCCCTGCCGGAGGCGGAGCAGCGGCGCATCGCGCTGCTCGGGGGCGCCGTGGTGCGGCAGACGGGGGTGGACGGGGACGTCGCCGTGGTCGTGGAGCGGCAGGCGGATCCGTACCGCGATCAGCCGCTCACCGCCCGTATCGTGCGGACGGCCAACGCATACGACGAGATGGCACGGGGAGAAGGGCCGGGAGGCCCGCTCAACGCCCTGGAGCGGCTGCGTCTGGCCACGGGCCGCGACTATCAGCCGGAGGTCGTGGAAGCCCTGGCCAGGGTGCTCGCGAGGGGGAAATAGCGGTGTCCCGCCGGGGCTCGGGGCGGGCGGGCGTGACCGCGTGCCCGCTGGGTAACCCATGGGTAATGAGCGGCCGTCCGACCGTCCGTGGTTGGATGCGAAGAGGCCCTCGAACACAGCAGGAACCCTGGAACTCAGTAACTGGCAGGCGGGAATCGTGAGGATCTTCGGCAAGGGACGGCACCGGCCCTCCGCCTCATGGCGGCAGGCCACCGACCGCGCCTTCACGCTGATCGGCGACGGGCGGTACGAGGACGCGGGCGCGCTCCTTACCCGCGCGGCGGATCTGGAGCCGTGGCTCTCGGAGTCCTGGTTCAATCTCGCGCTGCTCCACAAGTTCCGGCACGACTGGGAGCAGGCGCGGGCCGCGGGCCTGCGGGCCGTCGCGCTGCTCGACCGGTCGACGGGCGCCCCCGACTGGTGGAACGTGGGGATCGCCGCCACGGCCCTGCAGGACTGGCCGCTCGCCCGTCGCGCCTGGCAGGCGTACGGCCTGCGCGTGCCGGGCGGCGTCGCCGCCTCCGGTGAGCCGACCGGCATGGACCTGGGCAGCGCCGCGGTGCGTCTGTCGCCCGAGGGTGAGGCCGAGGTCGTGTGGGGGCGCAGGCTCGACCCCGCGCGGATCGAGGTGCTCTCCATCCCGCTGCCGTCCTCCGGGCGCCGCTGGGGCGAGGTCGTGCTGCACGACGGCGTACCGCACGGCGAGCGCTCGACGGCGGCCGGGCACTCGTACCCGGTCTTCGACGAGATCGAGCTGTGGGCGCCCTCGCCGGTCCCCACCTGGGTGGTGCTCCTGGAGGCCGCCACCGAGGACGACCGGGACGCCCTGGAGAAGCTCGCCGCCGACGCGGGCTTCGCCGCCGAGGACTGGTCCTCGTCCGTACGGCTGCTCTGCCGCATGTGCTCCGAGAGCCGGATGCCGAGCGACGAGGGCGACGGCGAGCACCTGGACCCGCACGACCACAGCGAGCCCGGCCATCCCGGGCCGCTCGGCCACCGCAGCCCCGGCGCCCTGTGGGTGCCCGAGCGGGAGTGCGGCATCGCGGCGCCCGCCGCCCTGGTGCGCGGGCTGCTCGACGGCTGGGTCGCGGACAGCCCGGACTCCCGTGACTGGCGGGATCTGGAAGAGGTCTGCTGACCGGTGCCCGTAGGCTGTACGGGCACCATCTCTTGTGGGATCCCAGGAAGGCGTACGTCGGACAATGGCGCAGGACACTGAGCAGCAGGCCTCGGGCGGGGTCCTCCCCGTAGACGACGAGGGCTTCGTCATCGACACGGAGGACTGCGACGAGCGGGAGACGGCCTACCGCGAGCGGGGCACGTCCCGGCCCATCACGGTCGTCGGCAACCCTGTGCTGCACAAGGAGTGCAAGGACGTCACCGCCTTCGACGCCGAGCTCGCGCAGCTCGTCGACGACATGTTCGCCAGCCAGCGGACCGCCGAGGGCGTGGGCCTTGCCGCCAACCAGATCGGCGTCGACCTGAAGGTCTTCGTCTACGACTGCATGGACGACGAGGGCAAGCGGCACGTGGGCGTCGTGTGCAACCCCGTGGTGCGCGAGCTCCCCGCCGAGCGGCGCCGCCTGGACGAGGCGGGCGAAGGCTGCCTCTCCGTGCCCACCGCCTACGCCGACCTGGCCCGCCCGGACTACGCCGAGGTGACCGGCCAGGACGAGAAGGGCAACCCGATCCTGGTGCGCGGCACGGGCTACTTCGCGCGCTGCCTGCAGCACGAGACGGACCACCTGTACGGCTACCTCTACATCGACCGCCTCTCCAAGCGGGACCGCAAGGACGCGCTGCGGCAGATGGAAGAGGGCACGCCGCGCTACCCCGTGGTGGCCAACGACTGACGCGCGCGACGCCTGAGAGGCGTGGGTACCGCGTGAGACGAGCGGCCCCTGGTCGGGAACTCCCTCCCGACCAGGGGCCGTTCGCATGAGCCGCTCGCGTGTGCGAGCAAATCCGGCTGCGGGTGATCCATATTCAGTCACATAAGGGGATGCTCTCGGCACTGGGGGGTAGTGAATGGCGCAAATCTGTTCCCTGAACGGTCAGTTGTGGTGCTGAATGGAAAGCGCGGGGATACGCAACGGCGCGCGCCTGGTACGGCGGGAGGGGCGTGCGTACTCAGGCGACTGAGAGGGGTTTGTTCGTGCGTGCATATTCCGGAAGCACTTCACAGACGCAGCCATACACGCGGCCACACACACAGACGGTATCGGTACCACCGGCGCTGGCCGTTCCGGTGATCGAAACAGCGTTTCCTCGCCGTCTGCATCCGTATTGGCCAACGCTTCAGGAGAAGTCCAGGGCATGGCTGCGCGAAATGCGCCTCATGCCTCCCGACAAGGTCGAACGGTACGCGGACAGCCTCTGCTACACCGATCTGGTGGCGGGCTACTACATTGGCGCACCCGACGAGTTGCTCACCGCCATAGCCGACCTCAGCAGCTGGTTCTTCGCGTGGGACGACCGCCACGACCGGGACTCGGTGCACGGCAGGGCGGCCCAGTGGCGGCGGCTGTGCCGGGGCCTGCACGGCGCCCTCAACGACCCGGCGGAGTACCTGCACCACAGGGATCCGTTGGTCGCCGGGTTCGCGGACTGCGTGCTGCGGCTGTACTCGTTCCTGGGTCCCAGCTGGAACGCGAGGTTCGCCGGGCACTTCCACCCCGTGATCGAGGCGTACGACGAGGAGTTCAGGAACCGGCGCTCCGGGACCGTGCCGCCGGTCGACGCGTACATAGAGCTGCGCCGGCTGACGTTCGCGCACTGGGCGTGGATCGACCTCCTGGAGCCCACCGCGCGGTACGAACTGCCGCGGGCGGTGAGGAAACACCCCGCATATCGGCGGGCCGCCCTCGCGACACAGGATTTCTCCGCCTGGTACAACGACCTGTGCTCGCTCCCGAAGGAACTCGCGGGCGATGAACTGCACAATCTCGGGATCAGCCTCATCCAGCACGAGGGATTAACGCTCGAAGAGGCGGTCAGGGAAGTCCACCGGCGCGTCAGTCGGTGCGTCACGGAATTCCTGGATGCCGAGGAGGAAGTCCTGCTGCTCGCCGATAAATTGGCGGACGGCTCCGAAAAGGGGCAGGGGCTCGCGGACGCGGTGGAATCATGCGTCTTCAATATGCGGAACTGGTTCTCTTCCGTCTATTGGTTCCATCATGAATCCGGCCGCTATCGCGTGGACAGTTGGGACGACAGGTCCATGCCTCCGTACGTAACGGAAAACCAGCTCACGGAAATCCCCATGGCCGAAAACGAACTGGTAGGTGAGGAATGAGCGTCGAATCCACGATACCCGCGCCCGCCGCGTCAGGATCGGAGCCGCCGCTCGTCAGCGGCGGGGCACCACTCATCGGTCACGCCTGGCACCTGATGCGTGACCCACTCGGCTTCCTGGCCGAGCTGCGGGACCACGGTGATCTCGTACGCATCCGTCTGGGGCCCAGGACCGCGTACGCGGTCTGCGATCCGGAGCTCGTCGGGCAGCTCCTGAAGAGCCCCGAGTACATCGTCGGGGGACCGCTCTGGGACACCCTCGAGGTGCTCCTCGGCAAGGGCGTGGCGACCAGCAACGGCAAGCTGCACCGGCGTCAACGGCGCATGATCCAGCCCGCGTTCAAGCCCGAGCGGATCGCCGACTACGCCAAGGTGATGGAGGAGGAGGCGCGCGCCACGGCGGCGCGCTGGGATCCCGGCCGCACGATCGACGTCAGCGCGGAGATGTTCCGCACCGCCGTGCGCATCGTCTCGCGCTCGCTCCTGGAGGTCGCCTCGATCGGCGAGAAGGCGGACCGCATCGCCGACTCGCTGCACACCGTGTTCGAGGGGCTCTACCGGCGGATGGTCCTCTCGGTCGGGCCGCTGTACCGCGTGCCGACCCAGGGCAACCGCCGTTTCCAGAACGCGCTCGACGATCTGCACGCTCTGGTCGACGAGATCATCGCCGAACGCAGGGCGACGGATTCGGGCCAGCAGGATCTGCTGGCCGAAATGCTTCGGGCGCGCGATGAAACGGGTCAGCCGCTCAGCGACCAGGAGGTCCACGACCATGTGGTCTCGCTTGTCGTCGCGGGGGCCGAGAATGTCGCGTCGACCCTGGCGTGGACGTTCCATCTGCTCACCGAACACCCGGAGCAGGAAAGGCGGTTGGTTGAAGAAGTAAATTCTGTCGCGCCGCGCCGGGAGATCGCATTCGCGGACCTCGAGAACCTGCCGCACACCCGCAATGTCGTCACCGAGGCCATGCGTATACGACCTGCCGCTTGGATATTCACGCGCCGGTCCGTAGCCGAAACGAACCTCGGCGGCTACCGTATTCCGGCCGACGCCGACATCGTGTACAGCGTGTACGCGATGCAACGCGATCCGCGTTCCTTCGAGCGCCATCTGGAGTTCGACCCGGACCGCTGGAATCCGGAACGCGCGGGCGCCGTACCGGAGTTCGCGATGATGCCATTCAGCGTCGGTAACCGAAAGTGCCCGGGCGACCACTTCTCGTTGGCCGAACTCGCCATCATCCTGGCGACGGTGGCCCCGAAGTGGCACCTCACGCCCGTCCCGGAGACCGACACCGCCACGAAGGTCGGCATCACGCTGCATCCGAAGCGTCTGGTGCTGCGCGCCGAACGGCGCTGACGGCCGGTCCGCGGAAGGTGCGGCGGTAGGCGTTCGGTGTGGTGCCGAGCGCCCGCAGGAACTGGTGGCGCATCGCCGCGGCGTTGCCGAATCCGGCACGCCCGGCGATCGCGTCCACCGTCTCGTCCGAGCCCTCGAGCAACTCCTGTGCCAACAGCACCCGTTGGCGCAGGAGCCAGCGGTAGGGCGTGGTGCCCGTCTCCTGCTGGAAGCGGCGGGCGAAGGTGCGCGGCGACATATGGGCGCGCTCGGCGAGCCGCTCCACGGTGATCTCCGCGTCGAGATGGCGCTCCATCCAGGCGAGCACCCCGCCGACGGTGTCGCATGCCGTGCGCGGCAGCGGGCGCGCCACGAACTGCGCCTGGCCGCCGTCGCGATGAGGCGGTACGACCATGCGCCGGGCGATGGCGTTGGCGACCTCGGTGCCGTGTTCCTGGCGCACGATGTGCAGGCAGGCGTCGATCCCGGCGGCGGTCCCCGCCGATGTGACGACCGAACCCTCGTCCACGTACAGCACATCGGGCTCGACGCGCGCCCGCGGATAGCGCACCGCGAGCTCCGTGGAGTGCTGCCAGTGCACGGCGCAGCGCAGGCCGTCGAGCAGCCCCGCGGCGCCGAGCACGAAGACGCCGGAGCAGACGGAGAGGACGCGGGCGCCCCGGTCCACGGCGCGGCGCAGCGCGGCGAGCAGATCCTCGGGATAGTCGCGGCGCACGAACGACTGGCCGGCCGGCACGGCGATGAGGTCGGCCTCCTCGAGCCGCTCGAGGCCGTACGGCGTGGTGATCGAGAACCCCGCGTGGTTGCTCAGCACCCCGCTCTCCGCGGCGACCACCGCGAAGTCGTACACGGGAAGACTCTCGTCGCTCCGGTCGAGGCCGAACACCTCGCAGACGACGCCGAGTTCAAAGGGATTGACGCCGTCGAGCAGCACCACGGCCACGTTTTTCAGCATGCCGCCAGTGTGCCGCGTCCTTGGCAGTAAGTCGATGGTGTGTGGCAGTCCTGCCACTGCTCCCTCGGCCCGGCGCGCACGACAGTGAGGACATGAACACATTCCTCGGATACGTGACCGTCCTGACCGTCCTCCTCCTCCTGGCCGCACCCTCGCTCGTCGGGTACGTCCACGAGCGCCGGATCGACCGCGAACTGCGTGAGGTCCCCCGCGCCCCACGCAGCCCGCGGCAGTCTGACGTCCTAGAACTCGTCGTCGAAGGAGACCGAACCCTCGACCGCGACCTGGTAGGCCGACGGGCGCCGCTCGAAGAAGTTGGTCAGCTCCTGGACACCCTGAAGTTCCATGAACGAGAACGGGTTTGACGAGCCGTAGACCGGCGCGAAGCCAAGGCGCTGGAGGCGCTGGTCGGCGACGCACTGCAGGTACTCGCGCATCGAGTCGGTGTTCATGCCCGGGAGGCCCTCACCGCACAGGTCGCGCGCGAACTGCAGCTCGGCCTCGACGGCCTCCTTGAGCATGTCCGTGACCTGCGTCTGGAGCGCGTCGTCGAAGAGCTCCGGCTCCTCCTTGCGGACGGTGTCGACGACGTCGAAGGCGAAGCTCATGTGCATCGTCTCGTCGCGGAACACCCAGTTGGTGCCGGTCGCCAGGCCGTGCAGCAGACCCCGCGAGCGGAACCAGTAGACGTACGCGAAGGCACCGTAGAAGAAGAGGCCCTCGATGCACGCGGCGAAGCAGATCAGGTTCAGCAGGAAGCGGCGCCGGTCGGCCTTGCTCTCGAGCCGGTCCATCTTCTCGACCGAGTCCATCCACTTGAAGCAGAACTCGGCCTTCTCGCGGATGGAGGGGATCTCCTCGACCGCGTCGAAGGCGGCGGCGCGGTCCTCCGGGTCGGGCAGATAGGTGTCGAGCAGCGTCAGATAGAACTGGACGTGCACGGCCTCCTCGAAGAGCTGACGGCTCAAGTAGAGCCGCGCCTCGGGGGAGTTGATGTGCTTGTAGAGCGTCAGCACCAGGTTGTTCGAGACGATCGAGTCGCCCGTCGCGAAGAACGCGACCAGACGGCCGATCATGTGCTGCTCGCCCGGCGAGAGCTTGGCGAGGTCGGCGACGTCCGAGTGGAGGTCGACCTCCTCGACGGTCCAGGTGTTCTTGATCGCGTCCCGGTAGCGCTCGTAGAAGTCCGGGTAGCGCATGGGACGCAGGGTCAGCTCGAAGCCCGGGTCGAGGAGGTTCTTCTCGGCGTTGGTGGGGGTGGCTTCCGGCGCGAAGCGCTGTCCATCAGGGGTGGTGGTCGGGCGACGGGTGGGCATTACTGGCAGGCCTCGCAGGACTCGGGGTTTTCCAGGGAGCAGGCGACGGCCTCTTCGGCCGTGACCTGGGCAGGCACGGGGGCGGTCGCGGCGGTGTTCTGGCCGCCGGCCGCGCGGGCGATGCGCGTGGCGGGGCGCGAGCGCAGGTAGTACGTCGTCTTCAGGCCCGACTGCCAGGCGTACGCGTACATCGAGGAGAGCTTGCCGATGGTCGGCGTCTCCAGGAACAGGTTCAGGGACTGCGCCTGGTCCAGGAACGGCGTGCGCGCGGCGGCCATGTCGATCAGGCCGCGCTGCGGGATCTCCCACGCCGTGCGGTACAGCTCGCGCACCTCGGCCGGGATCCAACTGAAGCCCTGCACCGAGCCGCTGGACTCGCGCAGCGCCTCGCGGGTCTGCGCGTCCCAGACGCCGAGCCGCTTCAGCTCCTGCACCAGGTAGGCGTTGACCTGGAGGAACTCGCCGGACAGCGTCTCGCGCTTGAAGAGGTTGGAGACCTGCGGCTCGATGCACTCGTAGACGCCCGCGATGGACGCGATGGTGGCGGTCGGCGCGATGGCGAGGAGGAGCGAGTTGCGCATGCCGGTCGCGGCGATACGTTCCCGCAGCGCGGCCCAGCGCTCCGGCCAGGTCAGCTCGACGCCGTAGTGATCCGGGTGCAGCACGCCGCGCGCGGTGCGGGTCTTCTCCCAGGCGGGGAGCGGGCCGTTGCGCTCGGCGAGGTCGGCGGACGCCTCGTACGCGGCGAGCATGATGCGCTCGGCGATGCGGGTGGAGAGGGCGCGCGCCTCGGGGGAGTCGAAGGGCAGCTTCAGCTGGAAGAAGACGTCCTGGAGACCCATGGCGCCGAGGCCCACCGGGCGCCACTTGGCGTTCGAGCGCCCGGCCTGCTCGGTCGGGTAGAAGTTGATGTCGACGACACGGTCGAGGAACGTGACGGCGGTGCGGACGGTCTCGTCGAGCCGCTCCCAGTCGATGTCCTCGCCGGAGGGCAGAACGAAGGCGCCGAGGTTCACCGAGCCGAGGTTGCAGACGGCCGTCTCGCCGTCGTCCGTGACCTCCAGGATCTCCGTGCAGAGGTTGGAGGAGTGGACCGTGTGGCCGGGCTCCGCCGTCTGGTTGGCGGTGCGGTTGGCGGCGTCCTTGAACGTCATCCAGCCGTTGCCGGTCTGCGCGAGGGTGCGCATCATACGGCCGTACAGATCGCGGGCGGGGATGGTCTTGCGGGCGAGCCCGGCGGCCTCGGCCTTGCGGTACGCGGCGTCGAACTCGTCGCCCCACAGGTCCACGAGCTCGGGCACGTCGGCCGGCGAAAACAGCGACCAGTCCTGGTCGGAGGCGACGCGACGCATGAACTCGTCCGGGATCCAGTGCGCGAGGTTGAGGTTGTGCGTGCGGCGCGCGTCCTCACCGGTGTTGTCGCGCAGCTCCAGGAACTCCTCGATGTCGGAGTGCCACGTCTCCAGGTAGACCGCGGCGGCGCCCTTGCGGCGGCCGCCCTGGTTCACGGCGGCGACCGAGGCGTCCAGGGTCTTGAGGAACGGCACGATGCCGTTGGAGTGCCCGTTCGTGCCGCGGATCAGCGAACCGCGGGCGCGGATACGGGAGTACGAGAGGCCGATGCCGCCCGCGTGCTTGGAGAGGCGCGCGACCTGGTGGTAGCGGTCGTAGATGGAGTCCAGCTCGTCCAGCGGGGAGTCGAGGAGGTAGCAGGAGGACATCTGCGGGTGGCGGGTGCCGGAGTTGAACAGCGTCGGCGAGGACGGCAGGTAGTCCAGGCGGCTCATCAGGCGGTACAGGGCGGCGACTTCGTCCACCGAGCGCGCGCTGTCGTCTTCGGCGAGGCCGCTCGCGACGCGCAGCATGAAGTGCTGCGGGGTCTCGATGACGTGCCGGGTGATCGGGTGGCGAAGGAGATAGCGGCTGTGCAGGGTGCGCAGGCCGAAGTAGCCGAAGCGGAAGTCCGCGCCGTCCTCGAGCGCGGAGTCCACGAGACCGTCGAGGCGCGCCGCGTGGTCGACGACGAACGCGGCGGTGCGGTCCGCGATCAGGCCCTCGCGGTGACCGACCGCGACCGAGTCGGAGAAGGAGCGCACACCCTGCGAATCGGCCTCCTCCCGGATGCTGATGCTCAGCAGCCTGGCCGCCAGCTTCGAGTACGCCGGGTCCTCGGAGATGAGCCCCGCGGCCGCCTCGGTGGCCAGCTCCCGCAGCTCCGCCAGATCCGCCCTGGCGGAGCGGCCGCGCAGCGCGGCGGCGGCGACTCTGCCGGGGTCGGCGTCGGGGAGGTCGGCGGTGAGGTCGGTCAGGGTACGCAGCAGCGCGGTTCCTGGGCCGTCGGCGGTCTGCTGACCGTCGGTGGTCTGCGCTGACGCAGGTTCGGCTGGCGCGATGGTCACGTGGAGCACTCCCTCGCTCGGCTCAGGGCCTTGGGGAGGGGTGCGGGGCACACGGGCTGTCTC
>NZ_SRIC01000283.1 GCF_004684775.1 Streptomyces sp. MZ04
GTTCGGAGGGGAGTTCGGCGGGGAGTTCGGCGGGGAGAGAGCATCGTTGGTCCCTTTCGGACTTGTCGACGGTACGAGGGGTCAGCGGGCCGGGGCGGTGGCGCGGCGGCCCGCCCTGGCGACGGCGATCTGCCGGGCCACGCGCGGCCCGAGCACGGACACCACGAGCAGCACGCCGGTGACGACGATCTGCGACTGCGCGGAGACGTTGAGCAGGCTCATCGCGTTCTGCAGCGCGCCGAGCAGGAAGACTCCGGCGATGGCGCCGCCGAGGGTGCCCTTGCCGCCGTCGAAGTCGATGCCGCCGAGCAGCACGGCGGCGACGACGGAGAGCTCGAGCCCGGTGGCGTTGTCGTAGCGGGCGCTCGCGTAGTGCAGCGCCCAGAAGACGCCGGTGAGGGCGGCCATGAATCCGGTGGCGACGAACAGCCACAGCTTGTGCCGCTTGACGCGCACCCCCGCGAACCGCGCGGCCTCCTCGTTGGCGCCGATCGCGAACAGCGAGCGCCCGAAGGGGGTGGCGTGCAGGACGACCACGGCGGTCGCGAGGAGCGCGAGGAAGGGCAGGAAGGCGTACGGCAGGAAGGTGTCGCCGACGCGTCCGGCCGCGAAGTCCAGGTACTGCGCGGGGAAGTCGGTGACGGCGTCCGAGCCGAGCACGATCTGCGCGATGCCCCGGTAGGCGGCCATCGTGCCGATGGTGACGGCGAGCGAGGGCAGTCCGAGCCGGGTCACCAGAAGACCGTTGACGAGTCCGCAGACGACTCCGATGACGAGGACCAGCGGAATGATCGTCTCAATGGCCATGCCCGCGTTCCACAGGGCGCCCATCACCGCTCCGGAGAGCCCTGCCGTTGAGGCCACCGAAAGATCGATCTCTCCGGAGACCACGAGGAGCGTCATCGGGAGCGCTATCAGGGCGATGGGCAGCGTATTGCCGATGAGGAACGACAGGTTGAGCGCGTTCCCGAAACCGTCGACAAAGGAGAACGACATCAGGAGGAGCACGACAAGGAGGGCGCCGACAACGGTGTCCCAGCGGACGGCGCGCGTGAGCGTGAGCCGGTTGAAGTCAGCCATGGCGGCCAGTCCTTCTGTTCGATGCGGCCCTGTTCTTCAAGGCCTTGGTCTTCAGGGCCTTGGTCTTCAGGGCCTTGGTCTTCAGGGCCTTGCCGACGCGCAGGGCGACGATCCGGTCGACGGCGATGGCGAGGACGAGCAGGACGCCGTTGATGGCGAGCACCCACACGGAGCTGACGCCGAGCGCGGGGAGCACGCTGTTGATGGAGGTCAGCAGGAGGGCGCCGAGCGCCGCCCCGTAGACGCTGCCGGAGCCGCCGGTGAAGACGACGCCGCCGACCACGACGGCGCTGACGACCGTGAGTTCGTAGCCGTTGCCGGTGGCCGAGTCGACGTTGCCGAAGCGGGCCAGGTAGAGCGCGCCCGCGAGTCCGGCGAGCGCCCCGCAGGCGGTGTAGGCGGCGAGGATCCGCTTGCGCACCGGGATGCCGGCGAGGCGGGCGGCCTCGGGGTTGGAGCCCAGGGCGTAGAGCTCGCGCCCGCCGCGGAAGTGCCGCAGGTAGTACGCGACGCCGATCAGGACGACGAGTGCGATCAGCGCGAGGTACGGCACCGCCGAGATCCCGCCGGAGCCGAAGTCGACGTATCCGCCGGGCAGGTCGGCCGCGGTGATCTGCCGGGAGCCGACCCAGATCGAGTCGACGCCCCGGATGACGTAGAGCATGCCGAGCGTCACGACGAGCGCGGGCACCTGGCCGAGGCTGACGAGCGCGCCGTTGAGCAGGCCGCAGCCGACGCCGAGTGCGACGGCTAGGAGGATCGCGACGGTCGAGTCGCCGCCGCCCTGGAGGTGGTTGCCCGCGGCGAAGGCGCTGATCCCGAGCGTGGAGCCGACCGACAGATCGACGTTGCGGGTGATGACGACGAGGGCCTGACCGGTGGCGACGAGGACCAGGATGGTCGCGTTCAGGAGCAGGTCCTTGATGCCCTGTTCGGACAGGAACTCGCTGTTGCCCGCCTGGGTGATGCCGATCATCACCAGGAAGACCAGCAGGATGGCCAGTTCGCGCATCTTGAAGACGCGGTCCACCAGGCGGGTCCCGGCGGCCTTCGCCGGGTCCACGGCGGGTGCGGGGCTCTGTGTGGTCACGCTCATGCCGCCCTCCCGGTGGCCGCCGCCATCACGGTCTCCTCCGTCGCCCGCGCGCGCGGGATCTCGGCGGTGAGCCGCCCTTCGTGCATGACGAGGACCCGGTCGGCCATGCCGAGGATCTCCGGCAGGTCGGAGGAGATCATCAGGACCGCGACACCGTCGGCGGCGAGTTCGGAAAGCAAACGGTGCACTTCGGCCTTGGTGCCGACGTCGATGCCGCGGGTCGGTTCGTCGACGATCAGCACCTGGGGGCGGGTGGCAAGCCACTTGGCGAGGACGACCTTCTGCTGGTTGCCGCCGGACAGGGTGCCGACCGCGTCGGCGATCCGCGCGTACTTCACTTGAAGACGCACCGCCCAGTCGAGCGAGCGGCTGCGCTCGGCGCCCCGGTCCATGAGGCCCCCGCGCACCGTCGTACGCAGTCCGGTGAGGCCGATGTTGCGCTCGATCGACATGTTCATCACCAGGCCCTGGGCGCGCCGGTCCTCGGGGACGAGCGCGAGCCCGGCCGCCATGGCGGTGCTGGGAGCGCCGTTGACCAGCGCCCGCCCCTGCACCTCGACGGTCCCGGCGTCCCACCGGTCGACGCCGAACACGGCCCGCGCGACCTCGCTGCGCCCGGCGCCGACGAGCCCGGCGAGGCCGACGATCTCGCCGCGCCGCACGTCGAACGACACATCGGTGAAGACGCCCTCGCGGGTCAGCCGGCGGACGCTGAGGGCGACTTCGCCCACCCGCGTGTCCTGCTTCGGGTAGAGCTCGTCGAGGTCGCGGCCCACCATGCGGCGTACGAGATCGTCCTCCGTCACGCCCTCGAGCGGCTCACTGGCGATCAGCGCGCCGTCCCGCAGCGTGGTGACGCGCTGGCACAGCTCGAAGATCTCCTCGATGCGGTGCGAGATGAACAGGACCGCCGCGCCCTGTTCGCGCAGGGCTCGGACGACGCCGAAGAGGCGGGCCACCTCGCTGCCGGTGAGCGCGGCGGTCGGCTCGTCCATGATCAGGACCCGGGCGTCGAAGGAGAGCGCCTTGGCGATCTCGACGATCTGCTGGTCGGCGATGGACAGGCCGCGCGCGGGCTGTTCGGGGTCGAGGTCCACGGCAAGGCGCTTGAAGAGCGCGCCTGCCGCGGCGTGCACGGCCTTGTGGTCCACGCGGCCGAGCGAACGGCGGGGCTGGCGCCCCATGAAGATGTTCTCCGCGACGGACAGGTCGGGGAAGAGTGTCGGCTCCTGGTAGATGACGGCGACGCCCGCGTCCCGGGCGTCGCCGGGGCCGTGGAAGACGACCGGGCGGCCGTCGAGCGAAAGCCCTCCCGCGTCCGGCCGGTGGACCCCGGCGAGGGTCTTGATGAGGGTGGATTTCCCGGCGCCGTTCTCGCCCGCGAGGGCGTGCGCCTCACCGGCGTACAGCTCCAAGGAGACGTCGTGCAGGGCGCGCACGGCCCCGAAGGACTTGCTCAGGCCCTGCACGGCCAGGACGGGGGGCTCTCTCATAGGTAGCACCGATCGGTCACGAAGGGCATGTGGCATCGGGAAAGGGGCGCCGGGAAACGGACGCCGGGAGTCACACGCCGGACACCCGGCGTGAAAGGTTTCAATCAATTTTCAGGGAAGCTAAACCCGCGCCAACTACGGCGTCAATGGGCGCGACTTGAAAATCCTGATGCGGCGCGACCTGGCGCAGGCGGATCCCCCAAGACCCCTTGACAGGACACAGCGCCCTCCCTAGCTTCACCTTGCATGAAACGATTCATCGCCGAGTCGTTACGGAGTCGAGTTGTGATCAGCAGAAGACGACTGCTCAGCACCACCGCCACGGCCGCCCTGGGAACGGCGGTGACCGCCGGAGCCGTTCCGACGGCCCTCGCCGCCCCCTCCGCGGCGGGCCGGGCCCTACGCGTCAACAGACCCACCGTCGAGTACGTGAGACACCCGCTCGGCCTCGATGTGCCGCGCCCCAGGCTGAGTTGGCCGCTGGCGTCCGAGGAGGAGGGCCAGGCGCAGAGCGCCTACCAGGTGCGTGTGGCCACCTCCCCCGGCCGCCTCGCCGACCCCGATGTCTGGGACAGCGGCAAGGTGGCGTCGGGCGATTCGGTCCTGGTCCCCTACGCGGGACCCGAACTCAAGGCCCGTACGCGCTACCACTGGTCGGTGCGGGTCTGGGACACCGCGGGCAAGGCCTCCGACTGGAGCGAGCCCTCCTGGTGGGAGACCGGGCTCTCCGCGGCGTCGGACTGGTCGGCCCGGTGGATCGGGGCGCCCGCCTCGCTCATCGGGGCACCCGCCCTGGACGACGCGTCGTGGATCTGGTTCCCCGAGGGCGATCCCGCAAGCAGCGCGCCGGCGGCCACCCGCTGGTTCCGCGGCCGGGTCGACATCCCCGAAGGGGTCACCCGCGCGCGGCTCGTCATGACCGCCGACGACGGCTACACGGCGTACGTCAACGGCACGCGCGTGGCGCACGCCGAGGCGGACAGCGCCGCCGACAACTGGCGCCGCCCGGCGCTCGTCGACGTGACCGCCCATCTCAAGACCGGCGCCGCGGTCATCGCCGTCTCCGCCACCAACGCCACGGCCGGGCCCGCCGGTCTGCTCGGCGTGCTCGAGCTGACGACCGCCGACGGCGTGCGCTTCGTCACCGCCGACGACACCTGGAAGACCACCGACAAGGAGCCATCGGGCGACTGGCGGTCCCCCGGCTTCGACGACGGCTCCTGGCCGGCGGCGAAGGTCCTCGCGGCGTGGGGTTCGGGCCCTTGGGGGAAGGTCGCCCCCAGCCACTCCCCCGCCGCCCAGCTGCGCCACGAGTTCCGTCTCCCCTCGGGCAAGACCGTCGCGCGGGCGCGGCTGTACTCCACGGCCCTCGGCCTCTACGACGCCTGGCTGAACGGTGAGCGCGTCGGCGACGACCGCCTGGCGCCCGGCTGGACCGACTACAACAAGCGGGTCCAGTACCAGACGTACGACGTGACCAGGCAGCTCAGGTCCGGCGCCAACGCGCTCGGCGTGACGGTCGCGGTCGGCTGGTACGCGGGGAACGTCGGCATGTTCGGCCCGCATCAGTACGGCGAACGACCCGCGTTCCTGGCCCAGTTGGAGGTCGCGTACACCGACGGCTCGACCGACCGGGTCCTGTCGGGGACCGACTGGCGCGCCGCCACGGGCCCGGTGACCGCCGCAGACCTCTTGTCGGGCGAGGACTACGACGCCCGCCTGGAGACCGCGGGCTGGACGCGCGCGGGCTTCGACGACTCGGACTGGGTCACGGCCGACGCCGTAGAAAAGGTCAAGGCCGCGGTCGTGGCACAGATCGACGGGCACGCGCGCGTGGAGAGCGAAATAGCCGCCCGGAAGGTGAGCGAACCGAAGCCCGGCATGTTCGTCTTCGACCTCGGTCAGAACATGGTCGGCGCGGTCCGCCTCAGCGTCTCCGGGAAGGCCGGTACGAAGGTCCAGCTGCGCCACGCGGAGGTCCTCAACCCCGACGGCACGATCTACACCACCAATCTGCGGACCGCGCGCGCCACGGACACCTACACGCTCAAGGGCGACGGCAACGAGATCTACGAGCCGCGCTTCACCTTCCACGGCTTCCGCTACGTGGAGGTGACGGGCTACCCGGGCAAGCCACCGCTCGACGCGGTGGTGGGCCGCGTGATCCACACGTCGGCGCCGTTCACGATGGACTTCAAGACGAACGTCCCCATGCTCAACCAGCTGCACAGCAACATCACATGGGGCCAGCGCGGCAACTTCCTCTCCATCCCCACCGACACCCCCGCCCGCGACGAGCGGCTCGGCTGGACCGGCGACATCAACGTCTTCGCTCCGACCGCCGCGTACACGATGGAGTCGGCGCGCTTCCTCGCCAAGTGGCTCGACGACCTGCGCGACGGGCAGCCCGACGACGGCGCCTTCCCTGATGTGGCCCCGTTCATCGGCACGGTCGGCAAGGGCGTGGCCGGCTGGGGCGACGCCGGTGTGACCGTCCCCTGGGCGCTGTACCAGGCCTACGGAGACAAGCGCGTCCTGGAGCAGTCCTGGTCCTCGATGCTGAAGTGGCTCGACTACCTGGAGAAGCACAGCACCGGCTGTCTGCGCCCCGCCGAGGGCTACGGCGACTGGCTCAACATCCAGGACGAGACCCCCAAGGACGTCATCGGCACGGCCTATTTCGCGCACAGCGCCGACCTGGTCGCGCGGGTGGCCGAGACCCTGGGCAAGGATCCCGCACCGTACAAGAAGCTGTTCGGCAGTGTCCGGGACGCCTTCCGTGCGGCGTACGTGACCGGCGGCGGCCGGGTGAAGGGCGACACGCAGACGGCGTACGTCCTGGCCCTCTCCATGGACCTGCTGCCCGAAGCCGACCGCGCACCGGCGGCCGCCCGCCTGGTGGAACTCGTCAAGTCCAAGGAGTGGCACCTGTCGACGGGCTTCCTCGGCACTCCGCGCCTGCTGCCCGTGCTCACCGCGACCGGCCACACTGACGTCGCCTACCGGCTCCTCGTCCAGCGCTCCTTCCCGAGCTGGGGCTACCAGATCGACAAGGGCGCCACCACGATGTGGGAGCGCTGGGACTCCATCAAGCCGGACGGCAGCTTCCAGGACGCGGGGATGAACTCCTTCAACCACTATGCCTACGGCTCGGTGGGCGAGTGGATGTACGCGAACATCACGGGCATCGCACCGGCCGATCCGGGATTCCGCAAGGTCCTGGTCCGCCCGCGCCCGGGCGGCGGCGTGACCGAGGCGGAGGGCCGTTTCGACGCGCTCTACGGCCCGGTGACCACCCACTGGAAGACCGACTCCGAAGGATTCCGTCTCACGCTCACCCTCCCCGCCAACACCACGGCGGAGGTGTGGGTGCCCGCCGACACGGCGGCCCAAGTGAGCCACGGCTCTGCGGAGTTCCTGCGGATGGAGGACGGCTGCGCCGTCTTCGCCGCGGCCTCCGGCACGCACCGATTCTCCAACTGACCCACCTCGACCGATTTCGGAAGGCTGCGCGATGACCGCCGGAACCAGCAAGGACGCCGTGAAAGCGGCACTCACCACCCAGGCCCTGGAGACCCCGTCCTGGGCGTACGGCAACTCCGGCACGCGCTTCAAGGTCTTCGCGCAGCCAGGCGTCCCCCGCACGACCCGGGAGAAACTGGACGACGCCGCCCGGGTGCACGCCCACACCGGCGTGGCCCCCACCGTGGCCCTGCACATTCCCTGGGACAAGGTCGACGACTATGCGGCGCTGGCGGCCTACGCCGCCGAGCGCGGCCTGACGTTGGGGGCGATCAACGCCAACGTCTTCCAGGACGACGACTACAAACTCGGATCGGTCACCAACCCGGACCCGGCAGTCCGGCGCAAGGCGCTCGACCACCTCCTCGAGTGCGTGGACATCATGGACGCCACGGGCTCCCGCGACCTGAAGCTGTGGTTCTCCGACGGCACCAGCTATCCAGGCCAGGACGACATCCGCGCACGCCAGGACCGCCTGGCCGAGGCCCTCCGCACCGTGTACGAACGGCTCGGCGACGACCAGCGCATGCTCGTGGAGTACAAGCTGTTCGAGCCGGCCTTCTACGCGACGGACATCCCCGACTGGGGCACGGCGTACGCCCACTGCCTCAAGCTCGGACCGAAGGCTCAGGTCGTCGTCGACACCGGCCACCACGCCCCCGGCACCAATATCGAGTTCATCGTCGCGACGCTGCTGCGCGAGGACCGCTTGGGCGGATTCGACTTCAACTCGCGCTTCTACGCGGACGACGACCTGATGGCGGGCGCGGCGGACCCCTTCCAGCTCTTCCGGATCATGTACGAGGTGGTCCGCGGCGGAGGCCTCGCCGGGGACATCGCGTTCATGCTCGACCAGTGCCACAACATCGAGGCGAAGATCCCGGCGATCATCCGCTCGGTGATGAATGTGCAGGAGGCCACGGCCAAGGCCCTGCTCGTGGACGCGGACGTGCTGGCCGAGGCCCAGCGGAACGGCGATGTGCTCGCGGCCAACGCGGCGCTGATGGACGCGTACAACACCGACGTCCGACCCCTACTGGCAGAAGTCAGGGAGGACTCGGGGCTCGACCCGGATCCCATCGAGGCATATCACCGGTCAGGCTGGCAGGAGCAGATCGTCAAGGACCGGGTCGGCGGCGAGCAGGCCGGATGGGGGGCATGAGCGACATGGTGCAGCACAAAGTGATCACGGAACTCCTGGACCGCGCGCACCGCTTGGGCGCCGACCCGCGCAACACCAATTACGCGGGCGGCAACGCGTCGGCGAAGGGCACGGCAGCTGACCCGGTGACGGGCACCGAGACCGAACTGATGTGGGTCAAGGGCTCGGGCGGCGACCTCGGCACGCTCACCGAGAAGGGCCTCGCGGTCCTGCGCCTGGACCGGCTGCACGCCCTCAAGGATGTGTACGAGGGTGTGGACCGCGAGGACGAGATGGTCGCGGCCTTCGACTACTGCCTGCACGGCAAGGGCGGCGCGGCACCGTCCATCGACACGGCGATGCACGCTCTGGTGGACGCGGCGCACGTGGACCATCTGCACCCCGATTCGGGCATCGCCCTGGCCTGCTCGGCGGACGGCGAGAAGCTGACCGCCGAATGCTTCGGCGACACGGTGGCCTGGGTCCCCTGGCGCCGCCCCGGCTTCCAACTGGGCCTGGACATCGCCGAGGTGAAGAAGTCCAACCCTCAGGCCATCGGCTGCGTGCTCGGCGGGCACGGCATCACGGCCTGGGGCGATTCCGCCGAAGAGTGCGAGCGCAACTCCCTGCGCATCATCCGCACCGCGGAAGCGTTCCTGGCCGACCGGGGCAAGACCGACCCGTTCGGTCCCGCACGCGCCGAGTACGCACCACTGCCCACCCCCGAGCGCCACCGCCGCGCGGCCGAACTGGCCCCGCACATCCGCTCGCTCACCTCGCAGGACCAGCCGCAGGTAGGCCACTTCACAGACTCTGACGTGGTCCTCGACTTCCTGGCGAGCACAGAGCACCCCCGCCTCGCGGCCCTCGGCACCTCCTGCCCCGACCACTTCCTCCGCACCAAGATCAGGCCCCTGGTCCTGGACCTCCCACCGACCGCCCCGCTGGACGAGACGGTCACCCGCCTCGACCAACTGCACACGGCCTACCGCGAGGAGTACGCCGCCTACTACGCACGGCACGCCGCCCCGGACTCCCCCGCCATGCGCGGCGCGGACCCGGCGATCGTCCTCGTCCCCGGCGTCGGCATGTTCAGCTTCGGCAAGGACAAGCAGACGGCCCGCGTGGCGTCCGAGTTCTACATCAACGCGATCAACGTGATGCGCGGCGCCGAGGCGGTATCGGAATACGCCCCCATCACCGAGTCGGAGAAATTCCGCATCGAGTACTGGCCCCTGGAGGAGGCCAAACTCCAACGCCTCCCGAAGCCCAAGCCCCTAGCGACGCGCGTGGCCCTGGTGACAGGTGCGGGCAGCGGCATCGGCAAGGCGATCGCGCGCCGCCTGGTGGCGGAGGGCGCCTGCGTGGTGGTGGCCGACCTCGATGCGGCCAACGCGGCGCGCGTGGCAGCAGAGTTGGGCGGCCCCGACAAGGCGGTCGCCGTCACGACCGACGTGACATCCGAGGCCCAGATCGCGAAAGCCTTCCAGTCCGCCGTGCTCGCATTCGGCGGAGTCGACCTGGTGGTCAACAACGCGGGCATCTCCATCTCCAAGCCCCTCCTGGAGACAACGACCCAGGACTGGGACCTTCAGCACGACATCATGGCCCGCGGTTCGTTCCTGGTCTCCCGCGAGGCGGCCCGCATCATGAGGAACCAGAACCTGGGCGGCGACATCATCTACATCGCCTCGAAGAACGCGGTGTTCGCGGGCCCCAACAACATCGCGTACTCCGCGACAAAGGCCGACCAGGCCCACCAAGTACGCCTCCTCGCAGCCGAGTTGGGCTCCGACGGCATCCGGGTGAACGGCATCAACCCGGACGGCGTGGTCCGCGGCTCAGGAATCTTCGCGGGCGGCTGGGGCGCGAAGCGGGCCGCCGTCTACGGCGTCCCGGAGGAGAACCTCGGCGAGTTCTACGCCCAACGCACCCTCCTGAAGCGGGAGGTACTCCCAGAACACGTGGCCAACGCGGTGTACGCCCTGACGGCGGGCGACCTCTCCCACACCACGGGCCTCCACATACCCGTGGACGCGGGAGTCCCAGCAGCGTTCCTCCGCTAGCAGTGGCCTCCGGCGGCCGAACGTTCCTCCCCACGC
>NZ_SRIC01000284.1 GCF_004684775.1 Streptomyces sp. MZ04
GCCCCCAACAGCCCCAGCTCCGCCCTGGTCGGCGCGCCCTCCCAGTCCCCGTGCGACGCCACCGCGAACGCACCCGTCGTGACCGCCCGGCCCAGCCGCCCCGCGACGTCCTCGCCGTCGAGCAGCGCCGACAGGTACCCGGCGACGAACGCGTCGCCCGCGCCCACCGCGTCCACCACCCGCACTGGACGTGCGGGCGCGTGCAGTTCGCCGTCGGCGGTGTACGCGGTCGCCCCGTCGGCGCCGAGCTTCACCACGACCTCGCGGACCCCGCGGCCGAGCAGCGACTTGGCGTGCGCGGATGCGGCGGTCCCTTCCTCCTCCAGCACCCCTTCCGGTACGCACAGCGGCAGTTCGTCGTCCGATGCGATGAGGACATCGACGTACGCGATCCATGAGCGAAGCACCGCCGCGGCGTCCCGCGAACTCCACAGCCTGGAGCGGAAGTTGACGTCGAGGCAGACCGTCGTGCCGTGCTCCCGGGCCAGTTCGAGGGCGCGCAGGCAGGCGTCCCGGGCGGACGGGCCGAGGGCCGGGGTGATGCCGGTCAGGTGCAGTACGCGCGGCGCCGGGCCGACGGCGAAGGCCCGCTCGACCGCGTCCGGCGCGATGCGTGAACCGGCGGAGCCCGCACGGTAGTAGTGCACGCGGGTCACTTCGGGCAGCCGCGGTTCGAAGAGGATGAGCCCGGTGGGCGCGCCCGCGTCACGCGTCGCGCCCCGCACGTCGACGCCCTCGGCACGCAGCGTACGGAGCACCAGCTCGCCCGCCTCGTCGTCGCCGACCGCGCCCACCCAGCCCGCGGTGTGCCCGAGCCGGGTCAGGCCGATGGCCACGTTCGACTCGGCGCCCGCGATCGAGAGGTCCATCGAACCGCCCAGCTTCAGCGGGCCGCTGCCGCGCAGGGCGACCATGGTCTCGCCGAGGGTGAGGACCTCGAGGCCATTTCCGGTGCTCATCGGCGTACCCCCGCGACCGCCACGAACTCCGTGGCGCGCTTGCGCAGGGCGGCCAGGTCCCCGCCGTCCGCCGCGTCCCCGACGAGCGGCGAGCCGACGCCCACCGCGACCGCGCCGAGCGCCAGATACTCCGCGGCGGCCACCGCGTCCACGCCGCCCACCGGCACGAACGGCACGTCGGGGAAGGGGGCCCGCAGCGCCTTGAGATAGGAAGGCCCGCCCATGGCCGACGCGGGGAAGATCTTCAGCGCGGTCGCGCCCGATGTGCCGGCCGCGATCACGTCGGTCGGGGTGAGGACCCCGGCGGCGACGGGCAGTCCGCGCCGCACCGCCTCGTCCACGCCCGCGCCGAGCCCCGGCGTGACGACGAGGTTGGCGCCCGCCTCCGCGGCTCGCCGGGCGTCGTCCGCGGTGAGCACCGTGCCCGCGCCGAGCCAGGCCTCGTCGCCCAGTTCGGCACGGGCCCGGCGCAGCACGCCGAGCGCGTCGGCGCCGCTGAGGGAGACCTCGACGAGCGGTACACCGGACTCGACGAGCGCCATGACCGTCCGGAAGGAGGCCTCCGCGTCGCCGCCGCGCACGATCGCGACCAGGCGGTGGGCCCGCAGGGCGGTACTGAAAGCTGAGGTGAGGTCGGACATGGCTCCAGGCTCGCACAGGGGTTCCGGTGTGCGGGCGCAGGGTGTCGCCCCTGGTCAGGGGCTGACCTCCCTGTTCAGGGGCGCGGTCAGTGCTCGGCGTGCTGCTCCTCCGCCTCGGGGTGGCGCGACTTCCAGTACGGGTTGTCGTGCGGCAGGGCCGAGCCGACACGCCCGTACATCCCGAAGAGCATCAGCAGGACGCCGACGACAAAGCTGAACAGCACGTTCTGGATCTCGAAGGCGAGGAAGTTGTAGTCGCTCTCCAGCAGGGCGAGGTTGACGAAGCCGCTGAGGACGAACAGGACGCCGAGGCTCATGTTCAGCGTCGAGGCGAAGTTGCCGCCGATCACCATGCCGACGAAGAGGAGCACCCCGACACAGATCGACAGGACGCTCAGCGCGCCGTTGGTGTTCAGAGTGGCGACGGTGTCGCCCTGGGTGTCGAAGAACCCGATCCTGTCGATCAGGCCGAGGATGCCGAACGCGAGCAGGACGAGTCCCATCAGGCCCGCGCCGACGCGGTAGACGGTGCTGAGGCGGTGGTCGACGGGCAGGTGCTCGTTCAGCGTCACATGCCGCCTGGGCCGCTTCGTCCCCTTCGCCCCCGGGTGAAGTACATGCGTGGCCATATCCGCCTCCTTGGGGGATCGCCGCGTACGTATCTACAGGATCCGCCCTCGGCGGCCGGACCGCCAACATCGGGGCTACGCCCCCTGCCCCCGCTCCTCCCGGATCTGCGCCACCACCCGTGCCACCGTCTGCCGCACGGCCTCGGTCTCGGTCAGGAAGTGCCAGTAGTCGGGGTGGCGGCCCTCCAGGGACGCCACCGCGCGGTCCAGGCGGGCGACGGACTCGTCGAGCGGGCGGGCGTGCCGCTGCTCCGGGGTCTGGCGGCCCGCCATGGCAAGGCGCTGGGCGTCGCGGATCGCGAAGCGGGTGCGCTCGATCTCCTGCTGTGGGTCCTTCGCGACCGCGTTGAGCCGCCGCAGCCGGTCACCGGCGGCCGATACCGCCTCGTCCGTCGAGTTCAGCAGGGCGCGGACCGTGGAGAGCAGGGACGTGGCGTCCGGCCAGCGCTGCTCGTCGCGCGCCCGTCCGGCCTCCTTGAGCTTGGCCTCGGCCTGGCGCACGTTCTCCGCGGCCTGGTCCGGTACGCGCTGCAGGTCCTGCCAGCAGGCGGCGGTGAAGCGGCGGCGCAGCTCGCTGAGGATCGGGTCGACCTGGCCGCTGCGGGTGGTGAGCGCCTGCGCACGCGTACGCAGCGACACCAGACGCCGGTCCGTCTCGGCGGCCCGCTCGGGCAGCCGCTCGGCCTCGGCGCGCACGGCTTCGGCGTCCCGCAGCACGCGGTCGGCGCGCTGCAGCGTCTCCGGTACGCCGTGCTGTCCGGCTCCTTGATTGAGCTTGGTCAGCTCGGGCCCGAGGGCGGCGAGGCGAGCGGCCAGATCATCGGCCTTGAGCCCGGCGCCCCGTACGGCATCCAGGGCGTTGCTGGCGGCGAGGAGGGTCTGCCGGGCCCGCTCGACGGCAGGGGCGAGCCGCGCGAGCTGCGTCTCCGCCTTGTCGAGCAGCGGCCCGAGCCCCTGCTGGAACCGGTCGAGGTCCTGCTTGGCCTTGTCGAGATCGTCCTTGGCCTGCGTCAGCTCGGCCCGCGCACGGGCGGCGACAGAAGCCTCGAGATCATCCCGATCGAGATCGTGCGCGTCCACGGCGCTGATGTACTGGTGACTGACCTCGTCGATCCGCCGCCCCATGGCCTCGAAGTCCGATACGGCGCGCTGCGCGGCGGGCGACGAGTCGACGGCGACGATGGTCTCGATGGAGATCCGCAGATCGCGCTGGGCGGTGTCCAGCTCGTAGAAGGCGGCGGCCGCCGCGTCCTTGGCGGCCTGCGCGTCGGCCCGCATGGACTCACCCCGCCCCCCGAACCACCGCCGGGTGCCGCCGCCGGCGAAGGCGGCGGGGAGGGCGATGGCGAGAAGAGGGAGGGGCAGCAAGGCGAGCGTGACGACGTCACGCAGGGCGCTGTGGCGGGAGGCGCGGCGGGGGCTGTGCGGGGAGAACGATCGGGAGCCCCGCGGCCACACGCTCCCGCGGCGACGACGCACATCCTCATCCGAGGTGCTCGACGTACTCGTCGACGTACTCGGTGTGCTCGGCGTGCTCGGCGTGCTCGACGTATAGGACTTGCTAGACGTGTCTGGCGTGTACGGCTGCGATGGTGTCGCCGTCACTATCCCTCTCCCGTGCTGTCGTCCGCCTTGCCCGGTGTCACATTCTCCCACCGGTTAATGACGAACACACGGGTCGGTTAGTTCGCGCCGCACCCCGCGACTTTGCCGCCTTCGCTGATGGCGGACACCGGGCACGGAACGCGTTTGGGAGGCACCCCCACCGGCAGGGTAGGCTGTCGAAACCTTCCGGGCGCGTAGCTCAGGGGTAGAGCGCTGCCCTTACAAGGCAGATGTCGGCGGTTCGAAACCGTCCGCGCCCACCAGTCTCGGGACATGAGTAAGGCCCAGGTCAACCGGTGCGAATCCGGGGACCTGGGCCTTGGTCGTTCGCGGCCGCTCTTCGGCGCCGTGCCACTTACGTGCCAGATGGGCCGTGCGGGGGCCGCTTCACCTTCCTGATCTGGCCGTCCACGTAGTCGGCGATCACATGATCACGACCGTTGACGAGGTGCTGATAGATCAGCGCTGCCCGCACGGACGAGTGCCCCATACGGTGCATCAACTCGCGCGTGGTGGCGCCGCCCGTCGCGGCGAGGGTGTTGCCGGTGTGCCGGAGGTCGTGAAAGTGGACGTCGCCCAGGCCGGTCGCGGCGAGCGCGCGGAGCCAGATCCGCCGGAAGTTGTTCCGGCGCAGGACACCACCGCGGGCCCCGACGAAGACGAGCCCAGTTCGGCCGGCACTCGCGTACTCAGCCAAGTGGTGCGCCAACTCCTCGGCAAGGGAGGCCGGAAAGGCGACGGTGCGGACACCTGCCGCGCTCTTGGGAGCCTTGACTGTGAGGCCGTCGGCGCGCGTCTCGGCATAGGCGCGGCGGACGGAGACGGTACGGGCCTCCAGGTCGATGTCACGGCGCTGGAGGGCCGCCAGCTCGCCGAAGCGGAGCGCGCAGAACGCCGCGAGGAGGATCAGCGCGCGGCAGTGGGGCGGAACGGCGTCGGCCAGGCGGTACACCTCCGGAACGGAGAGGAACGGCCGCTCGGTGTGGGTCACTGATCCGGCGCCTTTGATCCGGCACGGGTTGCGCTCGATCAGCCCGTCGTCGACGGCCGTGTGCAGGATCGCGCGGAGGACTTGGTACGCCTTGGCGATGGAGGCCGCGCCGACGCCCCCGTCGAGGAGGTCTGTACGCCACCGTCATACCTGCGGGGTGGTGATCTCCCGCAGAGGGACCACGCTGAACGTCGGCAGGATGTATCGGTTGAGTACGACAGCGTTGCGCTCCCTGGAGCGTGATCGCCTTGCTGTTTATGGGGGCAACCGCATGGTCCGTGGCTCTGGGTCTCGTGCGGTTGGGACTGGCTGGAGACCAAGTCCAGGTCCGCCTTTCACAGTGCCAGTTCGAAGGCGGGGGCCGAGGGGGAAGCTACGTCGAGTGCTCCGGCCGACCTGTGGGTGACAATACGGACACTGTGAAGGTGACCTACGACGGCAGGTCGGGAGAGGTGGTGTCCGCTGGCAGGACGCCGTGGGGCCTTGAGGTGATCGACAGGAGTTTCACGTCGTGGGGGACGGCAGTTCTCTATCCGCTGCTGCCCCTTGGGACTGCGGCGCTGACTGCCTACTTCGCCTTGAAGTCTGCTCGCCGTGCCCGGAGATCGACCACGCCAAGCGCCTCGTCTTAAGAGCGATAGTGGCCCGGCTGATCAACTGGCCGAGTTCATCCATACGCGGGCGGGGACGTTCGCGTGCACGCCGACAGTGACTACCACCAGAGTCCAGCGCGGTGAGACTTTCCCTACTTCATCAAGGCCCGCGCACGGCGCGGGCGCGCGCCGCCTCTGCGGCGCGGCCTGCCTCCTGTCTCCGCCCCGGCTGGCCGCGCCCGGCGGCGCGCTGCGTGCATGCGGGCAAGGGCGGGTCGTTATCCGCGGGCCAAAGACATGCCTCCGGCGGGGGCGCTCAGACTCTGGGATGGGAGGGGCGCCGTGCGCGAGTGCCGGCCGGTTCGTGGTGAGCGTCGTGGGCTCCCATCCCGTCCGCCATCGACCCAGGCAGAGCCGAGCAGACGCGGCCCATGGCGTCCAGGTCGTTCGTACAGTGGCGCGCTCCACCTGGACGCCATGAACCACGCCCGCTCCACGGTGTGTGGGTCGACGGCGGACGGGATGGGAGCTGGGGAGAGTGGTGGGTAACTGATGGTGGTGAAGGTGCGGCTCGAAGGACGGGCACACGAGCCAGCCCTCGAAGGCTTCGCCGGACTAAGACCATCGCTTGGTGATCGTCGCTGGGGACTCCGGGGCCGCCCACACCTGGATACGGATCTTCTCGGTGGTCTCGGGGCTCTCGTCGGAGTCCACGTCGGCCTGAGCTGCCCGAGCCAAGTTGCCCCGGGACACGCGGACGCGGTTCCAGCCTGACGCGACCTCGAACGTAGCCGCATCGGGGGCGTAATCCGTGCAGCCCAGGACCGTCAGGCGACCCGACGACACATCGAGGCTGGCCTCAACAACGTGATCGAATTCCGAGCTGTCATCGCTCGGCTGCTGAGGCAGGACCATCACAGTGACGGATACGTTGACATTGACTACCGTGCCGATACCCAGCGCATCCTGAGCAACCGCGAGGTGATCGGCAACAGCCTGGTCCGTCCACGCGTCGCTTAGATCACCGTCTGAATCGGCATCGGATACGTGTATCTGAAAGTAGTCGGCGAAGAGGGTGAGCTCCGTCGTTGTCGTCATGGCGGCAGAGTGCCATGCAGCACTGACAGCCGAAGATGCGATAGCCGCCCACGCTACGGATCAAACGGCGCCCGTGCCCCCGGCGTGCCCGATCGAGCGGGGAACACCGGGGAACGACGGTCCCCCACGGTCAGCGTCCATGACGAAGGCCCCCGACCGATGTTCCTGGTCAGGGGCCTTCAACCTGCGCGGTGGGTGTGAGATTTGAACCCACGGTGACTCGCGCCACGACGGTTTTCAAGACCGTTCCCTTAGGTCGCTCGGGCAACCCAGCCACGCCCCGGCCACCTGCGGCGGAGCGGGCTATAGGCTACCGGCCTCACGCCTTGCGCGGGGTCCGTGGTCCAAACGGGGTGCACTGGCTCTGCTCCGCCCCAGGGCCACCGCTCCGGTTAGGGCGGAGCGCGGTTGGTGCGGATGCGCCACCCACGTACGGTCGAGTGATCAGCTCTTCTTGGAAGAACTGGGCTTGGCGACCTTCAGGTCAGCAACCGGGGACGGCTCCGGCACAGTTGTCGGGGCGGTTCTTGAAGATCTTGCTGTGCTTCAGGATGACCTCGGCACCCACCCAGTTGTTGATGCCGCCGCCATGCCGGGCAGCGCGGTTCTCAGTGACCTTCGTGTACTCGAGGGTGAGCACCGTGGGGTCTGCGGCGTCCTCCTCCTCGTTGTTAATGCCGCCGCCGTCCCGGCCGGCCTGGTTGCCCTTGATCGTGCTCGTCTTCAGGGTCGCAATGCCCTCGTTGTTGAGCGCGCCACCGTCACGGCCCGCGACGTTGCGGTGGAAGGACGAGCCCGTAACCTCCAGCGTGTTGTTGTTCGAGGGGTCGTTGTTGATGGCGCCACCTTCGAGGCCGGCATAGTTCTCAACGAACTTGCTGTCCTTGATCTTGGCGCTGCCCAGGTTGTTGATGGCGGCGCCGTCATCGTCACGTGCCTCATTCTTGGAGAACAGCGTGCCTTCGGCGGTCAGCGTGCCCTGGTTCTGGATGCCGCCGCCGTCCTCCTCCGAGGTGTTGCCGGCGATGGTTGACTTCTTGATCGTGAGGGTGCCGTCCGCGTTGTTGCTGATGCCGCCGCCGTCAGCGGCGTCTTTGTCCTGGTCGAAGGCGATGTTCGTGAGGACGCGGCTGTTCACCAGAGTGACGTACCCGCCCTCATTGGAGATGCCGCCACCGTCGCCGGTGATCTGGTTGCCGATGACCGTGCTCTTCTCCAGCCATAGCGAGCCCTCGTTGGCGATGCCACCGCCGTCCGCGTTGCCTTCGGCGTCGTTGGGGTCGGAGGTGAGGAGCCCACCGGTCACCGTGACGCCCTTAAGGGTGAGGCTGCCGCCCTCCTCGACGCGGAGGATTCGGAACTCGTCGCCCCGCACGGAGCGGATCAGGGTCGACTTGTCACCAATGATCTTCACGTCGCGGGTGATCGGGGGCAGGGCGTTCAAGCCGTCGAAAGAGGTCTCGAACCGGTAGGCACAGCGCTTGGCCAGCCTGATCGTGCCGCCGCCGTTGTTGTTCGCGTCCTTGATGGCGTTGATGAGGTTCTGGGACCCGTTCTCGTTGCAGTCGATGGTCACGTCGTTCTGGGCCGCCACGGCCGGTACCGCCGACAGGCCCAGACCGAGGCTTGCCACCAGGGCCGACCCGGCAAGCACCAAGCGCTTCTTCATGAATGTCCTTCCTCTTGTGAAAGCGGCCCGCCAACCATCCGCAGCATCCGGTCGTCACGAATAAGCGAAAGGGTCAATTGGGGCGCTTCTAGGGCGCGTCAGAAGTACCACCCGGCTCCACCGGTGTCACACATCGCGATGCGGAGGACAGGAAATACATACAGATGGCCGCGACAATTGCTCCGCGTGGCCGAAGCGACCGGCGAGCAGACCGCGGTTCACGGGGGCAGCCGTTCCTAATGCAGACCGATACCCCGCCCGGAACCACGCCTCCCGGTGAAGCGGAATGACCCCAACCTGCTCCATCTGGGCAAGGTGGTACGCCACGGACGCCGGGCTCGACAGGCCGACGCTCCGGCCGATCTCCCGGATCGTGGGCGCCTCCCCACGCTCGGCTACCGGTGCCGACCAAGTCCTCTGTGTCTGCGACACGGTCGCCGAGGCGGAAGCCGGCCTGGGCGGGTGAGGGCGTCGGCATCCGCGTGGGTAGTCCGTTGACGCGTGCCTGTCCTTCGCGGCGCGCGTTGGGGAGTCCGATACGCCGTGCACCCGAGCAGTAACGGTCGACGCCGGATCGCAACGGCCGATCAGCCGAAAGTAGGACCGATGGGCCGAGGTCGACGGTCCCTCGCGATTGGCCTGATAGGGATGAGACCAGGTTGTAAAACCCCTGCCCGGAGGGACTCAGCCATTGAGACTCCGTCGACCTCGGCTCTCTGGCATCAGCTTGCCGAGAACTCAAGGGAGTTAATCGGGAGCCATGGTTAATGACGGCCGCATTGGGTCCAAGTGCTCTGTCTTCTGCGGGGCACTGTCAGTTGCAACTGACGGGCAGTGTCGAGGGTGCTCTGACGGACGACGATCCGTCCGTTTCTGGGGGCCTGTACCTAGTCCGGTGCAGCAACTGCAGTCGCGGGGTACTTGTCGAAGGCGACTTTGTGGTGTTCCCGTTCGGAAAGGACGAAGATGACTATGCATCCCACTTGAACACCCTTTGGTCAAAGGTGCAGTCCACCCTCAGCCACCTCGTTCACCAGCCCCAGGTCGAGCGCCCACGCAAGTTGCTTCGGGACGAAGCGGTCGTGTGCCACAGCCGTGCCACATCGTGCGGGCAGCCACGGTCAACGACGGCTCGGCGCAGTCGAGATGCGCCATTCGTCTGGGCTGCCGCTACAGCCGGAGAGAGCTGGTCGCTCTCGCTGTCGTCCACGTCCGCCCTTACAAGGCAGATGTCGGCGGTTCGAAACCGTCCGCGCCCACCGGGAAGAAGACCCCCAGCCGATCATGGCTGGGGGTCTTCGGGTTTCTCAGCGGCACGGGCCGGAGGCGACAGGCGGCGGCGCCGGAATCAGCACTCCATCTTCCAAGTGTGGGAGTCGCCGCTGTCGTTGGCCCAGCCGTTCGACGTGATCTCCTGGCCGGGGCCCAGGCAGACCGTGCCGAAGCCGACCAGGCCCGGGTTCTCGTAGACCTGGACGTGGTCCTTGATGCCGGGGCCGGAGATGCCGTGGTTCGCCCAGGAGGAGTCCTGGTCCTGGATGGGGTCCTCCCAGTCGTGGTCGTCGCCCGACCAGTTGGTGCGCTGGCCGCCGAAGTCGGCGTCCGTCCAGGCGCAGAACTGGCCGCTCGGGCACGAGGCCGCCTGGGCCGCGGCCGACGTGGTCATGGCCGTGCCGATGGCGAGGAGCGTGGCGGCGAGCCGGGCCGTGGGCTTGCTGATCATGCGGGGGGTTCTCCTTGTGGTGATCGTTCTCGCGGTGAGCTGTGGTGTCAGGTGGACAGTTGGGCCGTGGCTCGGCGCAGGGCCTGTGCGCGCATGCTGTGCCAGTCGGACAGCTCCGTGCGGTGCCGGGCGCGGACCCAGGCGAGGCTGCGGTGGCGGTGGGCCGCCTCCGGCTTGAGGTTGTTGGCGATGGTCGAGACCTCGAACCAGCGCCGCTGGTCGCCGTAGAGCGTGCGCTGCGCCGCGGCCAGGCAGCCGTCCGTATGGGCGCGTACGGAATAGCCGGTGGGGAGCGTGAGCGAGAGCTCCGTTCGGCCCGCGCCGAACAGGGCGTCCGCGACGCGTTGGGATTCCTCCCGGCTGTCTCTGGTGGCCGGCGTCGCTGCCCGCGGTGCTTCCGCACGGGGCGGAGTGAGGCCCTGGCGTTTCAGGCAGCGGTCCGTCAGTTGTTGTTGGGCCGCCTTGATGATGTCGGCGGGCGGCATCTCGGGGCGGGTG
>NZ_SRIC01000285.1 GCF_004684775.1 Streptomyces sp. MZ04
AGGCTCCTGGCCCTCAACGCGGCGATCTGGCACAACTGGGCCTGCAGCACCGAAAAGAAGCGTTCACTGATCCACTACGACCACCCGACCCGGCTGACCAGCACGTAAAAGCACATCAACCATCTAGCCGCCTGGATCACAGGCAGTCTGATTACGCAGCGCTCGTCGGATCGCCGTGAAACCGTCGCCTGGGTTCGTGAGCGAGAACGCGAGCGCGAACATTGGGCTCGCGAGGACGAGGCCCGCACCTTCGAGCACCGCCGCCAATCGTATGTGGAGTTTTACGAGGCGGTGAAAGCGTTGGCCAGGACCGCCTACAACCATGGTTACGGCTTCACGGATGAGCCTGAGTTGCCAGAAGGGTGGCAGTCCGATGCGTTCGCCAAGCTCGCACAGCTGGAGTTCTACGCCGACCGCCCCGTGGCGGCTGCCGCATCCGCTGCCTACGGCGCCGCTTGGTCCTGGGGCCACTTCGGGGAATACGACGATCCCGACGACCCTGGATTCTACGAACGGCAGCAGAAGTATGAGGAGGCTGAGCTTGAAATGCTCCTGCTGATGCGGCGGAGCCTCTCGATCCCGGAAGCGGACCTAGCACTTCCGCCACCTGGTTACACCTACGAGGAGGCCCCTGCCGCAAAGGAAGGATCGACAGAAGCGGATCACCCCGAGACATCAAGCTGATGCGAGAAAGCGCGATCTGACGGTTGCAGTACGGCCCGTCAGTCGTACTCGCGGAGTGCGGTCACCAATTGCGTGCCCTCCCTCGCACCCCGCCGCTTCAGCACGGCGGCCGTGGTGTGCAGCTCGTTCCACGAGTGCGGGCGCCCGATGTCGGCGGCGTCGGGGACGCTCGCCACAGCCACTGACGCGGCTTGTGCAGATTCCCCCGCCCCGGCGAGTGAGTGTGCGAGGCAAGCGCGGTACCAAGTCTTGTCGCGTCGGTACTCGTCCGGCAGTGCGGCCAGCCCGACCGTGATCTGATCCACGGCTTCCCGCCAGTCACGCAAGTGCAGTGCCGCCATGCCGCGTTGCAGGGTGAACCACGTCTCGTCGTAGAAGTACATCCACACTGGCTCGTCCTCGGGGTGCTCGGACGTCCGGCGGATGAGCCCTTGCGCTTCATCGAGCAGCCGGTGAGCCTCGTCGGCCTCACCGTCGAGTGCATGCCCCCTGGCGGCCATCTGTGCAGCCATGCCCTGCACCCCGAGAGAAGTGCCGGGTGCTGACCAGCGGGCCGCTTCCGCCAGGCGGACACACCTGGTGCCGCGGCCACCGGACCAAGCCATGTGGGCCTTCATGCTGAGAGTCGTAGCAGCCATGTTGGCGTCTCCCGCCTCCAACGCCCACTCGTGCGAGCGGTCGTACCAAGCAAGGGCGGCGGCAGACTGCGCCTGGTCCTGGGCCATCCACGCGAGGAACTGCGCGTGTTCGGAGGCGAGTCGTACGACGCGGTCCGCGAGCGGGCCACGGGCACCCGCGTACAGGTCGACGACGGTGCGGAGTTGCTGGCGCATCACGTCGACGAGTGGTCGTGACCCAATGTGGTCTTCTGCGCGGCGGTGCTCGGCGAGCAGTCGGTCAAGCCAATCGAGGGTTGCCGCGTCGACTCGGTGGGCGGAGTCGACCACGCTCGTCACGCGGGCCAACAGATCCTCATCTGGCGCGGGCCCCGGAAGCGAAAGCCCCGGAACCGGGGTTCCTGCCGGGCGTGCCTCCGCTGTTACGGCGTGGAGGTCTGCCGGAATCCCGAGCCCGGCCACGATCCGCTGCCGCACCTCGACGGAGGTGATCCGGCGATGCTCCCGCTCGATGTCGGACACGTCAGGCTGGGCGAGGCCGACCCGTTCCCCCAGCTTCGTCTGGCTCAAGCCGGTGAGCTTGCGGTACGTGCGAAAGACGGCGCCCCAGTCCTCACTGGTAACCGCCGCTGCTAGCTGCGGGTGCGACCACAGGTGCTCGGGAGTGTCTCCCATATCTCCAATATAGGGCGGGTCTATAGGGCCGTGGGATGGGATCAACAGGTGTTCAGCGCAAGGGTCTTGCTGAAGAAAGACCCCCCGCGACCGTGGTGGACGGCCCGGGGGCGTGGCCATCAACCCAGGAGGTTGACGACATGACTCAAGCTACAGCGAGACTCCGAGTGCCGATCCTGCCGCTAGGTACGGGGGTGATGTCGTGATGCTCACGACGCCCACGGCACGGCTGCTTCCTTGGTCGACCCCGGATGGCAAGCCGTGTTACCTGTCCAGCGATGGCAGCGGCTACCTGGCCCACGTGGCGGACAACATCGAGTCTGTGCAACTCGGCATGGCAGGTGACCTTCTCGACCATGTGGCCGAGTTGCTCAACGACGGTAAGGCCACTGCTGATCAGCTCCGGTTCACGCTGGCCTGCATGAGCCAGGCACTGCGCGACACAAAGCGGATCGCGGACAGTAGGGGCTCACGGCTACCCGTGCCGGATGGCGATCCTGACTTGATCGACGCGGAGGGCGACGATCGGGACGACGGCCCTCAACTCCCCGCTGAGGCCTTCGGATGAGCGCGGGCGGCGTCTCACGCGGGATCTACCGCTTCGCGGAATAGACGCTGAAAGCCGATTCCGAGTCCGCCGTGCGCTACATCGGCAAGTGCCTCACATGCCCAGAGCAATGCGTCGACACGGCGGCTGGAGATGACACCCAACTGTGGTGTCTCAAGCACGCCGGGATCACTGGGCACAGCGGCTATGAACTGTCGGCGTTCCAGTACTTCACCGCCAGCATGGCCGACCCGGCAGGCAAGACCGTTCCGGCCTCGTGAACTGCCCAGTTCTCGTAGCTCGACCCAAGTACAGGCGCGCGTACCCACGCGGCCGGCACTCGCGGCTTTGGCCGGTGTCCTGCCCGGGTTGGGGTCGGGCATGGTCAGGGGGCCGTACGCTTCCCGGCAACTCGGGCAGGCTTTGGATCTGCCCGGAATTTGAACGAGTGGCCCCCTGGCCTTGCCCGACGCGGGCCCCGATCCGGGGAGGTGGGTAAAGCCGTGAGGGCCTGCCGCCCCCAGCCACAGGGGAACGAAGGGACGCTGAGGCTTAGGCCCGCTGTTGCTTGCAAGGCTAGGTGTCTCGGCGTACGGGCGGCTCGCCGACCGGACGGGACCGGCCGAAGGCCGCACGCCCGGCCGAGGCGGCGAGGGCCGCCCGGCGCGCCGAAGGCGCGCCTTGACCTTGTAAAGAAACTTTGCGGAACCTACAGCCTCAGCACGGCCGCAGCGTCGCCCCCGGTGGATCGGGTCGCGGCGAACCATTCCGGCGCATTGGCCACCTCGAACCGGTCGGCGGGTGCCGTGATCGTGGTGAGTTCCAGGGGGCTGCCATTCGTGTCAGTCATGACGCGGCGGATCTCCAAGACTGCCGTGCCGGTGGCTACGTCAAGATCCCCCACCTCGTCGCCGATGGGCATGCGAGCGGTCACCGTCGTGACGAACCGAACCGGTCCGCGCTGCCTGGCGAGACGCGCGTAATCGGACTCCACGCCTTCCTCGCCCTCACCGTCTGCTGGCTCCTCGGGAGTCTCCAACCCCACGTCATCGGGGGCGTACTGATCGTCGTCCTCACCGGTTCGAACCGGATCAGCCGTGCCCGCCTCCATCCGCTCGTCCAGGTCTGCGGGCTCCTCGGGTTCCGGCTCGCTGAAGATGCCGAGCAGATGCGAGGGGATGACCGACTGCACGGCAATGGCCTGGTACGTGGGACGCAATCGCCAGACCTGGTAGCGGCAGAACCCCGGAGTCAGCGTGCGGACTCCCAAGGCTTCCGCCTCGCCCCGCCCGATTGCGGTCACGACCCCGGATGACAGGTCGAATCCTCGGCTCTGCTCATCCGCATACCGCGCCCCTTCGCCGGGCTGCCACCCTCGCGTCAGCGGGTCGTACTCCTCGGCCAACAGGTCAATCGGATCCGCTGAGTTGATCAGAATCACGCGTCGGTCAGGCCGCGCCCGCACGAACGTCCCTCGACCGTGCGAGGCAGTCAGCAGCCCTTCTCCGACAAGCACGTTGATCGCTCGCCGGACGGTAGGTCGGGACACCCCATGATGCGCGGCTAGTTGGTTCTCGCCGGGCAACGGACTGCCGGGCGGATAGACCTCGTCGGCCACATCGGACCGCAAGGCGTCTGCGATCAACTTCCAGGCGGGGCCTGGGTCTTCGGTCTCGATCATCGATCCTCCACGCCAACAAAAGGGCCTACAACATGTAGCACAAGCGGTGTACCTTCAACACGTGCTTCCAGATGTAGTACATGTTGAGTTAGGTCCGCCCCCGGCCGGTGTGACGGCCAAGGAATGGGCGGCAGAGAAAGCGTTGTGGGAGCGGGTTCTTGCTCCCGATTACAAGCACTGGGAGGAGGAGGTAAAGCGGATCGGCGGCTGCGCCCATCCGATCCATCTGACGGGACCTGTACGGCTGGTCGACTCAGTCACCGGCGAGATCGTCCGCGAACTGGGCAACGGTGGCCGTACGACCTTGATGGTCCCGTGCGGCAACCGGCGCCGAGAGTGGTGCGCCCCGTGCTCGCGGATCTACCAATGGGACACCTGGCACCTGGTGAAAGCGGGCCTCGTCGGCGGCAAGGGTATGCCGGAGTCGGTCGCCGAACACCCTCGCGCGTTCGTGACCCTCACGGCTCCGTCGTTCGGGCCGGTGCACGTCCTGTCGGAGGACGCCCCATGCCACCCCCGACGCGGCAGCGGCCAGTGTGAACATGGCCGTCCGCTGGCGTGCTGGGACCAGCACTCACCTGACTCGCCTCTGGTCGGGCAGTCCCTGTGCGCTGGTTGCTACGACTACGCCGGGGCCGTGCTGTGGAACGCCCACGCGAGCCGGTTGTGGCACCGCTTCACAGACCTGATGCGACGCCAGGAACTGCCGCGAGCGGCGGGCGTCATGCGAGCAGGGTTCGCGCGTGCGGTGCGGGTGTCGTTCTTCAAGGTCGCCGAGTACCAGCGGCGCGGGTTGGTGCACTTCCACGCGGTGATCCGCCTGGACCCGGCGACGGCGGACGAGACGGTGCCCGGTTGGGCCACTCATGAGCTGATCTCGGCGGCGGTCCACCAGGCGGCCCCGCTGGCACGGCTCACCACGCCGTACAGCCCGGCTGGGGAGTGGCAGTTGGGGTTCGGCGCCCAAGTCGACGTCCAACCCATACCGGTGATCAACACGGCGGACGAAGGGCAGATCCCGAACGCCGTGGCCTCGTACATCGCCAAGTACGTGACCAAGGGAGTAGAAGACGCGGGCATCGTCCACAGGCCCCTCTACTGCAAAGAATGCCACGGGTCAGGCCTCGCCGGTTCCTGCCCTCGCTGCCACGGGTCGGGCCTTCGGATATCTCCCGCCGAACTTCCTGGATCACTGCACGCACGATCCATCGTCGGCACGGCTGCCCGGCTCGGCGGGCTCGCTGAATATCGCGACCTGAAGTTGCGTCGATGGGCTCACCAATTCGGCTACGGCGGCCATTTCTCTACGAAGAGCCGCAGTTACAGCACGACCATGACGGCGCTTCGTCAGGCCCGTACGGACTTCAAGACCGATCAGTTACGGGAACACCTTGGACTCGTCGGGGAGTTGATCGTCGACTCAGAACTCTCCTTCGCCAAGGCCGGATACGCCAGTAAGACAGAAGTGCAGATCGCCGAAGGGATTCGCGATGCCATCGAGGAAAACCGAATTGAAGGCCGTGCGGCCCTCGCGGAGCTCAAGGCAGAGGAGGAGGACTGGGGCTAGTGGACTTACCCGATCACAGAGCACCGCCGCTCCTGCTCACGGTGGACCAGGTGGCCGCTCGCCTCCAGGTGAGCCGCTGGACGGTCTACAACCTGATCCGCTCGCGGGAGCTGGCCTCCGTCACCATCGGCCGATCCCGGCGCATAAGTGAAGTGGCCCTGCACGACTACATCGCACGCCTCTCGGAAGAAGGTAGCGCCTGATGGCGAAGGCGAAGAAGAACGTCAACGGGGAAGGGTCCATCTACGAAAGGAAAGACGGACGCTGGGAAGGCACGGCATACGTCCTCACCTCTGACGGCACGTACAAGCGGCGCAGCGTCTACGGAAAGAGCTGGGACGACGCACACGAAAAGCTGACCCGCCTCAAGGCGGATTCACAGAGCGGTGTTCCGATTTCCGTCATGAAACAGACGGTCTCGGAGTACATGACGTACTGGTTAGAGAATTTCTCCCGCCCGAAGGTCCGGCGCGGCACGTGGGTCAACTATGAATCCCTGACCCGGAATTACATCCTGCCGAACCTCGGCACGAAGAAGGTCGCACGCCTGGCCGCACGGGACATACGCGCCTTCCTCCTCAAGGTCGCCCGCACCTGCCAGTGCTGCGCGCAGGGCAAGGACCAAGCCCGCCCGGAGAGCAAGCGCAGGTGCTGCGCGATCCACAAGTGCTGCGAGAAGTACCCGTCAGACCGCACGGTGCGGTTCCTGCTCGTGCTCTTGCGGGCCGCCCTCCAGCACGCCGTGAACGAAGACGACCTGCCGCGCAACGTGGCCCGAAACGTGGAGCTGAGCATGGGGACCCAACGAGAGATCGAACCGCTGTCGGTACAGGAGGGCAGGAAGCTCCTGGCGGCCGCTCGCGGTGATCGGGTGTGGGCCGCGTACGAACTGGCGGTCCGGCTCGGTCTGCGGCGCGGCGAGGTCCTCGGGCTGTCCTGGAGGGACGTCGACTTACCGGACGGCGTGATCAACATCCGGCAGAGCCTCCAGCGGGTCAGCGGTGAGCTCTCGCTGACCGCCACGAAGACCCGCCGCTCCACGCGTCGGCTCGCGCTGCCAGAGGAATGCAAGATCGCGTTACGGGCGCGTCGTGCTCAGCAGAGGGCCGACCGTCTGGCGGCCGGTGAGAAGTGGACGGCATCGGATCTCGTGTTCACCACGCGCCACGGGACGCCGGTCGAGCCCCGAAACCTCAACCGCGCGTTCGAGGCGCTGAGCAACCGGGCGGGCATCCGTCAGGTCCGGTTTCACGATCTTCGGCACACCTGCGCGTCCCTCCTGCACGAACGGGGCGCGGACGCTCGCACGATCATGGAAGTCCTCGGGCACAGTTCCATCCGCGTGACGATGGACATCTACACCTTCGTGCGACTCGACACTCAGCGAGCGGCCTTCGATCGCGTGGGCGACGCCCTGTCGGCGGATGACGGCAACGGGCCGAATGACCCGGATGACGATGACGGCCTAGCCGGATCACCCGTCGCGATCTAGGACGGTTGCCGTCAACGACTGCCGTCAACGCAAAAGCCAGAGGCCCCGACGATTTCTCGTCGGGGCCTCTGGTCTGCTGTGCACTCGGCAGGATTCGAACCTGCAACCTTCTGATCCGTAGTCAGATGCTCTATCCGTTAAGCTACGAGTGCTTGATTTTTTCTTTTGTCTGCCTTCGCTCCCCGGCCTTTCGGCCCGTTCGCGGCGACAGGAAGAACATTACATGACCGCCGCCGCCATGTGAAATCCGTTTGCCGCACCCCTTGCGACCTGCGGAAACGTGCTTCACGGCCAGGAAGCACCGAAGCCCCGGTCCAGCAGGACCGGGGCTTCGGATCTTGAAGCGGAGGCGGAGGGATTTGAACCCTCGATGGGATTTAAGTCCCAAACCGCATTAGCAGTGCGGCGCCATAGACCGGACTAGGCGACGCCTCCAGCTTGCACACCTGCGCGAACGCGAGGGGTGCGTGCAGATGATGACACAGCCGAGCGGCGTGTCACCAATCGCGGACTCCACGGTACTAGTGGTCAGGCCCACAGGGCAAAGCGTCCCGCGCGCCCGCAACGTCGCGCGCCGGGCGGCGTTAGAGACGGCAGAGCCCGTACGTGTTCGCGTACCCGGTACCCCGCACCCAGTGGAGCCCCGTCATGTTGCGCCGTATCGCCCTCACCGCCGCCGCGTCCGCCGCCGCGCTCTGCGCCGCGCCCGCCGCCGCCCACGCCGACATGGGTCCGCTGCACCTGTCGACGCCGCTCACGGAGCCCTCCCCCGACCGGCTCACGGTGACGGTCACCGACTCGGGAGGCGCGGGGGACGGAACGTACGAGCTGGAATGCCACCCGACGGGCGGCACGCACCGGGACGCGGCGAAGGCGTGCGCGAAGCTCGACGAAGGGACGTGGGGGAGGGACACCTTCGCACCCGTGCCGGCCGACTCTGTCTGCACGATGCAGTACGGCGGTCCCGCCACCGCCCACATCACCGGGACCTGGAACGGGCGGCCCGTCGACGCGAAGTTCGACCGCAGCAACGGCTGCGAGACCGGCCGATGGGACCGGCTCGTACCGGTGTTGCCCGAGGTCACGGCCTAGCTCAAGAGGGTCTTGCGTTCATCCGTCTTCATTCCCCGCTCACATCTTCTGCGTGCGACCTCCCTCTCATCCGGCCTCGCGCGCACAACCACTCCCCGTAGACTCCCTCCCGTGACACGCCACGGGCCGAGGGGCAAGATGGCCTGAGCGGGTCGGCAAGCAGTGGTAATCAGGGAGGAAGCGTCGTCGTGAGCAGCAGGCCATCCCGAGGCGCTGCTCGCCTCGCAGCGATACTCGACGCGCTCCCGGACGCGCTGGTCCTCGTCAACGCCAACGGGACCGTCGTGAACGCGAACGCGATCGCGCTGGAGGCGTTCGAAGCGCCGGGCACCGCCCTCGTGGGGCGCGGGCTCCTCGATCTGCTGCCGGAGTTCGACTCCCGGCTGATTCCCGGATCGATGCGCAGGCCCGACTCCATCGACGAGCGCGGGCGGACCAAGCCGAAGCGGATGACCGCGCGGCGCACCGACGGCAGCGAGTTCCCGGTCGAGGTCACCAGCTCGAACCTCGAGGACATCCGGGACGCCTACGACAATTACGGCTACACCGGCAACGAGTTGCTCATGCTCGTCGTCCGCGACCTTTCGGGCGCCGTGGACACCGAGGCCGAACTCGCGCGTTCCCAGCGGCAGACCGAGATGATCCTGCGGGCCGCCGCCGAGGGTGTCGTCGGCACGGACACCGAGGGGCGGGTCGTTCTCGTCAACCCCGCCGCCGCGCAGATACTGGGCTTCCGCGCCAGCGATCTGGGTGGGCAGGAGCTGCACCACCTCGTGCTGCACTCGCGCGCCGACGGTGAGCCCTTCCCGTACGACGAATCCCCGCTCGCCGACACGCTCCGTTCGGGGCGCAAGCACCGGGTGCGCGGGCAGGTCCTGTGGTCCAAGAGCGGCGACCGGGTCGCGGTCGACCTGACGACGGCTCCGGTGCGGGACGGCGACCAGCTCGTCGGCGCCGTGATGACGTTCACCGACCGGCGGCCCTACGACGCCCTCGCCGAGGAGCACGAGGCCGCGCTCGCGCAGCACGCCGAGGAGATGCGGGCCGCGACGGAGCGGCGGACGGAGGAGCTCAAGGCCGCCACCGAGCTGCACGCCGCCGAACTCGCCGCCGCCGCCGAGCAGCGCGCGGAGGAGGCGGCCGCCGAGCAGGAGCGGTACGCGGCGCTCGCCGAGCGCGAGAAGGACCGCTTCGAGGCGCTGGCCGAGAGCGAGAAGGAGCGCTACGACGCGCTGGCCGCGCGGCACGAGCAGCTGCTCGCCGTGCTCGGCTCGTCGTTGCGGGGTCCGCTGGACGAGCTGCGGCGCGAGCTTTCGGCTCTGGCCGCGGATGACGCCGGGCAGTTGTGGCCCGAGGCGAATCAGGTTCTTCATCATCTTTCCGCCGGGTACGCGCGGATCACCACGCTTGTCGACAATGTGCTGGGGTTCCAGCTGCTCGACTCCGGGGCCGATCAGCTCGCTTGTTCAAAGGTCATGCTCGATGCCGTCGTCGCGAGTGGTGTGGAGGGCGCGGTCGAGCTGATCGGGCCCGGCCGCGCGCAGTTCGCTGTGCACGCGCCGCCGCTGGAGGTCGAGGTCGACCCGGGGCGGCTCGCCACGGCCCTGGCCCATCTGGTCGCCGATGTCGCGGGGATCGACGCCACGGGGAACGCCCGGACGGGCGCGGGCGCTTCGGCCCCGGCCGCCGGTGGGTACGTGGACTCGACGATCGTCGTGGCCGCGGCTCAGCGCGGTGAGGTCGTACGCATCGAGGTGCGGGGGCCCTACGCCGGCGGAGACCCGGTGCACGAGCCGATCGTGCGGGGCATCGTGCGGGCGCACGGAGGCGTGCTGCAGACGCATGAAGTGCCGGGGATGAGCGGCAGTGCGTATGTGCTTGAGGTGCCTATGGGGGCGGGGGGCGGGGCGGTTGCCGCCGTTGCTCCCCAGGCTTCCGATGCCTCGGTGGGTGCCGGGGTCTCCGTGCCTGAGCAGGCTTCTGCCACCACCAGTGGGGGTGGGCGGCGTCGGGCTCGGAGGGCTTCCGGGCCTTCTGTGGATGCGTT
>NZ_SRIC01000286.1 GCF_004684775.1 Streptomyces sp. MZ04
GGAAGAGTCACTCGTTCGTAGCCGCACCCGCATACAAATCCTTCGCGATAATCCCCCGCTGCACCTCACTCGCCCCCTCATAGATCCGCGGCGCCCGCACCTCCCGATACAGGTGTTCCAGCAGATGCCCGCGCCGCAACGCGCACGCCCCGTGCAACTGAACCGCCGCGTCCACCACGAACTGCGCCGTCTCCGTGGCCAACAGCTTCGCCATCGCCGCCCGGCGAGCCACATCCGGCTCGCCCCTGTCGTACGCCGCCGCAGCCGCGTACACCATCAGCCGAGCCGCCTCCGTCCGCGTCGCCATCTCCGCGACCTGATGCGACACCGCCTGTAGGTCACTCAACTTGCCGCCGAACGCGTCCCGCCCAGCCGTATGAGCCAGCGCCGCGTCCAGCGCCGCGCCCGCCATGCCGACAGCGAAGGCGCCGACGCTGGGGCGGAAGCGGTTCAGCGTCGTCATGGCGACGCGGAAGCCGCGGTCCGGCTCGCCCAACAGGTCATCGGCCGTGACGCGTACGCCGTCGAAGGCGAGGGCGCCGATCGGGTGCGGGGAGAGCATCTCGAGAGGGGTGCCCGTCAGCCCCGCCCGGTCGGCGGGGACCAGGAACGCGGTGACGCCGCGCGCCCCCGCGTCCAGGGTCGTACGGGCGAAGACCGTGTAGAAGTCGGCCTCGGGCGCGTTCGAGATCCAGCACTTCTCCCCCGTAAGACGCCAGCCGGCGGACCCCGCGGAACCGTCCCGCTCCGCCCGCAGCGCCAGCGCCGCCGCGTCCGAGCCCGCGCCCGGCTCCGAGAGCGCGAACGCCGCCACCGCCCGCCCGGCGCGGGCAGGCGTGAGCCACCGCTCCCGCTGGGCCGCCGACCCGTACTCGGCCACCGGATGCGCGCCGAGCCCCTGCAGGGCCAGCGCCGTCTCCGCCTCCGTGCAGGCGTGGGCGAGTGACTCGCGGAGGAGGCAGAGGCCGAGGGCGCCGCCGCCCGCAGGACCGTCACCCCCACCGAACAGGCCGTCCAGCAGGCCCAGTTCGCCAAGGGCCGCCACCAGCGGACGGTTCACATGGCCCGGCTCGCCCTTCTCCGCCAGTGGCCGCAACCGCTCATCGGCCAGCGTGCGCAGCTCCGCACACCAGGCGATTTGTTCTGGATTGAGCGAGAATGCCGTCATGCCAGGCCCCTCCTCTATCGCGGACCGTTGACTGTCGTCACCATCACGATACGCTCGTTGTGCGAGCTCACCACAAGCCCGAACGGCAATCCGAACGGCAAGGGGGCGACCCACTGTGGACGCCAAGAGTGCACCCCGACTCCACCCATCGGCTCATATCGACACCTTCGCCCGCGACCACCTCCCTCCGCCGGCGCAGTGGCCCGCGTTCGTCCACGACCGCCCCGAACTGCACTACCCCCAGCGCCTCAACTGTGGCGCCGAGCTGCTGGACCGTACGGTGGAGCGGCTCGGCGCGGGGCGTACGGCGTTCCGTTCGGGGTCCGGTGAGGCCTGGACGTACGGCGAGCTGCAGCGGAACGTCGACCGGATCGCGCACGTACTGACGGAAGAGCTCGACGTGTTGCCGGGACACCGCGTCCTGCTGCGCGGGCCCACCACGCCCTGGCTCGCGGCCTGTTGGCTCGCCGTGATGAAGGCGGGCGCGGTCGCGGTGACGGTCCTGGCCCAGCAGCGCTCGCAGGAGCTGGCCACGATGTGCGAGATCGCCGAGGTCAGCCACGCGCTGTGCGACGTCCGTGCGGTGGACGATCTGATCAAGGCCGGGATTCCCGGCCTGAACGTCATCGTCTTCGGCGGGGAGGGGAGCGACGATCTGCTGGCGCGGGCCGGCCGGCAGCCCGATGTGTACGAACCGGTCGACACCTCCGCCGACGACGTCGCGCTCATCGCCTTCACCTCCGGCACCACCGGGCGCCCCAAGGGGTGCATGCACTTCCACCGCGATGTGCTCGCCATCGCCGACACCTTCGCGCGGCACGTCCTGAAGCCGGGGCCCGACGACGTCTTCGCGGGCAGCCCGCCGCTCGGTTTCACCTTCGGGCTCGGCGGCCTCGTCATCTTCCCGCTGCGGGTCGGCGCCTCGTCGCTGCTGCTCGAACAGGCGGGCCCCAAGCAGCTGTTGCCCGCCATCGCCGAGCACGGTGTCACCGTTCTCTTCACCGCCCCGACGGCGTACCGCACGATGCTCGACGAGCTGGGCAAGCCGGACGCGTGCGACATCTCCACGCTGCGCCGGTGCGTCTCCGCCGGGGAGAATCTGCCGGCCACCACCTGGCAGGCGTGGCACGAGCGCACCGGGCACCGCATCATCAACGGCATCGGCGCCACCGAGCTGCTGCACATCTTCATCTCGGCCGCGGACGAGGAGATCAGGCCCGGCACCACGGGGCGGCCCGTGCCCGGGTGGCACGCGCGCGTGGTCGACGATTCGGGGGCTCCGGTGCCGGACGGCGAGCCGGGTCTTCTCGCCGTGCGCGGGCCCGTCGGCTGCCGGTATCTGGGCGACGAGCGGCAGTTGCAGTACGTACGTCATGGCTGGAACGTCACCGGCGACACGTACGTCCGTGACGCCGACGGCTACTTCCGGTACGTCGCGCGCGCGGACGACATGATCATCTCCGCCGGGTACAACATCGCCGGACCGGAGGTCGAAGAGGCGCTCATGCGGCACCCGGACGTCCAGGAGACGGCGGTGGTGGGGCGGCCCGACGAGCTGCGCGGCCAGATCGTCGTGGCGTACGTCGTGCCGCGCGCGGGCACGGCCCGTGATCCCGAACGGCTGCGCGCGTTCGTGAAGAGCGAGCTGGTGCCGTACAAGTGTCCGCGCGAGATCGTCTTCCTCGACGCCCTTCCGCGTACGGCGACGGGCAAGCTCCAGCGGTTCCGGCTGCGGGAGCCCGGGCACGTAGAGTGATCACGTGTCCGAGCAGCACACTCCCCGGTCCCTGATCGTCACCTTCTACGGCGCCTACGGGCGTGCGGCCCCCGGCCCGGTGCCCGTCGCCGAGCTGGTCAGGCTTCTCGCCCCCGTCGGCGTGGACGCCCCGTCCGTGCGCTCGTCCGTGTCGCGGCTCAAGCGGCGCGGCCTGCTGGTCCCCGCGCGGACCGCGGCGGGCGCCGCGGGGTACGCCCTCTCGCCCGACGCGCGACAGCTCCTGGACGACGGCGACCGCCGCATCTACGCGAATCCCCCGGCCGCGCGGCAGGGCGGCGGCTGGGTGCTCGCCGTCTTCTCCGTACCGGAGTCGGAACGCCAGAAGCGGCATGTGCTGCGCTCCCGGCTGGCCGGGCTCGGCTTCGGGACGGCCGCTCCGGGGGTGTGGATCGCCCCGGCACACCTCTACGAAGAGACCCGGCACACCCTGGAACGCCTCCAACTCGCCGCGTACGTAGACCTGTTCCGCGGCGAGCACCTGGGCTTCGCCGCGACGTCCGAAGCGGTGGGCCGGTGGTGGGACCTGGCGGCGATCGCCAAGCAGCACGAGGCGTTCCTCGACCGGCACGAGCCGGTGCTCCGCTCCTGGCAGGGCCGCACGGACACGCCCCCGGACGCGGCCTACCGTGACTATCTCCTCGCCCTGGACTCCTGGCGCCGGCTGCCGTACGCCGATCCGGGCCTGCCGGCGGAGCTGCTGCCGGACGGGTGGCCGGGCGAGCGGTCCGCGGAGGTGTTCGCGGCGCTCGACGAGCGGCTGCGGGAGGCGGGGGCACGGTTCGCGACCCCCGACCCCTCAACTCCCCAGCGTTAGGCGGGGCTTGGGGCCGTCCGTACGCCCGGTCTGCGGGCGGCGGCTGCCCGCCCGGTAGGGCAGTGGCCAGTTGACGCCCGGTCCCGCGTACCCCTGCTCGGCCGCCGCGTGCAGCGTCCAGTGCGGGTCGTACAGGTGCGGCCGCGCGAGCGCGCACAGGTCCGTACGGCCCGCCAGGATCAGGGAGTTGACATCGTCCCAGGAGGAGATGGCGCCGACGGTGACGACGGGGATGCCGGTTTCGTTGCGGATGCGGTCGGCGTACGGGGTCTGGTAGGAGCGGCCGTACGCGGGGCGCTCGTCGGAGACGACCTGGCCGGTGGAGACGTCGATCGCGTCGGCCCCGTGCGCGGCGAAGGCGCGGGCGATCTCGACCGCGTCGTCCGCCGTGGTGCCGCCGTCGGCCCAGTCGGTGGCCGAGATCCGGACGGTCATCGGCTTGTCGCCCGGCCACAACTCCCGTACGGCGTCGAAGACTTCGAGGGGGAAGCGCAGCCGGTTCGTGAGCGGGCCGCCGTACGCGTCGGTGCGCCGGTTGGTGAGCGGCGAGAGGAAGCCGGACAGCAGATAGCCGTGCGCGCAGTGCAGTTCGAGCAGGTCGAAGCCGCACCGTTCCGCTCGCCGCGCGGCGGACGTGAACTGCTCCCGGATCTCGTCGAGTCCGGCCCGGTCCAGCTCGTGCGGGCGCCGGCTGCTCTCCTTGTACGGGAGTGAAGAAGGCGCCACCAGCGGCCAGTTGCCGTCGTCGAGGGGGTCGTCGATGCCTTCCCACATCAGCTTCGTCGAGCCCTTGCGGCCCGAGTGGCCCAACTGGACGCCGATCGCGGTGCCCGGCGCCTGCGTGTGCGCGAAGCCGGTGATCCGCCGCCAGGCGTCGGCCTGTTCATCGGTGTAGAGCCCGGCGCACCCCGGGGTGATGCGGCCCCGCTCGCTGACGCACACCATCTCGGTCATGACGAGTCCCGCGCCGCCCAGGGCCCTTGCCCCCAGGTGGACGAGGTGGAAGTCGCCGGGGACGCCGTCCACTGCGGAGTACATGTCCATCGGCGACACGACGACGCGGTTGCGCAGGGTCAGGCCGCGCAGCCGGAAGGGCGTGAACATCGGCGGCGTGCCATCGGGGCAGCCGAAGTCGCGCTCGACGGCCTCGGTGAAGTGGGCGTCGCGCAGCCGCAGATTGTCGTGGGTGACGCGGCGGCTGCGGGTGAGCAGGTTGAACGCGAACTGCCGTGGCGGCTGGTCCAGATAGTCGGGGAGCCGCTCGAACCACTCCAGGCTGGCGCGGGCGGCGCGCTGCGTGGACTCGACGACGGGGCGGCGCTCCGTCTCGTACGCGGCGAGGGCCCCGGCGATGTCGGGCTGCTCCTCCAGACAGGCGGCGAGCGCGAGGGCGTCCTCGACGGCGAGCTTGGTGCCGGAGCCGATGGAGAAGTGGGCGGTGTGGGCGGCGTCGCCGATGAGCACCGTATTGCCGTGCGACCAGCGCTTGTTGACGACCGTGCGGAAGGTGGTCCAGGCGGACTTGTTGCCGCGCAGGGGCCGCCCGCCGAGCGCGTCGGCGAAGATCTTCGCGCAGCATTCGGTGGACTCCTGCTCGTCGAGCTCCGCGAACCCCGCCGCCTCCCAGACCTCTTCGCGCATCTCGACGATGACGGTGGAGGAGCCGGGCGCGTAGGGGTAGCCGTGCAGCTGCATCACGCCGTACTCGGTCTCGGCGATCTCGAAGCGGAAGGCGTCGAAGGCGAAGTCGGCGGCGAGCCAGATGTAGCGGCAGCGGTGCGTCTCGATGCTGGGCGCGAAGACGTCGGCGTACGCGTCGCGGGTGAGGCTGTGCACGCCGTCGGCCGCGATCACCAGGTCGTACGCGGCCGAGAGCTCGGCGGCGGGCGGAGCGTCGGAGCGAAAGCGCAGGTCGACGCCGAGGTCGCGGCACCGCTCGTGCAGTATCTCCAGGAGGCGGCGCCTGCCCAGGGCCGCGAAGCCGTGCCCGCCGGAGGTGTGGCGGCTGCCGCGGTGGACGATGTCGATGTCGTCCCAGCGGACGAACTCGGCCTGGAGCGCGGCGTACACGACGGGGTCGGCGTGCTCGATGCCGCCGAGCGTCTCGTCGGAGAGGACGACTCCGAAGCCGAAGGTGTCGTCGGGGGCGTTGCGCTCCCAGACGGTGATCTCGCGCCGCGGGTCGAGCCGCTTGAGGAGCGCCGCGGCGTAGAGCCCGCCGGGCCCACCGCCGATGACGCCGATGCGGTGTGCCGCACCACGCGTGGGCTCGGGCATCATCAGCGCCCCTGCCACTTCGGCGGCCGCTTCTCGGTGAAGGCGGCGTGGAATTCCTTGTAGTCCTCGCCGTTCATGAGCAGTGCCTGGGTCGCCGCGTCCAGCTCGACGGCCGCCGCGAGAGGCATGTCAAGTTCCGAGGTGAGCAGCGCCTTGGTCTGCGCGTACGCGAGGGCAGGACCGTCGGCGAGGCGGCGGGCGAGGGTCCGCGCGGCCTCGGCGGCCTTGCCCTCGTCCGTCAGCTCGCTGATCAGGCCGATCCGCTCGGCTTCGGGGGCGCGCACGGGATCGCCCAGCATCAGGAGCCGCGTCGCGTGGCCGAGGCCGACGACGCGGGGCAGCAGGTAGGCGGCGCCCATGTCGCCGCCCGACAGGCCCACCCGTGTGAAGAGGAAGGAGAACCGTGCCGAGGGGTCGGCCACCCGGAAGTCGGCGGCGAGCGCGAGGACGGCACCGGCACCGGCGGCCACCCCGTGCACGGCGGCGATCACCGGGAAGGGGCACTCGCGGATCGCGCGCACGACCTGCCCCGTCATGCGGTTGAAGTCGAGCAGCTGCGCGGTGTCCATGGCGAGGGTCGCGCCGATGATCTCGTCGACGTCACCGCCCGAGCAGAAGCCCCGGCCCTCTCCCCCGAGGATCAGGGCGCGCACGGATTTATCGCGGGACAGCTCGGCGAGAAGGTCGCGCAGGTCGGCGTAGGCGCCGAAGGTGAGTGCGTTGAGTTTGTCGGGGCGGGCGAGCGTGACCGTGGCGACCCCGTCGTCGACCTCGTACCGCAGATGCTGCCAGTCGGGGGTGCGGGGCGCGGAGCCGGTGAAGGGACTCATCAGGTGCGGCCTCCTCGGCCTGGGGCTGGAGTTCGCTGCCCTTCGAATTTATCACCGATCCGTGACTGTCGTCATGAGTGCGCGATAGAGGGGCCGCCGACGCATCACCCGTGAGCCGTCCCACACACCTCATTGGGAACGAAAATCCCGATATGCGCGTCTTTTCACTTGGAGAACCCCAGGGTCGGACGTCCCGGATATGCCCGACCGACGACCCTGTCGACATAATGCTTAAGATTCGTACGGTTGAAAGCAGGATCTCCTGCTGCCTGAACGGACCACCCGCCTTGCACGAACCTCCCGCTCCCGCCTCGTGGCGCATCGCACTGCCGCACACCGCGGCAGCCGTGCCGATCGCCCGCGCGCTGGTGCGTACGGCTCTCACGGAGATCGAGTCGGCCGCCGACACCGACACCGCGGAGCTGCTCACGGCGGAGCTGGTGGCCAACGCGGTGGAGCACACGGCGGGGGAAGAGCCCATAGAGCTCGTCATCGAGCTGCTGCCGAGCGGCTGCCAGGTCGAGGTGCACGACTCCAACCCGCTGCCGCCCGGCAACCTCACGGACCCCGCGCCGACCTCGGAGCCCGACCCCTGGCAGGAGCACGGGCGCGGACTGCTCCTGATCCGCACCCTCAGCTCGTCCTGCGGTCACCGCCCCACCGACTCCGGCAAGGCGGTCTGGTTCACACTGCCTGCGGCGTAGCCACCTCGGCCCCGGTCTCGGCATCGGCCTCGGCCTGCGCTGCCGCCCTGCCGAGCCGCGAGTGCCCGCGGCCGTACAGCGCGTACACCAGAGCGCCCACCACGAGGAAGACGGCGAACTGCACCCACGTCGTCCAGCCCGTGCCCCAGATCAGATAGAGGCAGAAGCCCACGCCGAGCACCGGGCTCACGGGGTACAGCGGCACCCGGAAGGTGCGCTTCAAACCGGGGGCCGAGCGACGCAGCGCGATCACCGCGACATTCACCACGATCATGATCGCCAGCGTGCCGATCGTCGTCAGGTTCACCACCGCGTCCAGCGACGAGAAGGCGGCGGGGACGGCGAAGACCGCCGCGACGATCCAGGTGTTGGCGACCGGCGTCGAGGTCTTCGGCGAGACGCGCTCGAAGACGCCCGGGACGAGCCCGTCCCGGGACATCGACATCAGGATGCGGGTCTGCCCGTACATCACGGCGAGTACGACGGACGCGATCGCGACGACCGCGCCGAAGGCGATGATGCCGCCGCCGACGGCCGAGTCGGTGACGTGGTCGACGACCAGCGAGAGCGCGGCGGGCTTGCCGGCGACCGTGTCGCCGCCGAGCGCGCCGATCGCCCCGAGCGCCACGGCGACGTACAGCAGGGTGACGACACCGATGCAGATCATGATCGCGATCGGGATGTTCCGCCGCGGGTTCTTGACCTCTTCGCCCGCCGTGGTGATCGCGTCGAAGCCGATGAAGGAGAAGAAGGCGAGCGAGGCGCCCGAGGTGACGCCGGCGGCCCCGGCGCCCGCGAAGGGCGTGAGGTTGCCGGCCTTGAACGCGGTGAACGCGATCGCCAGGAAGAGCAGCAGGATGCCGATCTTGAGCACGGCCATCGCGGCCGTCGCCCCCGCGCTCTCGCGGATGCCGCGCACGAGCAGTGTCGCGGCGAGCAGGATCACGACGATGGCGGGCAGGTTCACGACGCCGCCCTCGCCCGGTCCGGCGGAGAGCGCGTCGGGCAGCTGCCAGCCGGTGAGGCTGTCGAGCAGCTCGTTCAGGTACTGGCTCCAGCCGACCGCCACGGCCGAGACGGAGACGCCGTACTCCAGGAGCAGACACCAGCCGACGAGGAACGCGGTGCGTTCGCCGAGCGAGCCGTACGCGAAGGAGTACGAGCTTCCGGAGACCGGGATCGCGCCACCCAGCTCCGCGAACGAGAAGGCGGTGAAGATGCAGGTCACGGCCGCGAGGACATACGAGACGGCGACCGCGGGGCCCGCCTCGGCGACGCTGTCGGAGAGGCCGACGAAGATGCCGGTGCCGACGATGGCGCCGACACCGAAGCAGACCAGCTGGAACAGGCCCATGGTCCGCTTCAGACCGTGCCCCTCCAGGTCCGCGCCCGATTCGGCGACGAGAAGTTCGGGGGACTTGATGCGGAGCCCTGCCGGGCCGGTCGAGCGCATGCGGTGGTTCTCATTTCGGTGGTGCTGAGCGCGGCGGGGGTGGGCCGCGAAAAGTGGGGCCGGGGGATGGTGTTCCCCGGCCCCACTGAAGGAGCGAGTGGAGCTGGTCGGGCTGGTCGGCCTGGTCGGGCTGATCGGGCTGATCGGGCTGATCGGGCTGATCGGGCTGGTCGTACGAGTGGCGGATCAGGCCAGCGTGGCGACGAGGATCGCCTTGATCGTGTGGAGCCGGTTCTCCGCCTCGTCGAAGACGACGGAGTGCGCCGACTCGAAGACCTCGTCGGTGACCTCGAGAGAGCTTAGACCGTGCCGCTCGTGGATCTCGCGGCCGACCTTCGTGCCCAGGTCGTGGTAGGCGGGCAGGCAGTGCAGGAACTTCACGTCGGCGTTGCCCGTGGCACGCAGGACGTCCATCGTCACGGCGTACGGAGCCAGTGCCGTTATGCGCTCGTCCCAGACCTCCTTGGGCTCGCCCATGGAGACCCAGACGTCGGTCACGACGAAGTCGGCGCCCGCGACGCCCTCGGCGACGTCCTCGCTGAGCGTGATCCTGGCACCGCTGGTCTCGGCGAGCTGACGGGCGCGGGCGACGATCTCGTCGGCGGGCCAGTAGGCCTTCGGCGCGACGATACGTACGTCCATGCCGAGCAGGGCGCCGGTGACGAGGTAGGAGTTGCCCATGTTGAAGCGGGCGTCACCGAGGTAGGCGAAGGCGATCTCGGTGAGGGGCTTGGCGCTGTGCTCGGTCATCGTGAGCACGTCGGCGAGCATCTGGGTGGGGTGCCAGTCGTCGGTCAGGCCGTTCCAGACGGGCACGCCCGCGTAGGCGGCGAGCTCCTCGACGGAGTCCTGGCTGTCACCGCGGTACTCGATGCCGTCGAACATCCGGCCGAGCACCCGGGCGGTGTCCTTGACCGACTCCTTGTGCCCGATCTGGGAGCCCGATGGGTCGAGGTACGTGGTGGAGGCGCCCTGGTCGGCGGCGGCGACCTCGAAGGAACAGCGCGTGCGGGTCGAGGTCTTCTCGAAGATCAGCGCGATGTTCTTGCCGCGCAGGCACTGGATCTCGGTCCCCGCCTTCTTGGCCGCCTTCAGCTCGGCGGCCAGCTCGATCAGGCCGCGGAACTCCTCGGCGGTGAAGTCCAGCTCCTTGAGGAAGTGGCGGCCGGTGAGGTCGATGGCCATGGGGGCGCTCCAGGGGTACGAGTACGGGGACATTGGAAGTCTATACGACGCTCCACATTTCTATACAGGCACTATGCGGGGTCTATGCGAGCTCTATGCGGGGTCTCTGTGGGGGTCTCTGTGGGGGTCTATGTGGGGGTCTATGCGG
>NZ_SRIC01000287.1 GCF_004684775.1 Streptomyces sp. MZ04
GCCCGGGGGAGGGCTGCTCATGGGGCGGCCGTTCGGGGTGCCTGTGTATGTGGCGCCCAGCTGGTTCCTCGTTGCCGCCCTCATCACCTGGGTCTTCGGCGGGCAGCTCGACCGCGTGCTGCCCGAACTCGGCGGCGTCCGCTACCTGGTGTCCCTGTTCTTCGCGGTCGCCTTCTACGCCTCCGTGCTCGTCCACGAGCTGGCCCACACCGTCGCCGCCCTGCGCTTCAAGCTGCCGGTGCGCCGGATCCAGCTGCAGTTCTTCGGCGGCGTATCCGAGATCGAGAAGGAGAGCGAGACCCCCGGACGCGAGTTCGTCCTCGCCTTCGTCGGGCCGCTGCTCTCCCTCGTGCTCGCCGGGGTGTTCTACGCCGGCATGCGCGCCGTCGAGCCCGGCACCGTGCCGGGCGTCCTGCTCGCCGGGCTGATGATCTCCAACCTCATCGTCGCCGCCTTCAACCTCCTGCCGGGGCTGCCCCTGGACGGCGGCCGGATGCTGCGGGCCGTGGTCTGGAAGATCACCGGCAAGCCCATGAGCGGCACCGTCGCCGCCGCCTGGGTCGGCCGCGCCCTCGCCATCTCCGTCCTCATCGGGCTGCCCCTCCTCAACCAGTCCGGCGCGCTCGGCGGCGAGGCCCAGGACATCGGCGGCATGGACACCGTCACCGACGCCCTGCTCGCCGCGATCCTCGCCGCGATCATCTGGACCGGCGCAGGGAACAGCCTGCGCATGGCCCGCCTGCGCCAACACCTGCCCGAGCTGCGGGCCCGCGCCCTGACCCGCCGCGCCGTCCCCGTCGAGACCAGCACCCCGCTCTCCGAAGCGCTGCGCCGCGCCAACGACGCGGGGGCCCGCGCCCTCGTCGTCGTCGACGCCGACGGCGACCCCATGGCCGTGGTCCGCGAGGCCGCGATCGTCGGAGTGCCCGAACACCGGCGCCCCTGGGTCACCGTCAGCGGCCTCGCCCAGGACATCACCGAGGGCATGCGCGTCTCCGCCGAACTCGCGGGTGAGGAACTCCTCGACACCCTGCGGGCCACACCCGCCACGGAGTACCTCGTCATCGAGGACTCCGGCGAGATCTACGGAGTGCTCTCCGCCGCTGACGTGGAGCGCGCCTTCGTGAAGGCCATGGCCCGCCCCAGCTGACGTACGCCACCGTGGTCGGCGGCCCCCGCACGGGCCGGTAGGCTGGTCACATGTCCGAACCGACCGGTGCCGCCCGCCGACGCGGGCCCTTCAAGGTCGGGGACCAGGTTCAGCTGACCGACCCCAAGGGCCGCCACTACACGTTCACGCTCGAGGCCGGGAAGAACTTCCACACCCACAAGGGTTCCTTCCCCCACGACGAGCTGATCGGTGCTCCCGAGGGCAGCGTTGTCCGCACCACGGGAAACGTCGCCTACCTCGCGCTGCGCCCCCTGCTCCCCGACTATGTCCTGTCCATGCCCCGCGGCGCCGCCGTGGTCTACCCCAAGGACGCGGGGCAGATCCTGGCCTTCGCCGACATCTTCCCCGGCGCCCGTGTCGTCGAGGCCGGTGTCGGCTCCGGCTCGCTCAGCAGCTTCCTCCTGCGCGCCATCGGCGACCAGGGCATGCTGCACTCCTACGAGCGCCGCGAGGACTTCGCCGAGATCGCCCAGCAGAACGTGGAGCGCTACTTCGGCGCCCCGCACCCCGCCTGGCAGCTCACCGTCGGCGACCTCCAGGACAACCTGAGCGACACCGACGTCGACCGCGTCATCCTGGACATGCTCGCCCCCTGGGAGTGCCTGGACGTCGTCTCCAAGGCGCTCGTCCCCGGCGGCATCCTCTGCTGCTACGTGGCGACCACCACCCAGCTCGCCAGGACCGTCGAGTCCATCCGCGAGATCGGCGGCTTCAACGAGCCGACCGCCTGGGAGTCGATGATCCGTAACTGGCACATCGAGGGCCTCGCCGTCCGCCCCGACCACCGCATGATCGGCCACACCGGCTTCCTGCTCACCGCCCGCCGCCTCGCGGACGGCGTCGAGCCCCCCATGCGCCGCCGCCGCCCCGCCAAGGGCGCGTACGGCGAGGACTACTCGGGTCCGAACGCCGACGGCGGCACCCCGCGCTGACCCGCGCGGCGAGCCCCGTCCAACAAGCAGGCGCCGCCGCCGAGTTCCCCGACCTACCGGGGAACTCGGCGGCGGCGCCTTTTCGTTGACAGAACGCCAGACGCGTACCAGAAAATCATCGGCGCACCAGAAGAACGGCGAAACCCACCGGACCCCGGTGTTCCACCTCACTGTGAGGTATGGCACGATGCTGGCCACCTCCCCCACCGGCACAGCCCTCACAGGAGACCCTCCTAGTGCAGAACCCCGCCGTCCCGGAACTGGCACACACCACCACCCGCCCCATCCACTGGCTGGCCACCGCGGCCGCCCTCGCCGCCGTCATCGCGGGCTCCTCCTTCCTGCAGCCCGACCCGGCGAACGCCGCACAGCCCGCCTCCAAGCCCTCCGGCAAGAGCGCGGCAGCCCCCGCGCCCGCCCCTGACGCCGACACCGTCACGTACCCCATCACCTGCGGAAACGTAAAACCGGTCGTCAAGAAGAAGGCCTCCGGCGACCTCGACGGAGACGGCAGACCCGAGACCGTCGCCGTGGTGCACTGCGCCGCCGGATCGGGCACCCCGCCCGACGGCGTCTACGTGATCACCCGCGCCACGGAAGGCAAGCCCCGCGTCGTCGCCACCCTCGTCGACCCGCAGGACCGGCAGAACGTCAGCGACTTCGCCGTACGTGACGGAGCGATCACCGCCACGCTCCTCGGCTACTCCTCGACCGACGTGCCCAGCTGCTGCCCCGATCAGCAGGACGACGCCAAGTGGCAGTGGAAGGACGGCACGTTCGCACGGTCCACACCGGCCGGAGCACACAGCGTGTGACGGAACCGACACGGAGAAGGGGTCTGTGCCCGCCGGTCACCGGCGGGCACAGACCCCTTCCTCGTCGCTGAGTTCGCGACGGCCTCAGGCCGCGTCGGGACCGTAGACCTCGACGCTGTCCGAAACGCGACGCACATGAATGCAGTCCCCCGGACACTCCTTCGCCGAGTCCACCACATCCCGCAGAAGCGGCAGGGGAACGGGCGTTGTGGCCCCCGGCGCCTGCAACAGCTCGTCGTCCGAGCTCTTCACGTACGCGAGACCGTCGATGTCCAGCTCGAAGACCTCGGGTGCGTACTGCGCACAGATGCCGTCGCCGGTACAGAGGTCCTGGTCGATCCAGACCTCCAGAGGATCGCCCTCAGGGCCGGTCCCAGCCTCGTTCTGCACGGTCATCTCTCCTGCCGATCGCTGCGTCGGGCGAACCGACTTTGCGGCAAGTCGGGCCAGCCCTGACGGGTGTTGAACGCTTCGACGATACAACCGCCCGCTTTCCGATGTTGTTGGGTGGGTATTCCACTGGCGTGAGGGAGAGCGCAAGGGTGAAGATCGGACACACCCCATCGTCTTTTTGATCTAGGGGTTTCAATCGACACCCACCCAGGTAGGGTCTGGAAGCGTCCAGCTCCCCTTGGAGGAGGTGAGGACCGTGGCAGCCCACGACGACGACATCAACCGCGGCATCCGGCCGGGGCGAGGGTCTGAAGACCCCGCCGGTCAGGTTGCCTATCTCGAGCAGGAAATCGCCGTCCTGCGACGCAAGCTCGCCGACTCTCCGCGTCATACGAGGATTCTCGAAGAGCGGATCGTCGAGCTGCAGACCAACCTGGCCGGCGTATCCGCACAGAACGAGCGGCTGGCCAACACGCTCCGTGAGGCCCGAGACCAGATCGTGGCCCTCAAGGAAGAGGTCGACCGGCTCGCACAGCCACCGGCCGGCTTCGGAGTCTTCCTCGTGGCGAACGAGGACGGCACGGCGGACATCTTCACCGGGGGCCGCAAGCTCCGGGTGAACGTCAGCCCCAGCGTGGAGCTCGAAGAGCTCAGGCGTGGCCAGGAAGTCATGCTCAACGAAGCGCTCAACGTGGTCGAGGCCATGGAGTACGAGAGCGTCGGAGACATCGTCACCCTCAAGGAGATCCTCGAGGACGGCGAGCGGGCCCTGGTGGTCGGACACACCGACGAAGAGAGGGTGGTCAGGCTCGCCGAACCACTCCTCGACGTCACCATCAGGCCCGGCGACGCGCTCCTGCTCGAACCACGCTCCGGATACGTCTACGAAGTGGTTCCCAAGAGCGAGGTCGAAGAGCTCGTCCTCGAAGAGGTTCCGGACATCGGCTACGAACAGATCGGCGGCCTGGGCAACCAGATCGAGCTGATCCGTGACGCGGTCGAACTGCCCTACCTCTACCCGGACCTCTTCAGGGAGCACGAACTGCGGCCGCCCAAGGGCGTGCTGCTCTACGGGCCCCCCGGCTGCGGCAAGACGCTGATCGCGAAGGCCGTCGCCAACTCCCTTGCCAAGAAGGTCGCCGAGGTGACCGGACAGGCCGCGGGGAAGAGCTTCTTCCTCAACATCAAGGGACCCGAACTCCTCAACAAGTACGTCGGTGAGACCGAGCGCCACATCCGCCTGGTCTTCCAGCGTGCGAGGGAGAAGGCGAGCGAGGGCACCCCCGTCATCGTCTTCTTCGACGAGATGGAGTCCCTCTTCCGCACCCGCGGATCCGGCGTCAGCTCGGACGTGGAGAACACCATCGTCCCCCAGCTGCTCGCCGAGATCGACGGCGTGGAAGGCCTGGAGAACGTCATCGTCATCGGCGCCTCCAACCGCGAGGACATGATCGACCCCGCGATCCTGCGCCCCGGACGACTCGACGTGAAGATCAAGATCGAGCGACCGGACGCCGAGGCGGCGAAGGACATCTTCGCCAAGTACCTCACCGAGCGGCTCCCGCTGCACGCGGACGACCTCGCCGAGCACAGCGCCGACCGGCGCGCCACGGTGCACGGCATGATCCAGTCCGTCGTGGAGCAGATGTACGCGGAGTCCGAGGAGAACCGCTTCCTCGAGGTGACGTACGCCAACGGCGACAAGGAAGTCCTGTACTTCAAGGACTTCAACTCCGGCGCGATGATCGAGAACATCGTCGGCCGTGCCAAGAAGATGGCCATCAAGGCCTTCCTCGAAGCCAACCAGAAGGGCCTCAGGGTCTCCCACCTCCTCCAGGCTTGCATCGACGAGTTCAAGGAGAACGAGGACCTGCCCAACACCACCAACCCGGACGACTGGGCCCGCATCTCCGGCAAGAAGGGCGAACGGATCGTGTACATCCGTACGCTCGTCACCGGAAAGCAGGGCGCGGACACCGGACGCTCCATCGACACGGTGGCGAACACCGGTCAGTACCTGTAGAAGACAGGGCGGCTGCGGGTGTCCTTCGTGGGTACCCGCAGCCGTCTGTTTTTCAATGAAGACAATGATCTCCCCACCAGCGCAAAGGCGCTCTAGGCTCTTCGGTACCGCCGAGTCGCGCAGTGCGGGGACGGGCACCGCACACGCACCGGAGAACCAGCGGTACTTGAGCGCCGTTCCCGAAGGGGAGCGCCGCCGGGCAAGGAGGGCCGCATGACCGTACGGCGAGTAATGGGCATCGAGACGGAGTACGGCATCTCCGTCCCCGGCCACCCCAACGCCAATGCCATGCTCACCTCGTCCCAGATCGTCAACGCCTACGCCGCGGCGATGCACCGGGCGCGACGCGCCCGCTGGGACTTCGAGGAGGAGAACCCCCTGCGGGACGCGCGGGGCTTCGACCTCGCACGCGAGTCCGCCGACGCCAGCCAGCTCACGGACGAGGACATCGGCCTCGCCAACGTCATCCTCACCAACGGAGCGCGTCTCTACGTAGACCACGCGCACCCCGAATACAGCTCACCCGAGGTAACCAACCCCTGGGACGCCGTCCTGTGGGACAAGGCCGGCGAGCGCATCATGGCGGAGGCCGCCGAGCGCGCCGCCCAGCTCCCCGGTGCCCAGCCGATCCACCTCTACAAGAACAACACCGACAACAAGGGCGCCTCCTACGGCACGCACGAGAACTACCTGATGAAGCGGGAGACCCCCTTCTCGGACATCGTGCGCCACCTCACGCCGTTCTTCGTCTCCCGGCAGGTCGTCACCGGCGCGGGACGCGTCGGCATCGGTCAGGACGGCCACGAGCACGGTTTCCAGCTCAGCCAGCGGGCCGACTATTTCGAGGTCGAGGTGGGCCTGGAGACCACCCTGAAGCGGCCCATCATCAACACCAGGGACGAGCCGCATTCCGACGCCGAGAAGTACCGCCGCCTGCACGTGATCATCGGCGACGCGAACCTCTCGGAGATCTCGACCTATCTCAAGCTCGGCACCACATCTCTGGTCCTCGCCATGATCGAGGACGGCTTCATCGCGGTGGACCTCGCCGTCGACCAGCCCGTGCGCACCCTGCACCAGGTTTCCCACGACCCGACCCTCAAGCGTCTCGTCACGCTCCGTAGCGGCCGGACACTCACCGCGGTCCAGCTCCAGATGGAGTACTTCGAGCTGGCCCGCAAATACGTGGAGGAGCGGTACGGCTCCGAGGCCGACGAACAGACCAAGGACGTCCTCACCCGCTGGGAAGACGTCCTGGGCCGCCTGGAGACCGATCCCATGAGCCTCTCCGGGGAGCTCGACTGGGTCGCCAAGCGGGAGCTCATGGAGGGCTACCGCCGCCGGGACGGCCTCGACTGGGACGCCGCGAGGCTCCACCTGGTCGACCTCCAGTACGCGGACGTACGCCCCGACAAGGGCCTGTACAACCGCCTGGCGGCCCGCGGCAAGATGAAGCGCCTCCTGGACGAGCCGGCGGTCGAGCGGGCCCAGACGAAGCCTCCGGAGGACACCCGCGCGTACTTCCGCGGCCGCTGCCTGGAGCAGTACGCGGACGACGTGGCCGCCGCCTCATGGGATTCGGTCATCTTCGACCTGCCCGGTCGCGACTCGCTCCAGCGGGTGCCCACACTGGAGCCCCTGCGCGGGACGCGGAACCACGTCAAGGAGCTTCTGGACCGCTGCCGTACGGCGGAGGACCTAGTACGGGTGCTCTCCGGAGGCTGAAAGGCCCGGCGCAGGGGAATCATCGAGGTGGTCCCCGGACGTTGAGGAAAGTGCGGGGCCGATGTCAGACCCGGCTTATAGGGTCTGATCACGTACATCGAACCGAAATGAGCGGGGTGAGGTACATGGCGACCAAGGACACCGGCGGCGGACAGCAGAAGGCGACACGTTCCACCGAGGAGACCGAGGAGCAGGCGCAGGACGCGCAGGGCTCCGAGGACCTCAAGGAGCGGCAGGAGAAGTTGAGCGACGACGTGGACTCGGTTTTGGACGAAATCGACGACGTACTCGAGGAAAATGCCGAGGACTTCGTGCGCTCATTTGTGCAGAAGGGTGGCCAATAACGGACATGCCGGGCGTCGATCAGAAGCGGTGCCCCAAGTGTTCCCGGACGCTGTCGCTGTCCTCGTTCGCCGCTGACAGGAATCGAACGGACGGCCTGCAGGCGCTTGGTCGGAAGTGCGTGGCGGAATACAGCGCTGCGCACTACCGGCGCCGTCAGGAAGGCCGAGCGCGACGAGATGGTTGATTCCCAGATGGGGATCTGTGTGATCTGCCTCAACGCCCCAGCCGTGCATGTGGATCACTGCCACGAGACGGGTAGGGTCCGTGGCGTACTGTGCTTCAACTGCAATTCGGCCATCGGCAAGTTGGGAGATGATCCCGACACTCTGCGTCGGGCCGTCACTTACCTGGAAGGAAACGCGTGGAAGCCAACACTCGTAGCACCGGGCGTCTACCAGCTGCCTTCCTGACGCCTGGTTCTTCGTCCTTCATGGACTTTCTGTCGGAGCATCAGCCCGAGATCCTGCCGGGCAACCGGCAGTTGCCGCCCACGCAGGGTGTGATCGAGGCGCCGCACGGCACGACGATCGTGGCGACGACGTTCCCCGGCGGCGTGGTGCTCGCCGGTGACCGGCGCGCGACCATGGGCAATGTCATCGCTCAGCGCGACATCGAGAAGGTCTTCCCGGCCGACGAGTACTCGGCCGTCGGCATCGCCGGCACCGCCGGTCTCGCCGTGGAGATGGTCAAGCTCTTCCAGCTGGAGCTCGAGCACTTCGAGAAGGTCGAGGGTGCCACGCTCTCCCTGGAGGGCAAGGCGAATCGGCTCTCCACGATGATCCGCAGCAACCTCGGCATGGCCATGCAGGGCCTGGCCGTCGTCCCGCTCTTCGCGGGGTACGACGTGGACCGCGAGAAGGGGCGCATCTTCTCGTACGACGTCACGGGCGGGCGTTCCGAGGAGCACGGCTTCGCGGCCACCGGTTCCGGTTCGGTGTTCGCGCGCGGTGCGATGAAGAAGCTCTACCGCAACGACCTGACGGAGCAGGAGGCGACGACGCTCGTCGTGCAGGCGTTGTACGACGCGGCGGACGACGACTCGGCGACGGGCGGTCCGGATGTCGCCCGTCGGATCTATCCCATCGTCACCGTGATCTCCGACGAGGGTTTCCGGCGGCTGGGGGATGAGGAGTCCTCCGAGATCGCCCGCTCGATCCTTGAGCGGCGCCTGGAGCGGCCCGACGGTCCGCGGGCCGCGCTGCTCTGATCGATCCGTATTCGCCACTGACTGAGTCACTGACAGAAAGGGACGGATAGCCGGTGTCGACGCCGTTCTATGTCTCACCCCAGCAGGCCATGGCCGACCGGGCGGAATACGCCCGCAAGGGCATCGCCCGTGGTCGCAGCCTTGTTGTGCTGCAGTTCGCCGATGGCATCGTGTTCGTCGGCGAGAACCCGTCCCGTGCGCTGCACAAGTTCAGCGAGATCTATGACCGGATCGGCTTCGCGGCCGCCGGCAAGTACAACGAGTACGAGAACCTGCGGATCGGTGGCGTGCGCTATGCCGATCTGCGCGGATACACCTATGACCGCGACGATGTGACGGCCCGTGGGCTCGCGAACGTCTACGCCCAGACGCTGGGCACGATCTTCTCGAGCCAGGCGGAGAAGCCGTACGAGGTGGAGTTGGTCGTCGCCGAGGTCGGGGAGACGGCCGAGGGCGATCAGATCTACCGCCTGCCGCATGACGGTTCGATCGTGGACGAGCACGGCTCGGTCGCGGTCGGCGGCAACGCGGAACAGATCAGTACGTATCTGGATCAGCGCCACCGGGACAACATGACGTTGGCCGAGGCGCTGAAGCTCGCGGTGCAGTCGCTGTCCCGCGACACCAACGGCAGTGAGCGGGAGATCCCCGCGGAGCGGCTCGAGGTGGCGGTGCTCGACCGTACGCGGCCGCAGCAGCGGAAGTTCAAGCGGATCGTCGGGCGTCAGCTCGCGCGGCTGCTCGAAGGGGACGCTTCGGCGCCCACGGACGCCGCCTCCGACACGGAGGAGACGGATGCGGGTTCCGACTCGGCTGCCGACTCCGGGTCCGGGCCCGACTCCGGGTCCGACTCCGGGTCGGCTTCCACCGAGGAGTAGTTCGGTTCGGTGTACGCCCCGTGTCCTGGCCTTGCGGCCGGGGCGCGGGGCGTTCTCGTGTGTGCGGTACGTGGCTAGGGCGCGGGGGCGGTCGAGCCGCGGACGACCAGCTCCACGGGGAGGGTGTCGAGGCGGGGTGTGCGGCCGTCGAGGACGGCCAGCAGCGAAGCCATGCCGCGTTCGCCGAAGCGCTCTGCGGGCAGTCGGACGGTGGTGAGCTCGGGCTCCACGGCGGTGGCCAGGGTGAGGTCGTCGAAGCCGGTCACCGAGAGGTCCTCGGGGACCCGCAGGCCCAGTCTGCGGGCCGCTTTGCAGGCGCCCGCGGCGAGGATGTCGTCGTCGCAGACGAGCGCGGTGGGGCGGGGTCCCGGTGCGGCCAGTGCGGTCTCCGTGACGGCGCGGGCGTCCTCGACGGTGAGGGGCGCCCGCACGGTGCGTACGACGGCTCCGGTGCCCCGCAGTGACCCGGCGAGGGCGTCGGCGCGTACGTCGAAGGTCCAGGTGTCCACGCCTGCCGCGAGGTGCAGGAAGTCGCGGTGGCCGAGGGACAGGAGGTGTTCGGTGACGCGGCGCATGCCGTCGGCGATGTCGAGGTTGACGGTGGCGGTGCCGAGGCTGCCGGCGGGGTCGCTGTCGAGCATGACCAGGGGGAGTTCGTCGCCCCGGATGGCGGCGAGGGCGTCGGCGGCCATGGAGGAGGCGAGGACGCCGTCCAGGGACTGTCTCTTATACAAATCTCCGAGCCCACGAGACGCTCATG
>NZ_SRIC01000288.1 GCF_004684775.1 Streptomyces sp. MZ04
GCCCGCAGCTGGCGCCCCACCGACCCCGACCCCGACGTACCAGCCGGGAAAGGCGGCAAGGACAACTCCCCCACCCGAAAGAGGAACCATGGCCTCGACACGACACGCGGCCCTCCTCCTCGTCCCTCTCCTCGGCCCGGGCGTGCTCGCGAGCGCCTGCGGCAGTCCGGCATCCGACGGCGGCGACGCCGCCGCCGCCGAGCGCAAGACGTCGGCCACGCGCTCCGACTCTCCCTCCCCCACCACGAACCCGAAGCGGACGGCCGCCGACCCCGCATCCGACCGGGCCCTCCTCGACGCCGCGCGATCCGGTGACGCCGACGCGGTGCGCAGTGCCATCAAGCGGGGTGCCGACCTGGAGACCCGTGACAGCAGCCGCCGCGCGCCGCTCCTCCTGGCGGCCACCGGCGATCATGTGGAGGCCGCCCGGCTGCTCGTCGAGGCCGGGGCCGACCCTGACGCCTTGGACCAGCAGCACGACACTCCGTGGCTGGTGACCGGCGTGACCGGCAGCGCGGCCATGGCGCGCACGCTGGCGGCGGCCGACCCCGACTACACCATCCTCAGGTGAGCCGTGCGATGCGTGCTGTATATCTGCTGCTCAGGGGGATCGTAGGCGCCCTGTCCCACCCGACAGGACGGGGCACAGGATGTCGGGTCCGGCGGGGTGCGGCCTTCCTAATGTGAGGGACGTAAAGGGAAGGAGCCCGAGGTGCTTGAGCGGCTGAACGAGGCCCTGGATCGCATCGAGTCGCATCTCGATCAGCGGATCGAGGTGACCGAGCTGGCGCGGATCGCGATGACGTCGGAGTACCACTTCCGCCGGATGTTCTCCGCACTGGCGGGGATCCCGCTGTCGGAGTACATCCGGCGCAGGCGGCTGACCGTCGCGGGCGCCGAGGTGCTCGCCGGGGAGCGGACGCTGCTGGACATCGCGGTGCGCTACGGCTACGGCTCGGGGGAAGCGTTCGCGCGTGCGTTCCGCGCCGTACACGGTGTGGGGCCGGGCGAGGCACGGCGGGACGGTGCCGCTCTGCACGCCCAGCCTCGGATCTCCTTCCGTCTCATCGTCGAAGGGAGTAGCAGCATGCGATACCGGGTCGTGGAGAAGGACCAGTTCCAGGTGGTCGGCAAGAAGGTCAGGGTCCCCCTGGTCCACGAGGGGATGAATCCGGGCATCGCCGACTTCATCCGCGGCATCGACGCCGAGACGCTGCAGCGGATCAGCGCGCTGTCCGACCAGCAGCCGGAGGGAGTCGTCGGGGTCAGCGACAACTTGGACCCGAGCCGGGCGGAGGGAACCGAACTCGACTACTACCACGGGGTGGTGACCGGGGCGGCCGCACCGGAGGACTTCGACGCGCTGACCGTCCAGGCGGGGACGTGGGCGGTCTTCGAGAACTCCGGCCCGTTCCCGCAGGCGCTCCAGTACCTGTGGCGGGACGTGTTCACGCAGTGGTTCCCGTCCAATCCGTACGAGAGCAGGCCGGGACCCGAGATCCTGCGGACCCGCCTTTCGCAGGACGCGGAACAGGCGGACGCGGAGCTGTGGGTCCCCGTGGCGCGCACGGCGACCTGACCTGACCTGACCTGGGGAGTGGGTCCCGGCTACGTCGGCCTCAGGTCGGCGTGCAGCGGGCTGTGGTCCGAGTACTGGGTGGGATGCACACCGTGCTCGAGCGGCTCGAAGCCTCGTAGGAAGATGTAGTCGAACTTGCTCTGCCAATCCGTGGTCGGCTCACAGATACCGGTGGCCGAGGGACCGCACTCGGGGTCCGCATCCGCGGCCAGGCCCCACATCCCGGTGAGTTCGGCGGCATCCGGCACCGCGTTGAAATCACCGAGAACGATGGCGCGGTCGTGCCGGGCCACCTCCGCAGCGAGTACGCCGGTCTGTTCGGCTCGGATCGCTTCCTGGCGTCGTTGTGCCAGGTGAGTGTTGAAGACCCGGACAGGCCGGCCGTCCACGAGGGTGGTGACGGCCATGTACCCGCGGTCCTCGGATCCGCCGTCGGGGTACTCCACGTTCACACGGTCTGTCATCGGCGCCGCCGAGAGCACCGCCTGCCCAAAGCCCCCCGGGTTCCACGGCACTCCACCGCAACGGCTCCAACTGCGCAGAACCGACCCGTATTCGACGTGGTAGACGAGCCCGTACAGGTACTGCAGATGATCCCGGATCCTCTCGACGTCACGCACGCACGTTTCTTGCAGGCCGACTACCTGGGGCGCGTACGTGGCGATGTCCGCCGCCCGGCCGATGTCGTGCCCGCTTCCGTTGCAGGGATTGCAGATGTTCCACGTCATGACCCGGTTCGGCACGACCTCTTTGGGGGCGCCGATCGGCAGTGGCCTGGCGATGCGGACACCGTCTGGCGCGCTGGGTCCGAGGAGCGCCATGCAGGCCACGATCACAGCGCCCGCGAGCCACCGCGCGCCGGTTCCGGTCACCATCGCCTCCTCAAAGCGGAGCCACATGGCATCACATGAGGCTTCCCGCATGAGGTTATGGGACGGGTTGACCGAGACGCATGGCATCCAGGTGTGCGGGCGAGGTAGAAACCGTGCCATGGAGGCACGGTGACGATCACGGCGTGAATCTCAGCAAGCTGCACGCGCCGGCGAAGCGGCTGAAGACGCAGCGGCGACCCCGGCCGGGACGCCCTTTCCGGCGGCCCCGGCACGAACATCGTCCACCAGGACTGACGCTTCACAGAACTTACGGCGCTCCGGGGTCCGCTGCGACGGCTTTGACCCAGTCGTCCACGGCGACGACGTCCGCCCATTGCGGGAACAGCTTCTCGGTGAGGAACTTGTGCGCCTCGGGGTCGGTGTCGAGGCAGGCGTCCGGCAGGACGGTGAGGCCGAAGTCCAGGTCATTGGCCTGGCACAGGGTGTACAACACCACGGCGCTGGTGGCGATGCCGGTGAGCACGAGGCTGTCGATGCCGCGCGTCCTGAGCACCAGGTCCAGGTCGCTCCCCGAGAACGCGCTGCCCCGCCGCTTGGTGACCACGATGTCGCCAGGTCGGGGCGCGACGTCGTCGTGGATCTCGGTGCCGGGGTCGCCCTCGGTGAACAGACCGGCGCGCACGGCGGAGGTGACCGCCCGGTTGTGCGGGCTGACATCGGGGTTGCCCGGCCGTAACGCGATGACCACGTAGATCACGGGCATGTCCGCCGCGCGGGCGCCGTCGATCGCCCGGCGCAGGCGGGTCAGATATCCGGAGCCGTCGTCGGCGATGGCGACGATGTCCCGTTGGACGTCCATCACCAGGAGAGCGCTGTTCGGCATGCTTGTCGTCCCTTCTTCCTCCACCGGGATTTCCTTCACCGGTATTCCCTCAACGGAACTCCGCTCACGAGGAGTTCCTTCACCGGGAGTTCCGTCACCGGGGAGGGATTCGGGACTCGACCAGTCAGGCGGCGCCGGTCCGCGCCACGTAGTAGGCGTTCAGCGGGTCGCCCTCGATCGACCGGATCTGTACGTCGGTGAAGCCGGCCTCCTCCAGCATCCGGCGTGCGGTCTGCTCGCCCCACATGGTGCCGAGTCCCGCACCGCCCGTGCTCAGCGACGTGGTCATGCAGTAGTAGACCGAGAAGCCGAAGAGGGCGGGCCCGAAGGGGTGGTCGAGGTTCTCCTCCAGGTTGCTGGACGCGGCGATGTCGCACATCAGGAACGTGCCGCCGCCGCGGAGGGACGCGGCGACGGCGTTCAGGGTCTCCTGTGGGCGGGCCAGGTCGTGGATGACGTCGAAGGCGGTCACCAGGTCGTACCGCCCCGTGATCTGCGTCGAGTCGCCGACCGTGTAGTGGACGTTGTCCAGGGAGAGGCGTTCGGCCTCATCGCGGGCGGCCATGATGCCGTCCTCGGACTGGTCGAGGCCGTGGAAGAGGCTGCGCGGGAACGCCTTGGCCAGGACGAGCGGGGCATGCCCCTGGCCGGTGCCCACGTCCAACGCGTCGATGCCGTCGCGCAGTTGCTCGGTGAGGCCGGGGACCAGCGGGATGATCGTGTCGACGAGGGCCGCGTCGTACACGCGGGCCGTCTCCTGCGCCTGGAGTTCCTGGAAGCGGGGGTAGGCCGAGTACGGGACTCCGCCGCCCTCGCGGAAGGCGGCGATGACCTTCTGTTCGACCTCGCCCATCAGCGCGACGTAGGGCGTCATGCCGGCGAGGTTGTCGGGACCGGCGGCAGTGGTGAGCGAGGCGGCGTGCTCGGGCGGCAGCACATACGTCGCGCCGTCCGGCTCGTACTCGACGACACCGCCGAGGACCATGCCGCCGAGCCACTCGCGTACGTAGCGTTCGTCGAGCCGCGCCGCCTTGGCGATGTCGCCACTGCTGGAGGGCGGCAGCGTACTCATCGCGTCGAACAGGCCGGTCTGGTGGCCTGCGCTCACGAGGAGGGCCAGCACCCCTTTGTTGAGCACGTCGACCATGAGGCCGGCGAATTCTTCCTGCCGCGCGGGGTCCAGCGTCATGGTCACTCCTCAGAACGGCATGACCTTTGCGCCCCTTCTCTTACGTTACGCCCCTTCACGGAGGGAGCTCGGCCCTTATGCGGCCAGGCGTTCGGCCAGCAGGAACGCGCCGATCAGGATCATGGCGACGCCCGATGCACGCGTGACGGCCCGGGCCGCGGCAGGGCGGGCGCGCAGGACGGTGCGGGCCAGGACGCCCACGCCGAGGTAGACCACCGCGCAGCTGACGGTGTGCACCATGCCGAGCGCGCCGAGTTGGGCGGCCAGCGGCCAGTCGGCGGCAGGGGTGGTGAACTGCGGGAGTATCGCGAGGAAGAGGAGCAGGGCCTTGGGGTTCAGGCCGCTGATGCCCGCCCCTTTGAGGATCCCGGCAGCCCGGGACGCACCGCCGGTGGCGCCCTGTGAGACCCCCGAGGCGTCCGCCGCCTCGCCGGGTGTGCCGGGCCGGGCCAGGGCCGAGGCGCCCAGCCAGATCAGGTACACGGAGCCCGTCACGGTCAGCGCCGTGAGCACGCCGGGGCTGTTCGCCACCGCGGCGGCCACGCCCCCGGCGACCACGGCGGTCAGGGCGACATAGCCGAGCACCAGACCGCTCACGGCCGGCACCACCGAGCCTCCGCGCAGACCTGCCGTGATGGCGTAGGCCCAGTCCGCGCCCGGAACCAGGATGAGGAGGACGGACACCGCCCAGAAGGCGGTGATGGTGCTGATGGCCACGGAACACTTCTCCTTTGAATTGCGATGCACGGAGAAGATTAGTTCCGATTTGACCAAAGATGTTTCTAAATATCATTGATAGAGCGGTGCGCCATGGGAGAATCTTCCCCATGGATGATGTGGATCGGAAGATTCTTGCCGAGCTCCAGGACGACGGCCGCCTTACCGTCACCGAGCTCGCCGCCCGCGTACGGCTCAGCCTCTCGCCCTGCCACCGCAGGCTGCGCGAACTGGAGCGCAGCGGCGCCATCCGCGGCTACCGCGCGATCCTCGACACCCAGGAGGTGGGGCTCACGTTCGAGGCGCTCGTCTTCGTCACCATGCGCCAGGAGGACCGGGACACCGTCGCCGATTTCGAGGCGGCCGTCGCGGACATCCCGTACGTGCTGCAGGCCCAGCGGCTCTTCGGCGACCCCGACTATCTGCTGCGCATCGTCAGCACCGACCTGCCCGCCTTCCAGCGGCTGTACGACGAGAAGCTGGCCACGCTTCCCGGTGTGATGCGGCTCAGCTCCACGCTCGTCATGAAACACGTGGTGGAAGAGCGCCCGCTGCCGCTGTGACCCCGCGCAGCCACGTGTCGAGGGTGGTGAAGTCCGCGTCGGTGAGGCCGCGTCGGGCATCGACACGATGCAGCAGGGCCGGGTGCGGGTGGTGCGAGTCCACCCATGCGCGGTCGGCGTACGTGATCTCGTCGTCCACCCAGGCGAAAGGACGGCCCGCGGCCCGGTCGACCAGGGGCCGGGTCTTCCAGTGGAGTCCGCCCGTCGCATCGTCGTCGGACGGCTCCGGCCAGCTCACCACGGGGAGTTCCGGCAGGCCGAGCCAGGGTGCGATGCAGTCGTTGGCGTCGGACATCCACGTCGTGGCCCACACCAGTTCGCAGGGCAGCGCCCGCAGGCGACGGCCGTGCGCCGGATCGATCCTGGTGATCAGCGGGTTCGCGTCGGCCACCGCCGGCGCGAATCGGCTGTCGTATGTCGGATATCCGTCCGGAAGGTCGTGATGGCTCGCCCCGAAGGGAATGAGCGGGCCGTCGGCATCGAGGAAGAGGAGGGGCAGCGTGGAACCGGTCACGCCTGCACGGTAGCGATGACTCAGTGGAACTCGTGGACCAACTGGATCTCGCCGACGATATGCGCGTTGAAGTCGTCGAGCTCTTCGGCCGGCACCCACAGTTCGAGGATCGTGCGGCCGCCTGCCTGCTGGACGGGGTAACGGCTGACGAAGTCCGTGTCGACCTCGAAGCGGGTGACGAAGCCGGCTCCGTCGTGCTTCACGTTCCAGTCCCGGGCGATGCTGATCGCGTAGTCCTCGTTGAGGACCGGGTAGAAGATCGGCTGCTCGGGCAGCCGGGGCGGCCAGGCGCGCCAGTTGAGCTCGCGGACCAGGTCCAGCTCCTTGGGGCCCGTCGGGCGCCACAGGGTGGCCGTTGCTTGCCGGCTGATCATGAAGGGGAAGATACCGGGTCGGCGGGGATGGCGGCCACGTCGTTTCGAACTCCTCTATCACGGCGTCATGTTCGAAGGTCGAGATCGGGACGAAGTTCGTTCGCGGGCGGCTCCTGGGCGGACTGTTCCAGTTGTCCGGCGTTCGCGCTCCGCAGGGGTGACTAGCATGGCGCGCAGTGGAGTCCGGAAGATCACCGTCCTCTTGGTGGTCTCCTCCGGGCCCGTGGCCGACGCTCGGCGGTCGGCTCGTTGTCTTCCTGCACCCAAGGACCGAGGGACCGCTGAATGCCAGTGCCTGCTCCTCCCCGCCCGCGCCACATAGCGAAGGCCGGGCGCCCCGCGCCGGCCGTTCCCCTTGCCGTGCTGGTCGTCGCCGGTGCGGCCGGTGCCGTCGCGGGCCTCTCGGCACCGGAGGCCGCCCGTGACTGGACGGTGGCCACGGTCGTCGTCGCCTGGCTCTGTCTGGCCATAGCTGTCGTGGTCGGCACGTCGGCCGTGCGGCGGGTTCGACGGTCCGCCGCGGCGGAGCACGCCGACGCCGGTTCCCTCAAGGCCCAGTTGGCGCGGCAGGGGGCCGAGTCCGCGCATCTGGCGAATGTCACGCTCCCGACCGTGGTGAAGCGGCTGCGCGACGGGGCCGGTGCGAGCGAGACCCTGGCGCAGACGGCGCCGCCGTCGGATCCGCAACTCCGCCAGGTCATGCAGGCGTTCGCGTCCGTGGTGGAGGAGTCGGTGCGGAGCGCCGCCACCGCCGAGTCCGAGCGCGACAGCGCGCAGAGGCAACTGGCGCAGGCCGCACAGGAGTTGGAGCAGCTGACAGCGGCGACGCTGCCGGCCGCGATCGGACAGCTGCGCGAGGGGGCCTCCGCGGACACCGTCCTTGCCGGGCTCGAGTGGCCGCGCAACCCCTTGCTGCGGGTCCCCGCCGAATCCCTCGTACGCGAACTCGCGCACAGCGAGCGACGGGCCGCGGCCGCGCAGGCCGCTTCCGCCAAGGCGCTGAGCCGGGTGCAGGCGAAGTCCGTGAGCATGCTCGCCGATCTGCGGGACATGCAGGAGCGGCACGGCGCCGACGTCTTCGGCGATCTGCTGCGGCTCGACCACAGCACGTCCCAACTCGGCCTGATCACCGACCGGTTGGCCCTGCTGATGGGCGGCCGCTCCAGCCGGGCGTGGAACAAGCCGATCGTCATGGAAAGCATCCTGCGGGGTGCGGTCGGCCGGATCTCCGCGTATCAGCGGGTGCGGCTGCACTGCTCGACGAACGTGGCGATCGCCGGTTTCGCCGCCGAGGGCGTCATGCACCTGCTCGCCGAGCTCATGGACAACGCGGCGAACTTCTCCCCGCCCATCGACGAGGTGCATGTCTACGTCGAGGAGCGCAGCGCCGGGATCGTCGTGACCATCGAGGACAGCGGTCTGAAGATGGCCGACGCGGCGATGCGCCGGGCCGAGGAGTCGGTCTCGGGGCGGGTCACGGACCTCGCGTCGCTGCAGGGCACCCGCCTCGGTCTCGCCGTCGTAGGGCGGCTCGCCGCCAAGTACGCGATGAGCGTCAACTACCGCCCGTCCTCGCGCGGCGGCACGGGCGTGGTCGTCCTGCTGCCGCCGCAACTGGTTGCCCAGCAGCGCGATCCCGCGCCGCAGCAGCCGGTGCGCCGGGCGGCCGAGCCGACGCCCGCGCCGGTTCCGGAGACGTCCGCGCCGGTCGCCACGGAGATCCCCGCAGCCCCTGAGACACCCGAGCCGCCCGAGCCGCCCGTGGCGCCCGTGGCTCCCACGGCTCCCACGGCTCCCGAGGAGATCCCGGCCCAGCAAGCACGTCCCGCCGACGCCACCCCGAACGGCCTGCCCGTGCGCGCCCCCGGCCGCACCATGGCCGAGGCCGACCGGGAGCGGCAGCAGCGCAGAGCCGCTTCCGATGCCGCGTCCGGCAGCGGGGTCCCCGCCGGTGAGACGGGGCAGCCGCGCGACGCCGGTTCCCGTTTCGGTGCCTTCCACCGCGCGCGGCGGGCCTCGGGCGATGCGCCCGGATCCCCCGAGGCGCCCGGCACCGATGCCGGATCCGGGCCACCGCCCGCCCCGTAGAGCCGAAGCCTCCCGTACGGCGCCCGGGCTCTGGCGCCCCCTTCCCCCGCTCGACATCGTGAGATTGGAGGCACGGGCCGGTGACCGGACCTACCCGGCGCATCTCGCCCCACCCACCATGCAGACCACTGACAACAGCCTGACCTGGCTCCTGCAGAACCTTCTGAAGCGCACCCCTGGCACGCGGCACGCCCTGGTGCTCTCCCGGGACGGCCTGAAGCTGTGCTGGAGCGAGCATCTGACGCTGGACCAGGCCGACCAGCTGGCGGCGATCTGCTCCGGCATCCAGGCGCTTGCCCAGGGTGCTTCCGTGGAGTTCGGCGACGGGACCGGCGGCGTCCGGCACTCCATGACCGAGTTCCACGGCGGGCTGCTGTTCATCGTCGAGGCGGGCGAGGGGGCACACCTGGCGGTCGTGGCGGACGAGAACGCCGACCCCGGTGTGGTGGGCCATCAGATGACCGAGCTGGTCGAGCAGATCGGGGAGCATCTGCGCGCCGAGCCGCGTGCCCAGGACGAGGGCGGCGACTCCTCGTGACGCCCCGCAGGCCCGTGGACATCGGTGATCCGGACCGGCTCTACACGGTCACCGGTGGCCGCAGCCGCGCCGACGACGACTCGTTCGACCTGGTCACGCTGGTGGTGAGCGAGTGCGAGCCGGTCGCGGGGATGCAGTCGGAGCACGTACGCATCCTCGAGCTGTGCCGGCATCCGACGGCCGTGGTGGAGATCGCGGCGGAGATGCGGCTGCCGATCACCGTGGTGCGGATCCTGCTGGGTGACCTGCTCGCCACGGGCCGGATCACCGCCCGTCATCCCCGCGCGGCCGGTTCGGTCGCCGCCATCCCCGATTCCGCCCTTCTCAAGGAGGTGCTCCATGGGCTCCGCAACATCTGAGCTGCCCTCCCGTACGCCCCTGTCCGACACTGCCGAGACCGGCCTGAAGATCGTCGTGGTGGGCGGATTCGGTGTCGGCAAGACCACGCTGGTGCGGTCGGTCAGCGAGATCCGGCCGCTGAACACCGAAGAGGTGATGACGCAGGCCGGTGTCGGTGTCGACGAGACGGCCGACGTGGCCGCCAAGACCACGACCACGGTGGCGTTCGACTTCGGGCGGATCAGCCTCAACGAGCGTGTCGTGCTCTATCTGTTCGGGGCACCCGGGCAGGAGCGCTTCTGGTTCCTGTGGGACCGGCTCTTCTCGGGCACGCTCGGCGCTGTCGTCCTGGTCGACACCCGGCGCATGGACGAGTCCTGGTACGCGATCGACCGGCTCGAGCACCACAAGACGCCGTTCGTGGTGGCGGTCAACCGGTTCGACGACGACACCTCCGCGCATTCCCTGGCGGAGATCCGGCAGGCCCTCGCGCTGCCGGACCATGTGCCGCTGATCGACTGCGACGCGCGGGTGCGGGCGTCGGGCAAGGACGTCCTGATCACCCTCGTGGACCACCTCTACGAACTGGCCATGGCCCAGGAGATGACACCGTGACCGAGCCGACCGGACCCGCCCCCGAGC
>NZ_SRIC01000028.1 GCF_004684775.1 Streptomyces sp. MZ04
TATAAGAGACACACTCACCCTGCCCCGCTCACTCCTCCTCGCCGACCGGCACCACGGCCACCGCACCCTCCGCGTGCAACAGCACCGCGTTGGTCACCGAGCCGACAAGACGTCCGGCCAGCATCCGCCGGTGGTGCCGTCCCACCACCACGAGTTCCGCGTCCAGCGACGCCTCCACCAGGACCCCGGCCGCGTCACCCGGCAGGACAAGGAGCTCGACGCTCACCTTCGGATGGCGCTCCTTGAAGGGCGCGAGCCGCACGTCCGCGCGTTCCGTGTGATCGGCAGCGGCCGCCGCGTCCGCGCTCGCCGAGGTCACGAAGTCGCCGGTGGCGGTGTAGACGAGGGTGGGCGATGCGTAGGCGCAGATGACGCGGAGCGCGACGCCCCGCATCTGCGCTTCGGCGAAGGCGAAGCCGATGACGCCGTCGTCCGGGGTCAGCGCGTCGAGGCCGAGCACCACGTACGTCTCTTCGTCCGCCGACGGCTCCGCACCGGGCCGCACGACCACGACGGGGCACGCCGCCTCGCGCGCACACGCCAGACCGTTCGAGCCGAGCAGCAGGCTCCTGAACCCGCCACGCCCCCGCGACCCGAGCACAAGCATCTGCGCCCCGTCGCCGAGCCGTGGAATGTCCTTGCCCGGCGCGCCGTTCACGACCTCCAACGTCAGCGGAGGCAGGTCCGCCCGCCCTTCCAGGAGCCCGCGCGTACGGTCGATGACCGGGTCGGCGTCGTGGCGGTGGTCGATGGTCGGCATGCGCGGCCCGTCGGCCAGCGGCATCGCGTACTGCCGTACATGCGCGATCCGCAGCGGCGCACGGCGCAGCCGCGCGGCGGTCAGCGCCCAGTCCAGGGCGTGATCGCTGCCGGCCGATCCGTCCACGGCGACGACAACGGGCTGGACGGTGGCATCGCCGTTCACGGCGTCGCTCATGGCTTCCTCGTCTCCGGCGCAAGGCCAAGGTCGACCGGCTCCGCTTCCAGGCCCGGCCCCGCGCGGCGGCGGGTCCGGGGCAGAGTCCAAAGTCACCAGGTCAGCACGGCCGGCGGCGCGGCCGGCCGCGACAGCCGGAGACGAGGGCGCACAACGCCCGTACGGCCTACGTCAGATCGACGGCCTACGTCAGATCGAACTCGCCCTCGCGCGCGCCGTGCACGAAGGCACCCCACTCCGCCGGGGTGAAGATCAGGGACGGGCTCTCGGGGCGGCCCGCGTTGCGCATCGCGATGAACCCTTCGACAAAGGCGATCTCCACGTCTCCCCGCCCCTCGCTGCTCGATCGCCAGTCCGCGGTGCTGAGGTCGAGCTCCGGCTTGTCCCAGCCTGCGAGCGGATGCTGCTGAATGGTGCCTTCGGCCACGTCCGTGCTCCTCCCGATGCGTCGTCCGCCCGCCAGCCTAGCTTTCGCTTCCGGTGCCGGACAGGCCGCGGAAGGAGGACGAACGCCTGCCCGGCACGACGGAGCGGTCAGGTCGTGGGCGGCTCCGCGCCGACCAGCCACATGGAGAAGAACTGCGCGCCGCCGCCGTAGGCGTGCCCGAGCGCCCTGCGGGCCCCGTCGATCTGGTGCTCGCCGGCCTGGCCGCGCACCTGAAGTGCCGCTTCGGCGAAGCGGATCATGCCGGAGGCGCCGATGGGATTGGTGGACAGGACACCGCCCGACATGTTGACGGGCAGGTCCCCGTCGAGTTCCGTGACGCCCGCCTCGGTGAGCTTCCAGCCCTCGCCCTCCTCGGCGAAGCCGAGGTTCTCCAGCCACATCGGCTCGTACCAGGAGAACGGCACGTACATCTCGACGGCGTCGATGTCGCGCCGCGGGTCGCTGATGCCCGCCTGCCGGTAGACGTCGGCCGCGCAGTCCTTGCCCGCCTGCGGGGAGACGAAGTCCTTGCCGGCGAAGAGCGTCGGCTCGCTGCGCATGGCGCCGCCGTGCATCCAGGCGGGCGGCCTGGGTGAACGGGCCGCGCCCGCACGGTCGGTGAGGATCATCGCGCACGCGCCGTCGGAGGACGGGCAGGTCTCCGAGTAGCGGATCGGGTCCCACAGCATGGGCGAGGCCTGGACCTTCTCCAGGGTGATGTCCTGCTCGTGCAGGTGGGCGTAGGGGTTCTTCAGGGCGTTGCGGCGGTCCTTGTACGCGACGAGCGAGCCGACCGTGTCGGGGGCGCCGGTGCGCCGCATGTACGCGCGCACGTGCGGGGCGAAGAAGCCACCCGCGCCCGCCAGGAGCGGCTGCTGGAAGGGGATGGGCAGGGAGAGGCCCCACATCGCGTTGGATTCGGACTGTTTCTCGAAGGCGAGGGTCAGGACGGTGCCGTGGACGCGGCCCGCGACCAGGTTCGCGGCGACGAGCGCGGTGGAGCCGCCGACCGATCCCGCGGTGTGCACGCGCAGCATCGGCTTGCCGACGGCGCCAAGGGCGTCGGCGAGGTACAGCTCGGGCATCATCACGCCCTCGAAGAAGTCGGGCGCCTTGCCGATGACGACGGCGTCGATGTCCGCCCAGGTCAACTCGGCGTCTGCGAGGGCACGTCGGGCCGCCTCCCGGACGAGTCCCGCGATCGACACGTCCCTCCGCGCCGCGACATGCTTGGTCTGGCCGATCCCGACGACGGCCACGGGCTCCTTGTTCATCGGGCGTCTCCTTCGAGGACGGCGACCAGGTTCTGCTGCAGGCAGGGGCCGGACGTGGCGTGGGCGAGCGCGCGGTCCGAGGCGCCCCGGTGGATGCGGGCGGCCGCCTCGCCGAGCCGGATCAGGCCTGCGGCCATCACGGGGTTGGCGGCGAGCGCGCCGCCGGACGGGTTGACCGCGACGTCGTCGCCGAGCTTCAGCGCCTTGCGCAGGACGACTTCCTGCGAGGTGAACGGTGCGTGCAACTCGGCGGTGTCGACGGGCCGTTCAAAGGCCCCGGCCCGCTCGGCGGCGAGTCGGCTGGACGGTGAGTCGGTGAGGTCGCGCACGCCGAGGCTGTGCGCCTCGATGCGGTGATCGATCCCCCGGATCCACGCGGGCCGCTCGCACAGCTCGCGGGCCCGGTCCCCCGCGGCGAGGATCACGGCGGCGGCGCCGTCGCCGACGGGCGGGCAGTCGCCGGTGCGGAGGGGACGTACGACGTACTCGCCCTGCGGCACCGAACCCCTCACCTGCGCATGGGAGTTGGCGGACGCGTCCCGGCGGCTGCGCGACGCCACCCCGGTGAGCGCGGGTTCGTCGGCGTCCCCCGCGTCGATCAGGGCCTGTGCCTGAAGGGCGGCGAGCGCGACCGAGTCGGGCCACAGCGGGGCCACGTAGTAGGGGTCGAGCTGCCGGGTCAGTACGTCGCGCACCGAGCCCGGTGACGACTTGCCGTACGCGTACACGAGCGCGGTGTCGGCCTCGCCGGTGAGCAGCTTCGTCCACGCCTCGTACAGCGCCCACGCCCCGTCCATCTCGACGTGCGACTCGGAGATGGGCGGCCAGGCACCCACCCCGTCGAGCGCCATCGTGAAGGAGAAGGCGCGGCCCGCGAGATAGTCGGACGAGCCCGAGCAGGTGAAGCCGATGTCGCTGGTCTTCAGGCCGGTGGCGTCGAGGACCTGGTGCAGGACCGGCATGAGCATCTCCACCTCGGAGAGCTCGTCGGTGGAGCGCCGGTGGTCGGTCTGCCCGAAGGCGACGATGGCGATGTCGCGGCCGGGCCGCATGACGGACGGCATCTACACCAGCTCCTTGTACGTGTCGTAATCGGCGTCCGGTTCCCCGGTGGGCCGGTAGTGATCGGGGAAGCGGCCGCCGTCGCTCCACACGGGTTCGACGCGCAGCCCCATCCGCACCTGGTCGTACGGGATCCCCGCGATGCGCGCGTGCAGGGCGAGATCGGCGCCGTCGAGCGCGATGTGCGCGTAGACGTAGGGCACTTCGATGGCGTCGTTCATTGCGTTCTTTGCCTTGATGTTGACGATGCAGTACGTGGTGACGGTGCCGCGCGGCCCGACCTCGACCGCTTCCGTCGTGGCCACGCCGCAGGTGGGGCAGGCGCCTCGGGGCGGGACGTAGACCTTGTGGCAGGAGGGGCAGCGTTCGCCGACGACCTTCCGGTCGGCGAGGGCGCCCAGGTAGTCGCTCTGGGCGCGGCCGGGCGAGTAGGTGTAGTCGAGGCGTGCGGGCGCGACGATCCCGGTCACGGGGTCGCTGAACTCGCCGCCGTGCGGGGCACTTTCGACGCCGCCCGACTCCCCTTCGTACGCCTCGAAGCAGGCGATGTCGGTGATGGCGCCGTTCCGTTCGGCGGCCCAGCGGATCCGGACGCGCATGCCGGTCGTCACGGCGTCCGGTCCTGGCGCGTCCAGGGCGTGCAGGAGCGCGGTGTCGGCGCCGTCGAGCTTCACCAGGACCCAGGCGAAGGGCGTTTCGAGGGGCTGACCGCGGCGGGGTTCGTGGTTCCAGGCCCAGGTGGTGACGGTGCCGGTGGGGGCGACCTCCACCAGCTCGCGTATCTCCTCGGCGGTGACGGGGTCGTACTCGACGGGCGGCACGAGCGTGCGCCCGTCGCCGGCCTTCACTCCGAGTACGGTCCGCTCACGCAGCCCGGTGAGGAAGGCGCTCTGCACGGGTCCGAGGGACCGCGTGAACGGGAACTCGACGACCAGAGGCGCACGCAGCACTTCCGGCGAGGGAACGGTTGCCATCAGCAGAACTCCGTTTCTCGGCGATGGGGGAGCGCCCCGAAGGGGCGCGGGGAACTGCGCGCCCAGCCACGGCGGACCCGCAGACAAAGAGCGACCTAAGCGCGCCGAAACACCGGGTCCCGCTTCTCCGCAAACGCTCGGGAGCCCTCCTTCGCATCGGCGGTGTCAAAGATCGGCCACCCCCGCTTCAACTCCGCGGCAAGGCCGTCCGCCTCGGACATCTCAGCGGTCTCGTACACCGAAGCCTTGACCGCCTCCACGGCGAGTGGCCCGCACGCGTTGATCTGCTCGGCGATGGCGAGGGCCTTCTCCAGCGCGGTCCCGTCCGGGACGACCTGGCCGACGAGACCGATCGACGCGGCCTCGGCCGCAGAGTAGGCGCGCCCGGTGAGCAGCATCTCCAGCGCATGCGTACGCGGAATCTGGCGTGGAAGCCGAACCGTCGAGCCCCCGATCGGGAAGAGCCCGCGCTTGACCTCGAAGAGCCCGAACGTGGCGGACTCGCCCGCCACGCGGATGTCGGTGCCCTGGAGGATCTCCGTGCCGCCGGCGACGCAGTGGCCCTCGACAGCGGCGATGACGGGTTTGCGCGGGCGGTAGTGGCGCAGCATCGCCTTCCAGTGCAGATCGGGGTCGGCCTCAAGGCGGCCCCGGTACTGCTCGCCGTCCATGCCCTTGCCCGCGAGGGCCTTGAGGTCCATTCCGGCGCAGAACACGCCACCCGCGCCGGTGAGCACGATCGAGCGGATCGTGTCGTCCTCGTCGGCGGCCACCCACCCGTCGTAGAGGCCCACCAGCATCGGCAGCGAGAGCGCGTTCTTCGCCTCGGGCCGGTTGAGCGTGAGTACCAGTGTGGCGCCTTCGCGCTGCACAGCGAGATGTTCCGTCCCACCCATAGCCGTGCTCCCTCTCGTGACAACCGGCCTGTCGGCTTCGGACCTGGAACAGGTTGCAGTAGGCGGGGAGCCAGTTCAATAGTTTTCTGACAGTCAGTCAGATTTCTTGTACGAGGACCCTTCCCAGTTGTGGGCGCCTCTGCTCTGATGACCGCCACGAGCCAGAAGAGATGGCGCCGGGGTCAGGAGGAGCGGTGGAGTACAACCTTGCCGACCTGTTCGAGTCGGTCGTCGACGTGATCCCCGACCGCGAGGCGCTCGTGTACATCGATCACCCCGGCACGGGGGCGGAACGCAGGCTGACGTACGCCGAGCTCGACGCCGCCGCCAACCGCCTCGCCCACCATCTGATCGACAGCGGCATCAAGCCGGGCGAACATCTGGGGCTCCATCTCTACAACGGCGTCGAGTACCTGCAGACGGTGCTCGCCTGCCTCAAGGCACGGGTCGTACCGGTGAACGTCAACTACCGTTATGTGGAAGAGGAGTTGGTCTACCTCTACCGCGACGCGGATCTCGCGGCGCTCGTCTTCGACGGGGAGTTCACCGCGCGGGTCGCGGCCGCACTGCCGAGGACGGAGAAGCTGCGGCATCTGGTGCGGGTGGGGACCCCGCCCGCCGGGGCTCCCTCGCTCGACGCGGTGTCGTACGCGGATGCGGAGGCGGCCGGGTCACCGGAGCGGGGCTTTACGGGTGACCGGTCGCCCGACGACCTGTTCATCATCTACACCGGCGGCACGACCGGCATGCCCAAGGGGGTGATGTGGCGCCAGGAGGATCTGTTCTTCTCGGGACTCGGCGGCGGCGCCCCCACCGGTGAGCCGGTCGAGCGCCCGGAGGAGATCGCCGAGCGGGTCGCCGCGGGCGGCGACGGGATCACCTTCTTCCCCACTCCCCCGCTGATGCACGGCACGTCCACCCTGACGGCGTTCATCTGCTTCAACTTCGGCCAACGCCTCGTCATCCACCGCAAGTTCGCGCCCGAGGAGGTCCTGCGCACGATCGAGCGGGAGAAGGTCACCAGCATGTCGCTGGTGGGCGACGCGATGCTGCGGCCGCTGATAGACGCGCTGAACGGGCCCTGCAAGGGTACGGACCTCTCGGCCATGTTCAGCGTGTCCTCGTCCGGCGCGATCATGTCGGAGACGGTGCGGGCGCAGTTCGCCGCGCTCGCCCCGAACGTGATGCTCCTGAACAACTTCGGCTCCTCCGAGTCCGGCTTCAACGGCACGGCGACGGACGACTCGGGCCCCGACAAGGGGTTCAGGCTGCGGGTCAACGCCCGTACGCAGGTGGTGGATCCAGGGACGTACGACCCGGTGCCGGTCGGCGAACCGGGACGCATCGCCCAGCGCGGACACGTACCGCTCGGCTACTACAACGACCCCAAGAAGACCGCCGAGACCTTCTTCCAGCGGGGCGACGAGCGGTGGGTGCTGCTCGGCGACATGGCGACGGTGGACGGCGAGGGCATCGTCACGGTGCTCGGCCGGGGCTCGCAGTGCATCAACACCGGTGGCGAGAAGGTGTATCCGGAGGAGGTCGAACAGGCGCTGAAGTCCCATCCGGACGTGTACGACGCGCTGGTCGCCGGGGTGCCCGACGAGCGCTGGGGCAACCGTGTCGCCGCGGTCGTCCAACTCCGTGACGGCGCGCCCGCGTTGGACCTGGCCACCATCCAGACCCACTGCCGCACCCGCCTCGCCGGATACAAGATCCCCCGAGCCGTGGTCTTCACCGACCACATCCAGCGCTCCCCCAGCGGCAAGGCGGACTATCGCTGGGCGAAGGCGGTGGCGGCGGGAGGCCGAGTCACATGAGGCGCGAGGCCGAGTCACATGAGGCGCGAGGCCGAGTCACATGAGGCGCGAGGCCGAGTCACACGATCGGCCGACCAGTAGCCTTCGGCCATGCCCGATCCCTCCCCCTTCGCCGTCCCCACCCGCTTCGACGGCGCCCGTGACCGTGTCGCGGTCATCGTTCCCGGTGTCGGCTACTCGCCCGCCAGGCCGCTGCTGCACTTCGCCCGTGGCGTGCTGCTCCAGCACGGCTGGACGGTTCAGGAGCTGTGGTGGCAGATCCCCGACGCCTTCGGGCAGTTCACCGTGGACGAGCGGATCGCGTGGGTGGAGCGGCAAGTAGCCGAGGCCGTCGACTCCGAGGAAGGGGCCTGTCGCCTCGTCGTCGGCAAGTCCCTCGGGTCGCTCGCCTGCGGCGTAGCGGCGGACCGGAACCTCGCGGCCGCCTGGCTCACCCCTCTTCTGACGTACGACCAGGTGGCCCGCTCGCTCCGACGGGCCAAGGCGCCGACGCTCCTCGTCGGCGGGAGCACCGACGCGCTGTGGGACACCAAGGTCGCCGAGTCGCTGCATCACGACGTCCTGGAGATCCCGTCAGCTGATCACGCCCTGGAGCTCGCGGAGGACACCGTGGGATCCGTCGACGTACTGCGGCAGGTCGTCGCACGGTTGCACCGCTTCATCGGCTCACTCGACCACTGAGCGCTCTGGCTCTTGGCCAGGCCCTAGGCCAGCGCCACCCCCAGCAGCAGCGCGAACAGGACGGGAAGCAACACGCACCCGAGCGCGAGCGAAGCCGCCACCATGCGGAGCGTCCGCATGGACCGACGGTGGGGCAGGACCCAGGCGACAGCGAACAGGGCCAGAGCCCAATAGATCACAGCTCCGTATTGGTCCATGCCGTCGTGGGCCCGGACGACGCCGTACTCCATCGCGAGGAGCGGCAGACCGAGCGAGGAGGCCACAAGAGGCGCTCTCCACCAGGTCTTGTGGAAGGTGGGGGGCTGCGTCACATGGTTCTGCGTCACATGGTTCTGAGTCACATGGCTCTCCGTCGTCGTCATGAACCCACCCCATCAACATCGGCCGCCCGAGGCATCGGTAGTCCTACTCATCTGGCCCTGGTGACCAGGTAACCCTGGTGACCATATGACCCTGGTGACCAACCATCCGCCGGCGGGCCGGCGCGTGGACGTGCGGAGAGAACGCTGCGCTTCAAGGGGCGACTTGAGCGCCCTCGGCAGGAGCCGACGCGGACTCCGATTGGGGCGTGCGCACGTCAAGCGCCCCTGGACACGCCTTTGCAACCTCGGCGAAGCGGACCAAGATTTTCAGGGCAGGCCGGCACCGGCAGCCGCCCTTGCAGCTCATCCACCGACCCCGCCCATTTCCTTGCTCGTTGAGCCCGCTGGATTCGTATCGGCCGTGTATGCCCCGGTCCCAGGCGATAAGGAAGTGCCCGATGAGTACTCCTCCGCGCGACCTCCCCCAACAGAGGGACAACCACCGCGACCTCGGCCCGGGCACGGGGCCACGCCACGTCGCCTTCATAGTGGACGGAAACCGTCGTTGGGCGCAGGCCCATGGCCACCCCGTCGAGCAGGGCCACCGAGAGGGCGCGGACAACGTCTGGCGGGCCGTTCACTGGTGTGAGGACGTAGGCATAGAGACCACTACATGGTGGCTGCTCTCGACCGACAACCTCAACCGCGCTGCGGGTGAGCTCCACGAACTCCTGGACATCATCTCCGAACTGACCGACCATCTGGCGGCGACCGGGCACTGGAGAATGCGTCACCTCGGGGATCCTCGGCTGCTCCCCAGCTCTCTGGCAACCGCGCTGCGCGAGGCGGAGACCACCACCTGTCGCAATCAGGGCCCTCAGATCAACTTCGCGGTCGGCTACAGCGGCCGGGAGGACATCCTCGCCGCAGCACGCCGCATCGCCCACCAGGCGGTCAAGTCCGCCGGTTTCGCCGTGTCCGAGAGGTCGTTCGCCCAGGCCCTGTCGACCAGCGGGCTACCCGACCCGGACCTGGTGATCCGCACCTCCGGCGAACAACGGCTGTCCGGGTTCATGCTCTGGCAGGCAGCACTCTCCGAGCTCTATTTCTGCCCTGTCCTGTGGCCCGACTTCACCCAATCCGATCTCCACGGCGCCCTCGCCTTCTACGGCGCCCGTCAGCGACGTTTCGGAAAGTAGAGCAGGAAGGAACTGCACCATGCCTCCTCAGATGCCCCTTCTGTTCCCTGACGCCAAGACGACCGACGACATCTCCGGTTCCTACCGTCCCCTGAAACCCTGGCTTCTCTCCCACCTGGGAAAGGGACGTGAGACATACCCTGCGCACCCGCAGACCGAACAACTGGAGTCCTCCATTCTCTCCTGGGCGGCAGACCTTGGAATGAGCGAGGACCATATCGAGATAGCGGCTGAGGCAACCCCCGGGCACCTGGTGGGGCTTTTCGCCCCAGAAGCCCCCTGGAATGTGCTGCTCCCGCTGGCCAAACTGCAGATGATCCTGTTCTGGCTCAACACCGTCGACCTCGGCAGTGATCAGCCGGTCGGTCATCTCGTAGAGCCCGTGAGGGAAACCTTGGAGCGGGGGCATTCGCCGTCTGACGGGCCGGACATCCTGCGGCCGCTGGCCAGTCTGCGCGACGACATCGTCGCGGCGGAAGGTGCCGAACTGATACCCGGCTTCACGGACCTGCTGCTGGGATTCCTGCATGAGTACACGGCCCGGCAAGCGTGGGAGAACGGGGAACCTCTCCCGAGCCTGGACCGGTACTTGAGGCACCGGACCCGCACGGCGGGGATCGTTCTCGGCATGTGGGTACAGAGACTTCAGCCGGGTCTCATCGGGCCGGGAGAGCGGCTTCCAGGACCGCTGCTTCAGCTCATGAAACAGGGAAGTCTGCTCGTCGGTCTCGACAATGACCTGCACAGTTGCCACGTGGCCGCCGAATCAGGAGAAAGGCTCAGCCTCGTCGGCGTCATCTGCCAGGAATATGGAATTCCGGTGGACGTGGCCTTCTCCGGCGCGCTCACCCTCAACGCGGTCATGCGCTTCGAGAACGCCAACACTGTCGCCTCGATCTGCGCGGACACCTCCCTGTCCGACGCGGTCAGGAACCATGCCCAGGCGATTTTTCACTGGGTCGACTCCGTCTACACGTGGTCGTTGGAGACGCCCCGCTATGGGCTGCAGAGCGCCGATTCCCCAGGGCTCGTCACTCGCCCCTGCCTGAACGGGAGTGAGTGGACATGACGAGCCTGCGTTCGGTACCCGTTGCCCCCAAGGCACTGCCCCTCGTCGGTCATCTGATCCCGCTGTTGCGGAACCCGCTGGAGTTCATCAGCTCCCTTCCCGCGCACGGGGAGCTCGTCCGCATCCGCCTCGGCCCCTTCACGCTGGTGATGATCTGCGATCCAGAACTGACCCGGCAGGCCTTGGTCGATGACCGCGTCTTCGACAAAGGCGGCCCCATCTTCGACCGGGTGCGGGAGGTTGTGGGGGACGACAGTCTTGCCAGCTGTCCGTACGGTGCGCACCGGCGGCTGCGCCGACTGGCCCAGCCCGCCTTCCACCCGGCACGGTTCCCCGGCTACGCGAAGGCCATGAGCGCCTGCGTCGAGGAGGCGGCCGGTTCCTGGCGTGCCGGGCAAGTCCTGGACGTACCCACCGAGATGATGGCCATCACGTCCAGGATCACGGCCACCACCCTGTTCTCCGGTGCGTTGCCTCCCGGCGAACTCGGCCCGGTCCTCAACGACGTAAAGACCTTCTTCGACGGCTTCTACCAGCGCATGTTCATGGTCCCCCCGCTGGACCGGCTCCCCACCTCGGGCAACCGCTCCCATGTGCGTGCGCGCACCCGCCTGCGCGACGCCTTCGACCAGATCATCGCCAAGCACCGCACCGAGGGCGTCGACCACCACGACTTGCTCTCGGCCCTGATCGTGGCCCATCACCCCGAGGACGACAGCCCCGGCATGACCGACGCGGAGATCAGCGACACGATCGTCACGTTCTTCCTCGCCGGCACGGAGACCACTGCCGCCCTCCTGGCCTGGGCCCTTGACCTGCTGGCCCGGCACCCCCAGATGGAGCGGCGGCTGCACGCCGAGGTCGATGCCGTCCTGGACGGAGCCAGGGCCACCCACGCCGACCTGCCACGCCTGGAACTGACCCACCGCGTCATCACCGAAACCCTCCGGCTTCGCCCGCCAGGCTGGATCTTCACCCGCACCGTCACCGCCGACACCCGCCTGGGCGGGCACCTGCTGCCCGCCGGGAGCAGCGTCGCCTACAGCCCCTACCTCATCCACCACCGGCCGGACCTCTACGACAACTCCGAAACCTTCGACCCCGACCGCTGGGACCCGAGGCGCCCTCAGCCGCCCCGCCACGCTCTCCTGCCCTTCGCCGCAGGCGCCCGTAAATGCATCGGCGACACCTTCGGCATGACGGAGGCCGTCCTCGCCCTCGCGACCATCACCGCCCGATGGCGCCTGGAACACCTGCCGGGCCAACAACAAGTCCGTCCCGCACTGGGGTTGGCGTTGCGGCCCCGCAGGCTGCACATGCAGGCAAAGCCCCGCTGAGGGGAGATGCGCGAGACGGGTCGTCCCTACTGGCCGCGCGCTCAAGCCCCGCAGACAGACCGCAGAGCCCGCTCCAAGGCGACGGTGTGCAGCGCGTCGAGCTGACGGTCGTGCCGTACGTGCACGGCCGCCGCGGTCAGCAGTCCGCCGCAGTAGGGGGCCGTGCGCGCGGACGGCGAGGCGGCGATGGCGCGTACGAGTTCGCCGTTCACGCGGTTGATCTCCTTGCGGACCTCCGCGAGGTCCGGCCGCTCGGTCGGCGCCTGGGACGGGTCGGCGTCCCACCGGTGGTGCAGCGCGCGCTGCACCACCTTGTTCGCCTCGATCTGGTCGCGGAAGATCCGCACCGTCACCTCGGGGTCAGCACCCACCTCCCGCGCCTGCCGCGCGACGTCGTCGAGGACCTGCTTCTCGCGGGCCGGGTCGTCGATGGGGCTGCCCGTGCCGTACTTGGCGGCGGCGACGAGGTCGGCGGTGGCCAGGCGCTGGGCGGAGAGATCGGCCAGCGGGTGGAGCAGGTCGTACGGGGTGCCGTGCGCGACAGCGGTCCGCTGAGCGGGAACGGCAGCGGGAGCCGCGGCCGCCTGCCCGGCACCGGCTCCTCCCAGCAGTACGGCCGTGAGAGCGCCGGCGGTCAGGAAGCGGACTGCGGACGAGGTGCGCTGCACGGGATGTCCCCCTGGAGATGGCCGTGTCGGTCGTTTTCGGTGGCCGCCATCGTACGGCCCGGCGGCGCGGGCGCCACGGACGGCGGGGCACGCGGTGCCCGGGTGCAGCTGCCCCCGGCAAAAGCCGTCCACGCAGCTCACACCGTGGGAAGGGCGGCGCGGGAAGCCGTCGTGCGCGATCTCTTGACGGCCGCCCCCACGACTGGATTACTGAGCTCGACAGAAGATCCACGACCGAATGATCGGTCGCCCGTTTGGGACGGGAGAAACTCCATATGACGGCCATGCTGGACGCGGCGGAGCGCCTCGGGCGCGAGGAGCTCGAGGCGCTGCAGCTGGAGCGCCTGCAGGACACCTTGCTGCACGCGTACGAGAACGTGCCCTTCTACCGGGCGGCGTTCGACAAGGCGGGGCTCCGCCCCGACGACTGCCGTACGCTCGCCGACCTGGCCCGCTTCCCGTTCACGGCCAAGACCGACCTGCGCGACAACTACCCCTTCGGGATGTTCGCGGTGGAGCAGTCCGAGGTGCGGCGCCTGCACGCGTCGAGCGGCACCACGGGCCGGCCGACGGTCGTCGGCTACACCGAGCAGGACCTGTCGATGTGGGCGGATGTCGTCGCCCGCTCGATCCGCGCGGCGGGCGGCCGCCCCGGCCACAAGGTCCATGTGGCGTACGGCTACGGCCTGTTCACCGGAGGGCTCGGCGCGCACTACGGCGCTGAGCGGCTCGGCTGTACGGTGATTCCCGCGTCCGGCGGCATGACGGCACGTCAGGTCCAGCTGATCCAGGACTTCCGCCCCGAGATCATCATGGTGACGCCGTCGTACATGCTCACGCTCCTGGAGGAGTTCGAGCGCCAGGGCGTCGACCCCCGTACGACCTCCCTCAAGGTCGGCATCTTCGGCGCCGAGCCGTGGACGGAGGAGATGCGCCGCGAGATCGAGGAGCGGTTCGCGATCGACGCGGTCGACATATACGGGCTCTCCGAGGTCATCGGCCCCGGTGTCGCCCAGGAGTGCGTGGAGACCAAGGACGGCCTGCACATCTGGGAGGACCACTTCTATCCGGAGGTGGTGGATCCGATCACCGGCGATGTGCTCCCGGACGGCGAGCGCGGCGAACTGGTCTTCACGTCCCTCACCAAGGAGGCCATGCCCGTCATCCGCTACCGCACCCGCGACCTGACCCGTCTGCTGCCCGGCACGGCACGGAACTTCCGCCGGATGGAGAAGGTCACGGGCCGCACGGACGACATGGTGATCCTGCGCGGCGTGAACCTCTTCCCCACCCAGATCGAGGAGATCGTCCTGCGCACACCGGGCGTCGCCCCGCACTTCCAGCTGCGCCTGACCCGCGAGGGCCGGATGGACGCGCTGACGGTCCGGGCGGAGTCCCGCGCGGACACGACTCCCGAGCGGCGCGAGGCGGCGGCACGGGAGATCGCGTCGGCGGTCAAGGACGGCATCGGCGTCTCGGTGGCGGTCGAGATCGTCGATCCGGAGACGATCGAGCGGTCGGTGGGCAAGTTCAAACGGATCGTGGACCTGCGGGACAAGTAGCCCCTACGACGCGTGCGGGACACGTAGCGCCTACGACACGTGCGGGACACGTAGCGCCTACGACACGTGCGGGACACGTAGCCCCTAGGGCGCGTCGCTGAACCGGTCCCGCAGCTCCCGCTTGAGGATCTTTCCGCTCGCGTTGCGCGGCAGCTCGTCCACGAACAGGATCCGCTTGGGTGCCTTGAAGTGGGCGAGCTTCTCACGTGCGTGGGCGATCAGTTCGTCCTCCGTGACCTCGCCCTTGCGTACGACGACGGCGGTGACCGCCTCGATCCAGCGCTCGTCCGGCAGGCCGATCACGGCGGTCTCCGCGACCCGCTGGTGGGTGTAGAGCGCGTCCTCGACCTGGCGCGACGCGACGAGCACTCCCCCGGAGTTGATGACGTCCTTGACCCGGTCGACGACCGTGAAGTAGCCCTCGTCGTCCCGCACGGCCAGGTCCCCGGAGTGGAACCATCCGTCGCGGAACGCCTCCTTGGTCTCCTCGGGCTTGTCCCAGTAGCCCTCGCACAACTGCGGTGAGCGGTAGACGACTTCACCCTGTGTGCCGTCGGGCACCTCCTGGCCCCGCTCGTCCACGACGCGTGCCTCGACGAAGAGGACGGGGCGCCCGCAGGAGTCCATCCGCCCCTCGTGCTCGTCGGGCCCGAGGACCGTGGCGAGCGGGCCGATCTCGCTCTGCCCGAAGCAGTTGTAGAAGCCGAGCGACGGGAGGCGTTCGCGCAGCCGTTCAAGGACGGGTACGGGCATGATCGACGCCCCGTAGTAGGCCTTGCGCAGGGCGCCGAGGTCGCGGGTCGCGAAGCCGGGGTGGTTCGACAGGCCGATCCACACCGTGGGCGGCGCGAAGAGGCTGTCGGCGCGGCCCGCCTCGACCAGGTCGAAGATCCGCTCGGCCTCGGGCGCGTCGAGGATCGTGTTCTCGGCGCCCACCGCGAGATAGGGCAGCAGGAAGACGTGCATCTGCGCCGAGTGATAGAGCGGCAGCGAGTGGACGGGCCTGTCCGTCTCCTTGAGGTCAAGGGCGGTGATGGCGCTGACGTATTCGTGCACGAGGGCGCGGTGGCTCATCATGGCGCCCTTGGGGAGGGCGGTCGTGCCGGAGGTGTAGAGCAGCTGCGCCAAGTCGTCCGTGCCGGGCTCGTCCCCGTCGTACGCCGGTGCCGACGCGAGCCGTGCGAGCAGGGAGTCGTCCGCGTCGCGCAGGGCGATGACGCGTACGTCGCCGGGAAGGCGCGGCACGAGATCCGTGTCGGCGAGGACGAGGGAGCTGCCCGACTGGCCCACGATGTACGCCAGGTCGTCGCCGACGAGGTTCTGATTGACCGGCACATGGACCAGGCCCGCCCGCGAGCAGGCCAGGAAGCCGATGAGATAGGCGTCGGAGTTGTGGGCGTAGGCGCCTACGCGGTCCCCTTGGCCAAGACCCGCGTCGCGCAGCACCCGCGCCGCGCGCGAGACGGCATCGTCCAGTTCCGCGTACGTCCATGACCGCTCGCCGTAGCGCAGCGCCACTCGCCCCGGCACGCGCCGCGCGCTGCGCCGAAGGACCCCGTCGACCGTGTTTCCGCGTACACCCGTCATGGCGTGATCCTGTGCCCCGCCCGTCACGGCGGTCAAGGCTCCGGACGGGGCGCGAACAAGGCCGGTTGTGTACCGGGGTTCATTCGCAGTGCTCCGGCCTTTAGGCCGGGGGTGAAACGGATCTCGTGACCGTGTCGCGGAGCGACTGCACGCGTTCCCCGGCGGAACCGGGCAATGCTCCAGCCCCGGCTGGGGCCCAGGGGGCCGGGATGAAGCGGGGAACGCATGTTCCTCATTCCCGTGTGCGTGCCCCCGCTCGTACGATCAGCGCCATGCAGCTCCGGTACGCGTTTCGCTTGTACCCGGAGCCCGGCCAGGCGAGCGCGCTGGCGCGGGCGTTCGGGTGCGCCCGCGTCGTCCACAACGACGCCGTGCGCGCCCGCCGCGACGCCCACGCCGAGCATCGTCCCTACCCTTCACTCGGTCTGCTGTCCCGCGCTTTGATCACCGGGGCGAAAAGGCGCCCGGAACGCGCCTGGCTCGCGGAGGTCTCCTCTGTAGTGCTCCAGCAATCCCTGCGCGACGTCGAGTCTGCGTACCGCAACTTCTTCGCCTCACTGAAGGGGGAGCGCAAGGGAGCGAGAGTCGCCGAGCCGCGGATGAAGTCGCGCAAGGACACCCGGGCCTCGATCCGGTTCACCGCGAACGCCCGCTGGTCGATCACACCTGGTGGGCGATTGAGCCTACCGAAGATCGGAGCGGTGAAGGTCGCCTGGTCCCGCGCCCTGCCGACCGTGCCGTCCAGCGTCACGGTGATCCAGGACAGCGCGGGCCGCATCTTCGCGTCCTTCGTCATCGACACCGACCCGGACGCCGACGCGGCCCGGATGCCCGCCACCGACCAGACCGTCGGCATCGACCTCGGCCTGACACACTTCGCGGTCCTCTCCGACGGCACGAAAATCGACTCGCCGCGGTTTCTGCGGCGCGCGGAGAAGAAGCTCAAGAAGGCCCAGCAAGACCTGTCCCGCAAGCAGAAGGGATCCAAGAACCGGGCCAAGGCCCGTGTGAAAGTCGCCCGCGCCCATGCCCAGGTGGCCGACGCCCGCCGCGAGTTCCTTCCCCAAGCTCTCAACTTCGGTCGAGCAGGGGAGACCCCATCCCAGTTGTCCACCCAGCTGATTCGCGAGAACCAAGCGATCGCGGTGGAGGACCTGGCCGTGAACGGACTCGCGCGCACGAAGCTGGCGAAATCGGTGCACGACGCGGGCTGGGGCGCCTTCCTCGCGATGCTCGACTACAAAGCCCGCCGGTACGGACGGACCCTCATCACCATCGGCCGGTTCGAGCCGACCAGCCAGGTCTGCTCCGCCTGTGGCCACCGTGACGTGCCCAAACCCCTCCACGTCCGTGAATGGACCTGCCCGGCCTGCGGCACCGTCCACCACCGGGACGTGAACGCCGCTCGCAACGTCAAAACGGCCGCCGGACTGGCGGTAGCAGCCTGCGGAGCGCCGGTAAGACCAGAACCCGTTCTGGCACAGCGCGAAGAAACAGGAAGCCGCGGAATCCCCACCGGTGATCGTGCCGCATAGGGCACCGCACCCAGCAGGGACGGCCAGAATCCCCACCTTCAAGGTGGAGAGCGAGTCAATCGATCAAGTGACATACCGGCTGGTACGCTCAACCGCCCCTTCCCGCCATACCAGTTGGGAGGCACCATGCGTACCCGCACGAGACGCCTGACAGCCCTCGGCATCAGCCTGTTGACCGCCACGGCCCTTCTGCCGTCGTCCGCCGGCGTGGCCGACGAGCGCGGCGCCCGACCGTCGGGCGGCGGCCTGTCCGCCACCGTCCGCTACACCCAGTACGGCATTCCGCACATCCTCGCCAAGGACTACGAGAACCTCGGCTTCGGCACCGGCTGGGCGCAGGCCGCCGACCAGGTGTGCATCCTCGCCGAGGGATACGTGACCGTGCGCGGGGAGCGGTCACGCTTCTTCGGCCCTGACGGCAAGCCCGACGGCTCGCTGTCGTCGGCGACCACCAACCTCTCCAGTGACCTTTACTTCGGCGGTGTCCGCGACACGCGCACGGTCGAGAAGCTCCTCGATCAGCCCGCCCCCGCCGGGCCGAGCGCCACGTCGAAGAAGCTGATGCGCGGCTTCGCGGCGGGCTACAACGCCTGGCTGAAGCAGAACCGCGTCACCGACCCGGCCTGCAAGGGCGCCGAGTGGCTGCGCCCGATCACCTCCCTCGACGTGGCCCGGCAGGGCTTCGCCGTCCAGGTACTCGGCGGCCAGGGGCGCGGCATCGACGGCATCACCGCCGCGCAGCCGCCGACCGCGAAGACCGCGAAGACCGCGAAGACCACAGGCCGGGGCGCGCCCGACCCGGAGCGCACGGCGAAGGCCGCACGCGAGATGTTCTCGGCGGACGACGCCGACATGGGCTCCAACGCCGTGGCGTTCAGCGGGAAGACCACCGCGAACGGCAAGGGCCTGCTGCTCGGCAATCCGCACTACCCCTGGCAGGGCGGCCGCCGCTTCTGGCAGTCGCAGCAGACCATCCCGGGCGAGCTGAACGTCTCGGGCGGCTCGCTGCTCGGCACGAGTGTGGTCAACATCGGCTTCAACGGCGATGTCGCCTGGAGCCACACGGTGGCCACCGGCGTCACCCTCAATCTGCACCAGCTGACACTCGATCCGGCCGACCCGACCACCTATCTGGTGGACGGCAAGCCGGAGAAGATGACGAAGCGGACGGTCGAAGTGCCGGTCAAGGACGGCGCACCGGTGACCCGTACCCAGTGGTGGACCCGGTACGGCCCGGTCACCACCGGTCTCGGCGCGCAGCTCCCGCTGCCCTGGACGGCGAAGACGGCGTACGCGCTGAACGACCCCAACGCGGTGAATCTGCGCGGCAGCGACACCGACCTCGGCTTCGGCAAGGCCCGCTCCACCGACGGCATCCTGAAGTCCCTGCGCGACACGCAGGGGCTCCCGTGGGTGAACACGGTGGCCGCGGACCGCGACGGGCACTCGCTGCTCACCCAGTCGCAGGTGCTGCCCCGCATCACCGACGATCTGGCCCAGCGCTGCTCCACCGATCTGGGCAAGGTGACGTATCCGGCATCGGGTGTGGCCGTGCTCGACGGCTCGCGTGGCGACTGCGCGCTCGGCTCGGACAAGGACGCGGTACAGCCGGGCGTCTTCGGCCCGTCGAAGATGCCGACCCTCAAGGACGCCCCGTACGCCGAGAACTCCAACGACAGCGCCTGGCTCACCCATGCGGACCGCCCGATCACCGGCTACGAGCGGGTCTTCGGGACGATCGGCACGCAGCGCTCCATGCGGACGCGCGGCGCGATCGAGGACGTCGCGGCGATGGCGAAGAAGGGCGGCCTGACGGTCAAGGACCTTCAGGAGCAGCAGTTCGCCAACCGTGCGCCCGCCGGTGACCTGGCGGCCGACGACGCGGCACGCGCCTGCGCGGCCCTGCCCGGAGGTACGGCAACGGGCAGCGACGGCACGGCAGTTGACGTACGCAAGGCCTGTGCCGCCCTCAAGGGCTGGGACCACACCATGAACACGGACAGCAGGGGCGCGCTGCTCTTCGACCGGTTCTGGCGCAAGCTCGTCGCCGCCGTGCCCAACGCCAGGCTGTGGCAGGTGCCGTTCTCGGCCACCGACCCGGTGCGCACCCCGAACACGCTGAACACGGACGCGCCGGGCTTCGCGACCGCGCTCGCCGACGCGGTGTCCGAGCTGGACGGGGCGGGGATCGCGGTCGACGCGCCGCTGGGGCAGCACCAGTTCGTCGTACGCGGTGGAGAGCGCATCCCGATCCACGGCGGCACGGAGTCCATCGGCGTGTGGAACAAGGTGGAGCCGGTCTGGGACGTGGGGGCCGGCGGCTACACCGAGGTCGCGCACGGATCGAGCCACATCCAGGCGGTGGGCTGGACCAAGGGCCGCTGCCCCGAGGCCCGCACGCTCCTGACGTACGCGCAGTCGTCGAACCCCAACTCGCCGCACTTCAGCGATCAGACGCGGCTGTACACCGATGAGCGCTGGGTGACGTCGCGGTTCTGCGAGAAGGACATCCTGAGCGACCCGAAGCTGAAGGTGGTGAAGGTGCGCGAGCGGCGTTGAGGCCACCCTCGCCGACCGGAGCCGGGTCACACCGCGTCTTTGCAGCGCGGTGCGGCCCGGCTCTGTTGTGTGTCGTGGCTGGTCGCGCCCACGCGGCGGAGCCGCACATGTCACGGCCCCGCGCCCCTTCGGGGCGCGCTCTCAGAGCACGCGCTCCCGCCCCTCCCAATACGGCTCGCGCAGTCGTCGCTTGTAGAGCTTGCCGTTCGGGTCTCGCGGCATCACCTCGATGAAGTCGACGCTCTTCGGCCGCTTGTAGCCCGCCAGTCGGCGTTCGCAGTGGCCGAGGATCTCGGCGGCCAGTGCGTCGCCCGCCGTGTGGCCCTCTGCCACTTCCACGACCGCCTTCACCTGCTCGCCCCACTCGTCGTGCGGGATGCCGAACGCGGCCGCGTCCGCGACGGCGGGGTGGGTGAGCAGTGCGGACTCGATCTCTGCGGGGTAGATGTTGACGCCGCCCGAGATGATCATGTCGATCTTGCGGTCGCGGAGGTAGAGGTAGCCGTCCTCGTCGAGTACGCCGAGGTCGCCGACGGTGAAGAAGTCGCCGATGCGGTTCTTCTTCGTCTTGGACTCGTCCTTGTGGTACGAGAATCCGCCGGTGCTCATCTTCATGTAGACGGTGCCGAGTTCACCGGGCGGCAGCCGGTTGCCGTCGTCGTCGAAGACCGCCAGTTCGCTGATCGGCCAGGCCTTGCCGACCGTGCCGGGCCGCTTCAGCCAGTCCTGGGCGGTGGCGAAGGCGCCGCCGCCCTCGCTCGCCGCGTAGTACTCCTCGACGCACTCGCCCCACCACTCGATCATCGCCCGTTTGACGTGGTCGGGGCAGGGTGCGGCGCCGTGGATGGCGTGCCGCATCGATGACACGTCGTACGCCGCCTTCGTCGCGTCCGGCAGGGCGAGGAGGCGGTGGAACTGGGTCGGCACCATGTGGGTGTGCGTGCACTTGTAGGTGTCGATGAGGCGGAGCATCTCCTCGGGCGTCCACTTGTCCATCAGGACCAGTGGGTGGCCGATGTGCAGGGCGGCGCCCGCGAATTGGAGGACGGCGGTGTGGTAGAGCGGCGAGCAGACGAGGTGCACGTTGCCCTCGAAGGGCTTCACCCCGAAGATGCCGAGGAAGCCGCCGAGGTATGACTCCTCGGGGAGCTTCCCGGACAGCGGGCGGCGGATGCCGCGCGGGCGTCCCGTCGTGCCGGATGTGTAGTTCATGACCCAGCCGAGCGTGCGGCCGTCGGGGGCCGACTCCGGTTGCCCGGCGAGGAGTTCGGCGTACGGGCGGAAGCCGGGCACGTCGCCCACGGCGTGGCGGTGGGTGGCCGGGAGCTTCGCCTCGTCGGCTGCCGCGGTCGCCGCTTCCGCGAACCGCTCGTGGGCGATGAGCACCTTCGCGCCCGAGTCGGCGACGATCCAGGCGATCTCGGGGCCGACGAGATGGTGGTTGACGGGTACGAGGTAGAGGCCGGCCTGGGAGGCCGCGAGGTAGGCGGTGAGGAACTCGACGCCGTTGGGAAGGACCACGGCGAACGCGCCGCCGCGCTCGAGGCCCGCGGCGCGCAGTCCGTGGACGAGCTGATTGGCCGCCGCGTGCAGGCGCCGGGCGGTCCATTCCGCTCCGTCGGGTGCGATCAGGACGGTGCGGCCTGGGTCCGCCGCGGCCTGTGCCCAGAAGCCATTGGGGGGCGTGCTGCTCATGGGGCCTCTCCTCCGTCGGGTCAGTCGCGTCCGGCGATGCGGTTCACGCGGTCGATGGCCTGCTCGAAGCCTCGGGTCAGATCGTCGAAGACGGCCTGGACACTGCGTTCGCTGTTCATCCGGCCGACGATCTGCCCGACGGGCGTGCCGAGCAGCGGCTGCACCTCGTACTTCTGGATGCGCGAGACGGCCTCGGCGACCAGCAGGCCCTGCAGGGGCATGGGCAGGGTGCCGGGTCCCTCCGGGTCGTCCCAGGCGTCGGTCCAGTCGGTGCGCAGCTGGCGCGCGGGCTTGCCGGTCAGCGCCCGCGAGCGGACCGTGTCGCCCGAACCGGCCGCCAGGAGTTTCTGGGTGAGGGCGCGCGAGTGCAGGTCGGCCTCGGTCGTGGTGAGCCAGAGGGAGCCGAGCCACACGCCCTGCGCGCCGAGCGCGAACGCCGCGGCGATCTGCTGCCCGCTGCCGATGCCGCCCGCGGCGAGCACCGGCAGCGGCGCGACGGCCTCGACGGCCTCCGGGGTGAGCACCATCGAGGCGATCTCGCCGGTGTGGCCGCCCGCCTCGTAGCCCTGCGCGACGACGATGTCGATGCCCGCCTCGGCGTGCTTGCGCGCGTGCCGGGCGCTGCCCGCGAGCGCCGCGACGAGTACGTCCTGGTCGTGGGCGCGCTGGATCACGTCGGCAGGCGGTGAGCCGAGGGCGTTGGCGAGCAGCTTGATCGGGTAGCCGAAGGCGACGTCCAGCTGATTGCGGGCGACCTGCTCCATCCATCCGGTGATGCGCCAGCCGGACGCCTCGCCTTCGGCGAGTTCGGGTACGCCGTACTTGCCGAGGGTGTCCTTGACGAACTGCCGGTGGCCTTCGGGGATCATCGCCTCCACGTCGGCCTCGGTCACCCCCTCGACCTTCTTCGCGGGCATGACGACATCGAGGCCGTAGGGCCGGTCGTCGACGTGTTCCTGCATCCAGTCGAGGTCGCGGGCCAGTTCGTCGGGGGCCGTGTAGCGGACCGCGCCGAGCACACCGAATCCGCCCGCCCTGCTGATGGCGGCCGCCACCGCCGGGAAGGGCGTGAAGCCGAAAATGGCGTGCTCGACTCCCAGTTTCTTGCTCAGCTCTGTCTGCATGCGCGCAGGATGCCGCAGCGGTGCGGACGACGGAAGAGATTTTCTGATGCTGTGTCAGATTCTTGCTCCGTACGCATGGTTGACAGGAATCGCCCCTGACATGAAAGTTTCAGCAGTCTCTGGCGATCTCGAAAGATAGTTTCAGTGCGGGAGCTCGGTTCAGGGGCTCGGTTCAGGAGCGTTTCAGGAGGGGGCACGGTCATGACCGAGGACGGCGGGTCGGCGGACAGAGCCGGTGGCGGGCTGAGCCGACGCCAACTGGGCACGCGCGCCCTGGCCTTGGGCGGGGCCCTCGCCCTGGTGCCGTTCCCTGCGGGGCCTGCGGCAGCGGCGACCACCGGTTCGGCCACCGGGGCCGGCGGCGGTGACGGGCATCCGACGCTGCGCCCCGGCACCCCCGAGCGCGCCGGGCTGCTCACCGGACATCTGCGGCAACTGGTCGTCGACGCCGAGCGGTTCCTCGACCCCTCCCCCAAACACCCGTGGTACGCGGGCGCCGTCCTGCTCGCGGGCCGCGGCGGCACCGTCGCCCTGCACCAGCCCATCGGCAAGGCCGTGCGCTACGCGGCGTACGACGAGAAGACCGACACCGGCGTCGAGTTCCCCGCCGACCGGCAGATCGCCATGGCGAAGGACACGGTCTTCGATCTCGCGTCCGTCTCCAAGCTGTTCACCTCGCTGCTCGCCGTACAGCAGATCGAGCGGGGCAAGCTGGAGCTCGAGGCCGAAGTCGCCTCGTACCTCCCCGACTTCGCAGGCGCGGGCAAGCAGGACGTCACCATCCGCCAACTGCTCACGCACACCTCGGGGTTCCGCGCCTGGATCCCCCTCTACAAGGAACCCACCCGCGAGGGGCAGCTGCGCCTCATCTGGAACGAGGCGCCGCTGAACCCGCCGGGCACCAAGTACCTCTACTCGGACCTGAATCTGATCTCGCTCCAGCTGGTCCTTGAGAAGATCACGGGTCGTCAGCTGGATGCACTGCTCCACGACGAGATCACTGCTCCACTCGGGATGCACCGCACTCGCTACAACCCGCCCGCCTCCTGGCAGCCGAAGATCGCCGCCACCGAGGACGCCCGGCTGCCCTGGTCGGGCCTGGACCGCGGGCTCGTCTGGGGCGAGGTGCACGACGAGAACGCGTTCGGGTTCGGCGGCGTCGCCGGACACGCGGGCGTCTTCTCCTGCGCCTGGGACCTCGCGATCCTCGGCCGTACGCTGCTCAACGGCGGGGCCTACGGCCGCTCCCGCATCCTCACCGCCGACTCCGTGAAGCTGATGTTCACCGACTTCAACACCGCCTTCCCCGGCGACGAGCACGGCCTGGGCTTCGAGCTCTACCAGCACTGGTACATGGGCGCGATGGCCACCCCGCGCACCGCGGGCCACACCGGCTTCACCGGCACCTCGCTCGTCCTCGACCCGACGACCGACTCCTTCCTGGTAGTACTCGGCAACTCCGTCCACCCGGTGCGCAGTTGGCGCTCGGGCTCGGCCCCCAGAGTGGCGGCCGCGAACCGCATGGCCCGCGCCGTCCCGGTGCGGCCCGCGCGCGGCCGCACCGCCTGGTTCTCCGGCATGGCGAGCGCGACATCGGCCACGCTGGCCCTGCCGCCGCTCACGCTCACCACCGACCGGGCGCGGCTGCGCTGCGCGCTGTGGTGGGACACCGAGCCCGGCTCGGACCTGCTGCGCCTGGAGGCGTCGCGCGACGACGGCGGGACCTGGCAGGCGGTGCCCTTCACCACCGCGCGCGAGGGCGCGGACCCGCTCCGGCACCCCGACGGAACGGCCACCGGCTGGTCCGGGCGCGTCTGGCACCACCTCACCGCGGACCTCGCGGCCTTGCGGGGCGAGCGGGTACGGCTGCGCTGGCGCTACACGACGGACCAGCTGTACGTGGGGCGCGGCGCGTACGCCGACGGACTGCGGGTCGAGGACGGCGACCGTACGGCCTTCGACGAGGCACGGCCCGCCGACGCCGCGCGCATCGAGGCGGTGGGCTGGGCCGCTTCGGCGGACTGAGGAACCTCAGGAACCTCAGGAACGGCCCGATCGGGATGATCGGGATGATCGGGATGATCGGGATGATCAGCCTATTCGCCCATCGCGGCCATGGCGGCGTTGTGCCCGGGGACGCCGCTCACCCCGCCGCCGCGCACCGCGCCCGCGCCGCACAGCAGGACGTTCGCGTGCCGCGTCTCCACACCCCAGCGGCCGGTGTCGCCCTGGGCGTAGGGGAAGGCGAGGTCCCGGTGGAAGATGTTGCCGCCGGGCAGCCGCAGGTCCCGTTCCAGATCGAGCGGGGTCTTGGCCTCGATGCAGGGGCGCCCTTCGGCGTCGGTGGCCAGGCAGTCCGCGATCGGCTCGGCCAGATGGCCGTCCAGCTGGGCCAGGGTCGACTTCAGCAGCTCTTCCCGTACGGCATCGTTGTCCCGCTCGAAGAGACGCGCGGGGGTGTGCAGTCCGAACAGGGTGAGCGTCTGGTAGCCGCGCTCCACGAGGTCGGGGGCGAGGATGCTGGGGTCGGTCAGGGAGTGGCAGTAGATCTCGGAGGGCGGTGCGGCGGGCAGCTCACCGGACGCGGCCTGGGCGTACGCGGTCGCCAACTCCCCATATCCCTCCGCGATGTGGAAGGTTCCGGCGAAGGCCTCGTGCGGGTCGACCGAGGTGTCGCGCAGCCTGGGCAGCCGTTCGAGGAGCATGTTGACCTTGAGCTGGGCGCCTTCGGCGGGGGTGGGCGGCGCGTCGCCGAGGAGCGCGGCGAGTTCCTGCGGGGATGCGTTGACCAGGACGTGGCGGGCGGCGACGGTGGCTTCGCGGTCGGCCGTCCGGTACGTGACCTCGGCGGTCGTTCCGTCCGTGTCGATGCGGGTGGCCTCGTGGTCGGTGGCGAGCTCGGCGCCCGCCGCGCGGGCCGCCGCCGCGAGGGCGCCGGTGAGCGCGCCCATGCCGCCGACGGGCACGTTCCAGTCGCCGGTGCCGCCGCCGATGACGTGGTAGAGGAAGCAGCGGTTCTGGCGCAGGGACGGGTCGTGGGCGTCGGCGAAGGTCCCGATGAGGGCGTCGGTGAGGACGACACCGCGTACGAGGTCGTCGGCGAAGCGCTCCTCGACGGCGGCGCCGATCGGCTCCTCGAAGAGGACCCGCCAGGCCTCGTCGTCGCCGACCCGCTCGCGCAGCGCCTCGCGGGTCGGCAGCGGTTCGGTGAGCGTGGGGAAGACCCGCTGGGCCACCCGCCCCGTCATCCCGTAGAACTCACGCCACGCCTCGTACTCCCCCGGCCCTCCGGTGAGCCGCGCGAAGGCCTCCTTCGTACGCGCCTCGCCGCCACCGACGAGCAGCCCCGTCGGTACGCCGTCGCGCTCGACGGGGGTGTACGAGGAGACGGTGCGGGTGCGCACCCGGAAGTCCAGGTCGAGCTCCCGGACGATCTTCCGCGGCAGGAGGCTGACCAGATACGAGTAGCGGGACAGCCGGGCGTCCACCCCGGCGAAGGGCCTGCTGGACACGGCGGCGCCGCCGGTCGTGGGGAGCCGCTCCAGGAGCAGGACGGTGCGTCCGGCGCGGGCCAGATAGGCGGCGGCGACGAGTCCGTTGTGACCACCGCCGACGATGACGGCGTCGTATCGATCGCGAGGAGGCATAGCTCTTCGTAGCACGAGCCAGCCCCAAACGGGGCTCTGGAGGGCCCCGAAGGGTGTGGGCGACTGCGGGCACGCCCACGAAGCGGCGCGGGAGGGCCCCGAAGGGGCGCGGGGCTATGACACTATGCGGCTCCGCCGCGGAGGGGGTCCCCCCTGTTCGAGCGAAGCCGAGAACTTGGGGGAGCGACCAGCCACAAAGCGCCCGCGGACGACCCGCCGCGGCAGCGCACATCGCACTGCCGCGGCGAGCAGACACAGCCCAGCAGCACAAACGACCGCTCGACGCGCCCCCGCGAGTCAATGCCCCCCAGAAGCCCGCTGCTGCCGCAAGGCGGCAACCCGCCGGTACAACTCCACCGCCTCCGTCCCACGGCCCAACTGCTCCAGGCAATGCGCCTCGTCATTACGACTGGCCAGCGCATCAGGGTGGTCACCGCCAAGCACCTGCTCCCGCGCGGCAGCGACCCGGCGGTACTCGGTCAGCGCGTCGGCCCAGCGGCCGAGCCAGCCGAGGCCCACGGCGACCTCGCGGCGGCTGACCAGGGTGTCCGGGTGGTCGCCGCCGAGCACCCGCTCGCGGATCGCGCAGACGTCGCGCGCCTCGGCCAGGGCCTCCTCCCAGCGGCCCTGACGGCCCAGGTTCACGCCGAGGCCGTGCCGGGCGCGCAGGGTCTCCGGGTGGGACGGGCCGTTCACCCGCATGCGGTCGTCGATCAGGTCGCGGTACAGCTCGAGTGCCTCGCCGCTGCGGCCGAGGCGGCCGAGGCTGATGCCCACCTCGTAGCGGGCGGCGAGCGTGTCCGGGTGGTCGGCGCCGAGGGCCCGGACCCGCGCGTCGGCGACCTCGCGGTACGTCTGGAGCGCCTCGGGCCAGCGGCCCAACTGACCGAGCGCGTAAGCGACTTCGTAGCGGGTGACGAGCGTGTCGGGGTGCGTGTCGCCGAGGACGCGCGCGCGGGCCGTCGCGACCTGCCGGGCAAGCCGGTAGGAGTCCTCGAGGCGGCCGAGTCTGCTGAGGTTGTACGCCAGGTTGTGCCGGCAGCGCAGGGTGTCGGGATGGTCGGGGCCCGCCGTCCGCTCCCGTACGGCGAGCACCGATGTGTACAGCTGGTGCGCCTCGAAGTGCCGCCCCAACTGCCCCATCACGTACGCCATTTCCTGCCGCGCGGCGAGCGTGTCCGGATGGTCGGGGCCGAGCGTGCGCTCCCTGCCCTGCGCGACGCGGCCGTACTCGCGCAGCGCGTCGGCGGCCCGCCCGGTGCGGCTGAGCGTGAAGCCGACCTCATAGCGGCTGGCGAGCGTGTCGGGGTGGTCGGGGCCCAGGGCGTGCTCGCGCTCCGCCGCCACCGCGCGGTGCACCTCGCCGGCCTCGGTCCAGCGCCCGAGCCGCCCCAGGCTCAGGCCCGCGTTGTGCCTGCTGGTGAGGGTGGCCACCAACTCCGGGGGCGGCGTGGGCCGTTCGGGCCGGTGAGGTGCGGCGGCCCGGCGCGCGTCGGCACGCGGGATCCACTCGCCGGTCAGGCCCGCCGCCGCGTCGGGCGGCGTGGTGCGCAGCTCGGACGCGCCGTTCGCCTTGTGTCCCGTCGTCATGCCGCGCGTCCAGGAGGGCAGCCGGGGCTCCCGCGACGGCGGCTGCTCGGGGCGGTGCACGGGCGGGGTGACGACCGTCGGTACGTACGTGGGGACGGCGCGCCCCGCGGTGATGCGGCGGCCCAGCTCCCGTGCGTCCCGCGGCCGTTCGTCGGGCTCCTTGGCGAGCAGGTCCAGGACGATCTTGTCGAAGTACTCGGGCAGTTCGTCGCGGTGGCTGCGCGGCGGCTCGGGCTGGGTGTCGCGGTGTCCGACGAGGACCGCCCAGGCGTCCTCCAGGTCGAACGGCGGGGCGCCGGTGGCGATCTCGTACAGCACGCACCCGAAGGAGTAGAGGTCGCTGCGCTGGTCGACCTGGACGCCGCTGATCTGCTCGGGCGACATGTAGTGCGGGGTACCCATCGCGATGCCCGTGCCGGTCAGGCGGGATGTGAAGCCGATGTCGGCGCCGAGCCTGGCGATCCCGAAGTCGCAGATCTTCACGGTGCCGTCGGTCAGCCGCATGATGTTGGCGGGCTTCAGGTCGCGGTGCACGATGCCCTGTTCATGGGTGTACGCGAGCGCGGCGGCGACCTGGTCGGCGATCTCCACGACGTCCGCGACGGGCAGCGGATGCTGTTTGTTGTCCTCCAGGAGCTGGCTGAGGTTGCGCCCCTCGAGGAGTTCCATGACCAGATACAGGACGCCGTCGTGCTCCCCGAAGTCATGGACGACGGTGACGCCTCTGTGCTGGAGCGCCGCCGCGACGCGGGCCTCGCGCCGGAACCGCTCGCGCAGCACCCGGGTGAAGGACTGGTCGTGCTGGGGCCCGAGAGGCTTGAGGCACTTGACGGCGACTCTGCGTCCCAAGGACTCGTCGCGCGCCCGCCACACCTCGCCCATGCCGCCGCGCCCGATGAGATCGAGCAGCCGGTACCGGCCCTGGATCAGCCTGGTTTCCGCCATCTCGTGCCGTCGCCCCCGTTGCCTCGCTGCGCCCTCCCCGGCCCGTCCAGTATGGCTGCCCGGCTGTCGAGTTTGTACGGGGCAGGGCGGCTGCCGGGCCCGAGTCGGGCCATGGCGCGCAGGATGTGCTTCGGGGGAAGTTGCCAGCGTATACGGGCGGGGACGGTGCGCAGGATGGTGCCTGTGGTGACGAGCCGGCGGGTCACCGTCGCGGGCGGCGGGGCCGTTCGGCCGTACAGCTCATGGGCGTACGGAGGCAGCGAGGCGTACGCCAGGTTCGCCACCCGCCGCCACAGCAGGGCGCGCGCCGGGACCAACAGCGGGTGGATCGGCGGGCGTTGGAGGAAGTCGTCGACCTCGCGCGCCTCGGGTCCTGCGGCGAGTTCGGGCCTGACGCGCTCGAAGTACGCGGCGAGTTCGGCCGTCGTCCCCGGTACGTCGGCGGGGTCGAGGCCGACGAGGCGGGCACTCTCGCGGTGCTCGTCGACGTAGTGGTCGGCCAGCTCGTCGGTGAGCCGGAACCCGGACCGGCGTGCGACGTGGAGATAGGAGTCGATCTCCGCGCAGTGCACCCAGAGCAGCAGCTCGGGCTCGTCGACGCGGTACTTCTCCCCCGTTTCGGGGTCGGTGGCCTTGAGCATCGTGTGGATCTTGCGGACGCGCGCGCCCGCGTGCTCGGCCGCCTCGGTGGTGCCGTACGTGATGGTGCCGACGAAGTTCGCGGTGCGCATGAGGCGGCCCCAGGCGTCCCTGTGGAAGTCCGAGTTCTGCATGACGCCGCGGACGGCGCGCGGATGCAGGGCCTGCAGATACAGGGCGCGCACCCCGGCGACCCACATCATCGGGTCGCCGTGCATCTGCCAGGTCACCGACGAGGGCCCGAAGAGCCCCGGGTCGCCCGGCGGCGGGTGCCCCGATGAGGATGTCTCGCGCATACAACCACCTCCTGCTCGCAGGCTACGCCGCCGCCCCCTCAACCCGCCTCGAACACCTCGGGGTTGGCGCAGTTGGCCAGGGGTTCACCGCGCAGGTAACGGCCGACCTCCGCGGCCACGATGTGCGCGGCCTTGTGCGCGACCTGCCGGCTGCCGCCCGCGATGTGCGGGGTGAGGACGGCACCGGGGGCGGTAAGGAGACGGGAGCCCACGGGAAGCGGCTCCTCGGGGAAGACGTCGAAGCCGGCGCCGGAGAGGTGCCCCGAGTCCAGCGCGTCGCAGGCGGCGTCGTAGTCGAGGAGCGCGCCGCGGGCGCAGTTGACCAGGACCGATCCGCGGGGCATGGCGGCGATCTGCGCGCGGCCGATCATGCCCTTGGTCTCGTCGGTGACCCGTGCGTGCAGGGAGACGATGCGCGAGCGGCGGAGCAGTTCGTCCAGGGTGACCTGCTGCGCGACACCGGCCAGCGTCTCGGGCCGTACGTACGGGTCGTGCACCAGGATCTCGGCGCCCATGGCACGCAGGACCTTGGCGACCCGGCTGCCGATGGCGCCGTAGCCGACCAGACCGACGGTCGCGCCTTCGATCTCGATGCCGCAGTTGTCGTAGTCGTAGTAGTCGCCGCGCCAGGTGCCCTTGCGCAGGTCGGTGTGGGTGTCGCCGACACCGCGGGCTGCGGCGAGCAGCAGGGTGAGGGTGTGTTCGGCGGTGGCGGTCGCGTTGCGGCCGGGGGCGTAGCAGACCGCCACGCCGTGCCGGGTCGCGGCTTCGAGGTTGGCGTTGACCGGACCGCCGCGGCTGGTGCAGAACAGCTTCAGATCGGGGCAGTCGGCGAGGATGCGCTCGGTGAGCGGGCCGTGCTCGGTGACACAGATCCGCACACCCTGGAGCGCCTCGATCATCTCCTCCTCGCTGCCGGATGCCTCGATGACCTCGGCGACCGGGCCGAACGGGGTGTGCGGCCAGGGGAATTGGAGCTCGCGGACGTTCAGCGGCAGGTCCCCGGCGGCTGCGCGCACGGCCTCGGTGAACAGGCTCGGGCGGATGAAGTGGTTGCCGGCGGCGAGGACGGTGGTGCTCATGGGAGGTCTCTCCTGAAGGGCGGTGCGGGCGGGTGGCCGGACGGTCAGCGGAAGGCGGGGGGCTGGGGCGACGCGGGGGTGTTGAGACGCAGCAGCGCGGTCTGCCCGTCCTCGATCCGGATCTCCGTGAGGGCGCCGTTGAGCAGCTGGGGGAAGACCCGGCGGTAGTCGGCGAGCGGGATCCGGATGAGATGGCAGAGGAGGACCCGGACGAGGGTGGAGTGGGCGACGAGCAGGACCCTGCCGTGCGGCTGTTCGCGGGCGATGTCGGCCAGGCAGTCGGCGGCACGTGCGGCGGCCTTGCGCGGGTCCTCGCCACCGGGCAGGTGGTTCTCGACCGGGTCGTCGAGGAAGGCCGCCAGTTGCTCCGGGAAGCGCTGCCGCATCTCTTCCCTGGTCAGGCCGTCGCCTTGGCCGAAGTCGAGTTCGTAGAGACGCTCGTCCACGCGCGGGGTGAGGCCGCAGGCCGCGGCGGCGGGCGCGGCGGTGAGCCGGGCGCGGGCGAGCGGAGAGCTCCAGATGGCCGTGAGCCCCGCGGTGAGGGCCCAGTCGGCGAGCTCGGCGGCCTGCTGGACACCATGCTCGGTGAGGGGCACATCGGTGCGTCCCGCGTAGCGGTTCTCCGCGTGCCAGACGGTTTCGCCATGGCGTACGAGGATGAAGTCGGTCACTGCGCTGCCCTCCTGCGGGCGTGGTCGGCCACGGCCTGGTCGAGCCAGCCGCGGCGGGTGAGTTCGTCGACGAAGCGGAGGTAGAGGGGGAGGTAGCGGGTGGTGCGGGCGGGCGACGGGTGGATCTCGCCGCCGATCCGGACCATGGCCGCGGCGGCTTCCTGGAGGCCGGCTCCGGAGGAGGTGGCGGCGAGCACCGCCATGCCGACGGCGCCCTCGGCCTGTTCCGGCAGGCGTACGGGACGTCCGAGGACCTCGGCGCGCAGCCGGCACCAGTAGCGGTTGCGGGCGCCGCCGCCGGTGAGGGTGAGCGGCCCGTCGACGGGGGCGCCGAGGTGGTCGAGGTAGTCGAAGCAGAGCCGTTCCAGGCAGGCGACGCCGAGCAGCTGGGCATGGAACTCGGCGGCGCGGGTGGGGACTTGCCCGAGGGTGAAGGGCTCGGCTTCGGGGGCGCGGAAGGGGAAGCGTTCACCGCCGGTGGAGACCAGGGGGTAGGCGACCGCGTCCGGGTCGAGCGCGGCGGCCTGCTCGGTGAGCGCGTCCAGGTCCTCGCCGGGGAAGTGCTGGGAGAGGACACCCGCGCCGCTGCTGGAGGCGCCGCCCGGCAGCCAGTTCTCGCCAGGGCCGCGGTGGCAGTACACGACGCCCGCCGGGTCGCGGACCAGGTGCGGGCTGCTGCCCTTGAAGACGAGGGTGGTGCCGAGCACCGCGTTCCAGGCACCGGGTTCGAGGGCTCCGGCGGCGATCTGCGCGGCGCAGCCGTCGGTCATACCGGCGACGAGGGTGGTGCCCTCGGGGATGCCGGTGGCTTCCGCGGCCTCGGCGCATACGGTGCCGAGCACGCTGCCGGGGCGTACGACGTCGGGCAACAGGGCCTCGGGGACGCCGAGTTCGGCCATGACCTTGTGCGGCCAGCATTCATCGACCAGGTGGTAGCCGGTCTTGAGGGCGTGGCTGGCGTCGGCGGCGACCTGATGTCCGGCAAGCCGCCAGGTGATCAGGTCGACCTGGTGAAGGAGCCGGACGCCCGCGCCGGACGCGGCGGGCTCATGGTCCAGGAGCCAGCGCAGCTTCGGCAGCGCCCAGGACGGCTGCATGCTGCGGTAGCCGAGCTCCCGCCAGGCCGCTCCGCCCGCCTCGTTGACGGTCGCGGCCTGCTCGGCGGCGCGCCCGTCGTCGTACATCAGGCCGGGGGTGAGCGGGTGTCCCGCGGCGTCGGCGAGCAGGATCGTCCCGGAGGTGCCGTCGATCGCGAGCCCGCGGATCCGCCGCGCGTCGAGTCCGTCCAGGGCCTCGCGGCAGGCGGCGGACAGGGCGGTCCACCACTGCTCGGGGTCCTGCTCGTGGCGTACGCCGTCGCGCCGGCCGGCCAGCGGCCGCGATGCGGCGGCGAGGAGCTGCCCCGTGCCGTCGACGGCGACGCAGCGGGCACTCTGGGTGCCGAGGTCGAGGCCCAGCCAGATGCCGTCGAGGGGCGCGTGGCCGGCTGAATGGACGTCAGGCACGGATGCCTCCTGGGGTGGTGGGGATGCTGTCGCCGTCATGCGGGGTTCCGCCGGGCCCTGTGGCGCCGCTCCCCTGCCATACCGCGCCGCCCCGCCAGCCGGCCTCGCGGGCGATGGTCCGCCGGCCGATGAAGTCGTCGTACAGGGCGGCATAGAACTGTGCACGTTCCGGGTCGGGTTCCCAACTGCTCTGCATCCGGACGTACTTGGCGGCCGCGGTGTGCATGCTGCTCTCGGCGCCGGTGCGGACGAGGCCGGTGAGGAAGGCGCCCTTGGCGCCCAGTTCGGTGTCTGAGGAGCGGGCGGTGGGCACGCCCGTCGCGTCGGCGATCAGCGCGCACCACGCGTCGCTGTTGGCGCCGCCGCCGCACAGCCGCAGCTCGCTCACGTCCGTGCGGGCCGCGGCCAGCGAGTCGCGCAGGACCAGCGAGAGCCCGTCGAACACGGCGCGGGCCAGGTCGGCGCGCGAGTGCTCCAGGGACAGGCCCCAGAAGGAGCCGCGGGCGCGCGGGTCGAGGAACGGCGCGCGTTCGCCTGCCGGGGAGAGGTAGGGCAGGAACAGCAACCCGCGGGCGCCGGGCTCCGATTCGAAGGCGAGGCGGGCCAGTTCCGGTGGCCCGGAGAGTCCCAGCAGCTGCGCCGCCCAGCCGAGCACCTCGGCGCCGTTGAGGGTCGGGAAGGCGCGCAGCACCCGCTCGCGGCCGCGGTAGGCGATGTTGATGCCGGACGGTTCGCCGCTGGTGTCCACGTCCGTGCGGACGATCTCCGTGCACAGGGTGGTGCCGAGGATGCTGCACGCCTGGCCGGGGTTGACCACGCCGACGCCTCGGGCGGTGGAGGCGATGTCGTACGGGGACATCACGACCGGAAGACCGGCGGGCAGCCCCAGTTGGCTCGCGGCGTCGCCGGTGATCTCGGCGATCCGCTCCGACTCCCCGAGGACGGTCGGAAGGAGCCGGTGATATGCGCTCAGGCCGAACAGGTCGAGGATCCGCGGGTCGTAGTCCCCGGTGGCGTGGTCGAGGAACGGGGCGGAGGCGTCGGACTCGTCGCACGCGCGGACGCCGGTGAGGCGCAGGAAGAGCCAGCCGGCGGCGGTGAGCGAGGTGTCGGAGCGGGCGAGGCGGTCCGGGTCATGAGCGGCGAGCCAGCTGAAGAGGGCGTTGGGCATACCGGCGCAGGTCAGCGAGCCGTTGCGGCGGAAGGCCGCTTCGAGGACGCCCTCACGCTGCCAGGCGGTGAGCAGGTCCCCGGCCCGGCCGTCGGACCACAGGATCGCGGGCCCCGTGGGGCGGCCGTCCTCGTCGACGAGCCAGGCGCCGTCGCCCTGGGCGGTGAAGGAGACCAGCCGGACGGGGTCGGCCAGACCGGACAGCACGCTGCGCACGGTGTGGACGACGGCGTTCCAGACGGCGTCCATGTCCTGTTCCGCCCAGCCGGGGTGCGGCCGGAGGACTTCGGTGGCGAGCCGGGAGACCGCGATCTCCTGGCCCTGGTCGTCGAAGACGACCGACTTGATCATCGTGGTGCCGACGTCAATGGTCAGTACGGACATCAGTGGGTCCTTTCACGCCAGGTCACGCCGGGTCACGCCGGGGCCGAGGCGGTGGCGGGCGCGGTGCCCGGCGGGGCACCGGCCGCCTTCGCCGCGCCCGCGTCGTCCGGCAGCTTCAGGAAGAGTGCGAGCACGGTGCTCACCGCATGCATCCCCGCGAAAATCCAGACCACCCCAGCGACACCGAGCGGCCCGACGAAGACCGCGACGACGGCGGGGCCGACGAAGGTGCTGGCTCCCGCGCCGAGGTTGAGCGCGGACAGGGCCTGCCCCTTGTGCCGCGGCTCCAGCGAGGGCACCAGCGCCGAAAGCGGTACATATCCGGCCAGCGTAGCCCCGTAGAAGGCGGCGACCAGCAGTGCCAGGGGGAAGTCGTCGCCCGCCGCGTTCGGGACGTAGAAGAGCAGCAGTGTGCTGACGGTGCAGCCTGCGCCGCCGAACCAGGCAATGGTCCTGCGCCAGCCGAAGCGGTCGCCCACCACCCCGAACAGCAGGTTGGCGAAGATGTTGGTCGCGAACATCACGCTGAGCAGGTGCAGCCACTCGGTGAGGCTGAAGCCGACCGTCTTCGTGAAGTGGATCGGCAGGATGACGAAGAAGCCGAACTGCGAGGCCGTGTTGATGACCCGCGCGAGCGAGCCCGCGCCGACCCGGGGATTGCGCCACAGGATCGTGACGCTGCCGAGGAGCGTGGCGAGCGGCCCTTCGCCCTCGCCCCGCGCCCGCTTCCCGCCCTGGTCGTCACGGACGAGGAGCAGGGCGACGAGACCGCCCGCGGCCACCAGCGCCAGTGCGGACCACAGGGTGGCGTACGCCCCGATCTGCGGGATGAGCCCGCCGGCGACCAGCGAACCGAGGGTGGGCAGACCGCCGGTGAAGGCGAACCAGAACCAGCCCATGGCCGTGCCGAGCCGGGCGCGCGGCGCCACGGAGGCGATCCAGACCAGGAACCCGTAGGCGAACAGCGGGTAGCCAAGGCCACGCAGGCCGTACCCGAGCATCATCAGCGGATAGCTGGTCATGGGGATGGCCGCGACGAGGAAGAGGAGCTGGAAGACGCCCCAGATGCCCAGGCCGGTCCACATGACCCGGCGCGGGCCCCACAAGTCGCAGAGCACTCCGGAGAGCCAGGCGGCGATGGCCGCGGCGGCGCCGTAGACGGTGAACAGCAGGGCGACCCGGGGCTGCGAGACGCCCTCGTCGAGCAGGTACGGCGAGAGATAGCCGGATTCGACACCGTCTCCGATCATGAAAAGGAGCAGCCCGAGGTAGCCCCAGGCGAGGGTCGGCGGAATGCCCAGGCGTGTGATCAGCGTACGCGGAGGAGGGGGCGAAGATGTCGTCATCGACTCTTCCCCTTTCTGCGGCGGGGGCAGGAGGGAGGGACGAGCTGATGGAACAGCTGGCCGGAAACGCGAGTCAATGGCGGCCGGAATCTTCCCATCAGGGCGGCGACCTGCCATGTTGCGTCGCACCGGAGCCGCTCGAGGACGCCGTTCTCCTCGGGAGAGGTACGTTAAATCCGTGCGAACATAACGCGGCGAGTTCACACGCCTGCCCCGCGCAGCACGGGGCACGGCCACCGGAGGGAGCGCTGCGATGGACCGGGTCGAGGCCCAGGATGAGCGGCGGCGGCAGATGCGCGAGGCCGTCATCGGCCGCGGCTTCGTGCGCACCGCGGACCTCGCCGCGGAGTTCGGCATCAGCCTGATGACCGCGCACCGCGATCTGGACGCCCTTCAGGCACAGGGCTGGCTGCGCAAGGTGCGCGGCGGTGCGACCGGGCTTCCGTCGGCGCAGTTCCACGGCAGCGTCGCGGAGCGGATGGCCACCATGGCGCAGACCAAGCAGCTCCTCGCGCGGGCCGCCGCGACACTGCTTGTGCCGGGTCAGACCGTGCTGCTCGACGACAGCACGACATGTCTGCTCCTTGCACACCAGGCCACCGAGCACACCCCGCTGACCGTGATCACCAACTCGCTGCCGGCCATCACCACGCTCGCGAAGGAACCCGGCATCTCACTGATCACGCTGGGCGGTGCGTACTTCCCGGCGTACGACGCGTTCATGGGCCTGCACACCGCGGACGCGGTCCGCGCCTTTCGCGCCGACGTCCTGTTCATGTCCACGACGGCCGTCACCAACGGCCGTTGCTATCACACCTCGCCGGAAACGGTGCAGGTCAAGCGGGCCATGATGGAGTGCGCTGCGCGTCGGGTGCTTGTCGCGGACCACACCAAGTTCTGCAAGGACGGGCTGTACGCCCTTGCGCCGCTGACCGACTTCGATCTGCTGATCGTGGACGACGGCCTGGCGGCGGAGCAGGTGCGGGCGGTGCGCGCGGCCGGCACCGAGGTGATGGTGGTGCCGGCCCGCGAGCAGTGAGGGGTCAACTCCGGGCCGCGCCGGGGAGATCCGAGGTCAGATAGGCGATGACCATGTCCCCCAGCATCGTCCGGTAGTGCTCGCGGCGAGGCGCCTCGGTGAGGTCACGGCCGAAGAGCGCGCGGAAGGTGTGCCGGTTGGAGACGCGGAAGAAACAGAACGAGCTGATCATCGCGTGCAGGTCGACGGCGTCCACCTCGGCCGTGAACACGCCCTGCTCGCGCCCGGCTTCGAGGATGGAGGCGATGACGTCGATCGCCGGGGAGCTGAGCGATGCGAGACTCGGCGAGGCTCCGATGTGCTTCGCCTCGTGGATGTTCTCGATGCTGACGAGGCGGATGAAGTCCGGGTGTGCCTCATGGTGGTCGAAGGTGAGCTCGGCAAGGCGGCGGATGGCCGACACCGGGTCCAGATGCCCGACGTCGAGCTGCTGCTCCTCGTGCCGGATGACCGCGTACGCACGCTCGAGGACCGCGGTGAACAGCTGATCCTTGCTGCCGAAGTAGTAGTAGATCATCCGCTTCGTGGTGCGCATGCGGGCCGCGATCTCGTCGACCCTCGCCCCCGCGAAGCCCATGCGGGCGAACTCCTCGGTGGCCACCTCGAGGATCTCCACCCGCGTACGGGCCGCGTCCCGGGTTCGCTTGGCGGGCGGGGACGGCGGGGGGACGGCGGCGGCCATGCAGCTCCTCAGGGCGGACTTTCCGGCGCCGGTCAGTCTAATGCTGGTGAAGATGCTGGGCGGCGAGCCGTACGGCGGCGTTCTGGGCCCCGTATCCCCGGTAGCCGCCTGTGCGCTGCACCAGCTCGAAGAAGACCCGTCCGACCGTGGCGGTATAGCAGTGGAAGAACTCTCCGTGCTCGTCCCGGTCGTAGAGAATGCCGAGGTCCGCCAACGTGGCCAGGTCCTGGGGGTCCAGTTCGTGGCGGGCGTCGAGGTCGTCGTAGTAGTTGGCGGGGATCGGCAGCAGGGCCGCGCCCCGTTCCCGGACGCGCCGGGCGGCGCCGACGATGTCGTCCGTCGCCAGCGCGATGTGCTGAAGGCGGGTGGCATCGGCGTCCGGCGCCGGGGCGATGTTGAGGACGATGCGTACACCGCCGCCGGGGGACGCGACGGCCCGGCTGCGCACGAGTCCGTAGGGGTCGGCCAGATCGAGGCTGTCGTCCGCCTCAAGGCCCAACACGCCCCGGTGGAACAGAGATGCCTCGTCGAACTGGTGCCAGGGCTGGGTGAGGGCGATGTGGTCGATGTGGTGGATGAGCCCGGCCGGTTCGCTCCGCTCCCCCGACGTGGTGCGCGACGGTGCGCCGGTGAAGTCACCGGTCCAACTGGGGTGGTCGGACTGCTTCGTGCGGCAGAAGAAGACCTCTGTGCCGTCGGGTGCGGCTACCGCGTCCAGCGGTGCGTCATGCGGGGCGCGGCGACGCGGCACCACGGGTGCGAGCACCGCCTCGGCGCGCCGTGCCGCTTGGTCCGGGTCGGGGGTTTCCACGCCGATGGCGGTCAGCGCCGGGCCCTGACGGCGGCCGCTGACCCCGGTGTTGAGCAGGATCCGGGCCTGCCCCTGTTCCCAGAGTTCGACCGGCTTCCAGGTGTGCCGTGCGGTGTGGGCGAAGCCGATGGCTTCGAGCACTCCGCGCAGCGGCTCGGTGTCGGCCGCGGTCAGCTCGGCGAAGGTGAAGCCGGAGGGGGCGGCCGCGGCGGGGAGCGCGGACAGGCCGGCCGACTCCTCGAGGAGGAGCAGCGAGCGGAGCGCGTCGACGGCGGTGGAGGCCGCCCCCGCCTGCCGGAAGACGTCGTTGAACACTTCGAGCGACAGGGGCCCTTGGTATCCGGCCCGGACCGTTGCGGCCACCAGAGGGGCGAGGTCGAAGCCGCCCTGGCCGGGGAAGCAGCGGTAGTGCCGGCTCCACTGCAGGACGTCCATCGCCATCAGGGGTGCGTCCGCCAGCTGGAGGAAGAAGATCTTCTCGCCGGGGATGTCCGCGATGCCCTTGGGGTCGGAGCCGCGGGAGAGGATGTGGAAGCTGTCGAGGCAGGTGCCGAGGGCCGGGTGGTCCGCCTGTTCGACGATCCGCCAGGCGTGGTCGTACGTGCTGACGTGCCGGCCCCAGGCCAGCGCCTCGTAGGCGATGCGGATGCCATGGGCCGCTGCCCGGTCGGCGAGCAGCCGCAGTTGCTCGGCGGCGAGCGCGTCGTCGTCGACCGACTCGGGGGCGACGCTGGAGCAGACGAGGAGCAGGTCCGCGCCGAGCCGTTCCATCACGGCGAACTTGCGTTCCGCACGCCGCAGATTGCGGGCGAGCGTGTCGGCGGGGACGGCCTCGAAGTCGCGGAACGGCTGGTAGAGGTCGATGCCCAGGCCCAGGTCCGCACAGCGAAGGCGCACCTCCTCGGGGCTGAGCGGGCCGCCGAGCAGATCGTTCTCGAAGATCTCCACGCCGTCGAATCCGGCGGTGGCGATGGCGGTGAGCTTCTCGGACAGCGGGCCGCTGAGCGAGACCGTGGCGATCGATGTGCGCATGGTGTTCTCCGTGAGGTGTCAGGCCGGGAAGGCGGCCAGATCGCCGAGGTCGGCGAGCATCGGTCCGGTGTGCGGTTCGAGTCCGGTGAAGAGCCGGAAGGCGTCGGCCGCCTGGAAGACGGCCATGCCGCCGCCGTCGAGGGTGCGGCAGCCGATGGCGCGGGCCTCGCGCAACAGCTCGGTCTCCAGCGGCCGGTAGACGACCTCGGCCACCCAGAGGCCGGGCCTGAGCAGGGCGGCCGGCAGGGGCAGGCCCGGGTGCGCGACCATGCCGGTCGGTGTGGCGTGCACGAGCCCGTCCGCGGCGGCGACGCGCTCGGGCGCCGCGTCGGTCGGCGCGGACATCGCGCGGCCGGGCCCGAAGCGCGCGTTCAGCGCGGCGGCGAGCGTGGCGGCGCGGGCCGGGTCGGTGTCGACCAGGGTGATCCGGTCGACGCCGAGGTTCAGCAGCGCGTGCGCCACCGCGGCACCCGCACCGCCCGCGCCGAGCTGCACGACGTCACCGGTCGGCGCGTCGGCCAGGCCGCGGGCGAAGGACTGGGCGAAGCCGGTGGCATCGGTGTTGTGCCCGATGGCGCGTCCGCCCCTGAAGACGACGGTGTTCACGGCGCCGAGCTCGGCGGCCTCCGGGGCGAGCTCGTCGAGGTGCTCGATGACCAGCTGCTTGCAGGGGTGGGTGATGTTCAGCCCGTCGAAGCCGAGGCGGTGGGCGGCGCGGACAAGATCGCCGACGGCCTCGGGCGCGACGCCGAGGACGTCGATGTCGAGGGTGCGGTAGATGAGGCGAACACCGTGCCGGTCCGCCTCGCGCTCGTGCAGGGCGGGGCTCAGGGAGGGGCCGATTCCGGAGCCGATCAGGCCGGTGAGGTACGAGGTCATCAACAGTTCCCGTGGGTCGGCTTATGTACGAACTAGTTAGTTAAGTATGGAGCCAGTAGGGCCCCTCGGGGAAGCCCCCGAGGGGCCTCGGCGTGGCGCGTTCAGAGGGTGGCGGCCTCGCGGACCGCTCCCGGCGCCTTCTCGTCGCCGGTGCGCAGGCCGAGATCGGCCGTGGGCACGCGGTGCGTCTCGCGCCCTGTGGCCACGGCGATCGCGCAGACCGCGCAGAAGGCGGCGGTGAAGATCGCGACGCCGAGCCAGCCGTCACCGTCGGGCCCGTCGATCTGTGCCGCGAAGGTCACCGCGAAGCCGGAGATGGCGAACCCGATCTGGGTACCGATGGCCATGCCGGAAAGGCGGACCCTGGCGGGGAACATCTCGCCGTAGAACGAGGGCCAGATGCCGTTGGCCGCGCTGTAGACGACGCCGAACAGCAGCACTCCGGTCACGAAGACCAGCGGGTAGCTGCCGGTCGAGACCGCCCAGAGATAGACGAAGATCATCACGCCGCTGCCGAGGGCGCCGACGAGGAAGACGGGCTTGCGGCCGATCCGGTCCGAGAGCCCGGCCCAGAGCGGGATGGCGAGCAGGGCCACGGCGTTGGCGCTGCCGGCGACCCAGAGCATGCCCGTCTTGCCGAGGCCGACCGCGTCACTCGTGGCGTACGAGAGGGCCCAGACGGAGAAGATCGTGCTGACCGTGGCGATCAGCGCCGCCGCGACCACTCGCAGCACATCGGCCCAGTGGTTCCTGAGCAGATCCGCCAGCGGCATCCTGGCCACTTCCTTGTCGGCCGAGACCTGCTGGAAGACAGGGGTCTCCTCGAGGGTGCGGCGGATGACGTATCCGGCGACCGCGACGAGGGCGCTGAGCAGGAAGGGAATGCGCCAGCCCCAGCCGTAAAGCTGCTCGTCCGGGAGAGCGGCGACCGGAAGGAACACCAGGGTCGCGAGGAGCTGACCGGCCTGGGTGCCGTTGAGGGTGAAGCTCGTGTAGTAGGCGCGCCGGTGTTCCGGTGCGTGCTCCAGCGTCATCGCGTTCGCGCTGGCCTGCTCGCCTGCCGCGGACAGCCCCTGGAACACCCGCATCAGCACAAGCAGCACCGGAGCGACGGTGCCGACCTGCGCGTACGTGGGCAGACAGCCGATGAGGAAGGTGGACAGACCCATGAGGATCAGCGTCCAGACCATGATCTTCCGACGGCCGAGCCGGTCACCGAAGTGGCCGAGGACGAGGGCGCCGAGGGGACGGGCGGCGTAGGCGACGCCGAAGGTCGCCAGGGAGATCAGGGTGGCGGTGGCCGGGTCGTCCGGGTCGAAGAAGACCTTGGGGAAGACGAGGGCCGCCGCGCTGCCGTAGATGAAGAAGTCGTAGTACTCCAGCGCGCTGCCGATCCAGGCGGCGAAAGCGGCCTTGCGTGGCCTGCCCTGGGGCGGCTCGGCCGACGCGGCGTCGGCCTGCGGGTGAGCGGACACGTGAACTCCTCGGGGACGGAACGGGTGGCGAGCGGTGCACACCCGGCACGTACAGTTAACGTACTAGGTAGTTAATTAACTTGGCAGTGATGTTCGCCCGCCCCTCAGGCCGTGTCAATACATCGGGCCGTAACACCCATCCGGGGGTGGCCCCGAGAGCCTCAAGAGAGGTCCTCGGGGCCACCCCCGGAAACTGGCGACCTCAGCGACGCACCCGCGGCATCCCAAGGCCGATCCACGAGATGATCTCCCGCTGGATCTCGTTGTTGCCGCCGCCGAAGGTGAAGATGACGGCGCTGCGGTAGCCGCGCTCCAGTTCGCCGTGGAGCACGGCGCCCGCGGAGCCCTCCTTCAGGGCGCCGGCCGCGCCGACGACCTCCATGAGCCAGGCGTACGCGTCGCGGCGGGCCTCGGAGCCGTACACCTTGACGGCGGAGGCGTCCTGGGGGGTGAGGGTGCCCTCCTGGACGGCGTTCACCATCTGCCAGTTGAGGAGTTTCATCGCGTCCAGCTTGGCGTGGGTCCTGGCCAGGCGCTGGCGGACCCAGCCCAGGTCGATGACGCGGCGGCCGTCGGCGAGCTTGGTGTCGGCGGCCCAGCGCTGCACGTCGTGGAAGGCGCGGATGGCCATGGTGCCGTGGGCGGCGAGGGTGACGCGTTCGTGGTTGAGCTGGTTGGTGATGAGCCGCCAGCCCTTGTTCTCGTCGCCTACTCGGCGTGAGACCGGGACGCGGATGTTCTCGTAGTAGCTGGCCGTGGTGTCGTGCGAGGCAAGGGTGTTGATGATGGTGCAGGAGTAGCCGGGGTCGGACGTCGGGACGAGGAGCATGGTGATGCCCTTGTGCGGCGGGGCGTCCGGGTCGGTGCGGACGGCGAGCCAGACCCAGTCGGCGGTGTCGCCGTTGGTGGTCCAGATCTTCTGGCCGTTCACCGTGTAGTGGCCGGTGGCCTCGTCGCCCTCCCTGACCGCCTTGGTCTTCAGGGCGGCGAGGTCGGTCCCCGCGTCGGGCTCGCTGTAGCCGATCGCGAAGTCGAGTTCCCCGGAGAGGATCCTCGGCAGGAAGTACGCCTTCTGCTCCTCCGTACCGAACCGCATGATCGTCGGCCCGACGGTGTTCAGGGCCATCAGCGGCAGCGGGACCCCGGCCTGGGCGGCCTCGTCGAAGAAGATGAACTGCTCCATGGGCGTGAGCCCGCGCCCGCCGTACTCCTCGGGCCAGCCGACGCCGAGCCAGCCGTCGGTGCCGAGGCGCCGGACGGTCTCCCGGTAGAACCGCTTCTGGGCGGCGGGGTCCTCGTACCGGGCATAGGCGTTGTCGGGCACGAGGTCGGCGAAGTAGGCGCGCAGCTCGGTGCGCAACTTCCGCTGCTCAGGCGTGTATTCGAGGTGCACGGCCCCTCCTGCGTTCGCTGGCCGACATGGCCTTGTACGGCCTCGACTTGACGGCGCACACAGTAGAACGCGTTTCAAAAATTGGGAATGGCGGCGGCACTCGCGCCCGGAGCATGGGCGGCGATCAATCCGGAGCGCCGCCCGGTCGGGCCACCCCATCGGCGCTGTAGAGCACCTGTGCCGCGCCCCACTCCACGAAAGAGTCCGCCTGCCGCATGCCGATGACTTCGAGCAGCCGCCGCGAACGGACATTGGCCTGCTGCGTGACCGCGACCACCTCCGACCCCACGGGGGTGGTCGCCCCATGCGCCCACGCCACCACGGCGGCGACCGCCTCACGCCCGTACCCGAACCCCCATTGCTCGGGCAGCAGTTGATACGACACCTCGATACGGTCGTCCCGGCGCCGATCGGGTTCCAGGAGTACGCCGCCGACCACCGCGCCGTCCCCGCGCGAGACCACGCAGAACGCGCCCCGCGCACCGACACAGTGCCGCTCGCGCAGCCGCACCGTTTCCTCGTCGACGGGACCGCCGAGATAGCGGCGGACCTCGGGGTCCGTCCAGAGCCGCGCGGTGGCGGGGACGTCGCTCTCCTCGATGGGGCGCAGGACCAGCCGGTCCGTGGTCAGGGTGGTCGGCCAGGGGAACGCACAAGGCGATGTCGGCATGCGGTTGATCATGCCCCACCGCTCGCACCGGCCGATGCCGGGCCGCACGTAACAGCTCCGCCCCGGCAGGTCGAGGCCTGTCGGGGCGGAGTCGGGTGTGCCGGGGTGGGTCAGGCCAGGATTTCCAGGGCCTTGTTCAGGGTGGCCGACGGGCGCATCACCGCTGAGGCCTTCGCCGAGTCGGCCTTGTAGTAGCCGCCGATGTCGGCCGGCGAGCCCTGGACGGCGATCAGTTCGGCGACGATCGTGTCCTCCTGCTCGGTCAGCGACTTGGCAAGCGCGCCGAACGCCTCGGCGAGCTGCGCGTCCGCGGTCTGCTTGGCCAGCTCCTGGGCCCAGTACATGGCCAGGTAGAAGTGGCTGCCGCGGTTGTCGATGCCGCCGAGACGCCGGCTGGGCGACTTGTCGTTCTCCAGGAACGAGGCGGTCGCGCGGTCGAGCGTGTCGGCGAGGATCTGGGCACGCGCGTTGTCCGTGGTCTGCGCCAGGTGCTCGAAGCTGGACGCAAGCGCGAGGAACTCGCCCAGGCTGTCCCAGCGCAGGTAGTTCTCCTTGACCAGCTGCTGGACGTGCTTCGGGGCGGAGCCTCCGGCGCCCGTCTCGAAGAGGCCGCCGCCGTTCATCAGCGGGACGATCGAGAGCATCTTGGCGCTGGTGCCGAGCTCGAGGATCGGGAACAGGTCGGTCAGGTAGTCGCGCAGTACGTTGCCGGTGACCGAGATGGTGTTCTCGCCGCGGCGGATGCGCTCCAGGGAGAACTTGGTCGCCTCGACCGGCGACATGATCTCGATCTGCAGGCCCTCGGTGTCGTGCTCCGGGAGGTACGCCTTGACCTTCTCGATGAGCTGCGCGTCGTGCGCGCGGTTCTCGTCGAGCCAGAACACGGCCGGGTCACCGGTCGCGCGGGCGCGGGAGACGGCGAGCTTGACCCAGTCGCGGATCGGCGCGTCCTTGGCCTGGCACATCCGGAAGATGTCGCCGGGGGCGACGGTCTGCTCCAGGACGACGTTGCCGGCCTCGTCGAGCGCGCGCACCGTACCGGCGGCGGCGATCTCGAAGGTCTTGTCGTGGCTGCCGTACTCCTCGGCCTTCTGCGCCATCAGGCCGACGTTGGGCACCGAGCCCATCGTGGCCGGGTCGAAGGCGCCGTTGGCGCGGCAGTCGTCGATGACGACCTGGTACACGCCGGAGTAGCTGCTGTCGGGCAGCACGGCCAGGGTGTCGGCCTCGCCGCCGTCCGGGCCCCACATGTGGCCGGACGTACGGATCATCGCGGGCATCGAGGCGTCGACGATGACGTCGGACGGCACGTGCAGGTTGGTGATGCCCTTGTCGGAGTCGACCATCGCGAGCTCGGGGCCCTCGGCGATCTCGGCCTCGAAGGACGCCTTGATCTTCGCGCCGTCGGGCAGGGCGTCGAGGCCGTTGAGGATGCCGCCGAGACCGTCGTTCGGGCTCAGGCCCGCGGCCGCGAGCGTCTCGCCGTACGCGGCGAACGTCTTCGGGAAGAAGGCGCGCACGACGTGACCGAAGACGATCGGGTCGGAGACCTTCATCATCGTGGCCTTGAGGTGCACGGAGAACAGCACGCCGTCGGCCTTGGCCTTGGCGATCTGCTCGCTGAGGAACTCGCGCAGCGCGGCCACGCGCAGCACGGACGCGTCGACGACCTCGCCCGCGAGGACCGGTACGGACTCGCGCAGGACGGTGGTGGTGCCGTCCTCACCCGTGAACTCGATGCGCAGCGCACCGGCGTCGGTGATGACCGTGGACTTCTCGGTGGAGCGGAAGTCGTCGGCGCCCATGGTGGCGACGTTCGTCTTCGAGTCGGCCGACCAGGCGCCCATGCGGTGCGGGTGGGCCTTGGCGTAGTTCTTGACCGACGCGGGGGCGCGGCGGTCGGAGTTGCCCTCGCGCAGGACCGGGTTCACGGCGCTGCCCTTGACCTTGTCGTACCGGGCGCGGATGTCGTTCTCCGCGTCGGTCTTCGGGTCGTCCGGGTAGTTCGGCAGCGCGTAGCCCTGTGACTGCAGCTCGGCGACGGCCGCCTTCAGCTGCGGGATCGAGGCCGAGATGTTCGGCAGCTTGATGATGTTGGCGCCGGGCGTCTTGGCCAGCTCGCCGAGCTCGGCGAGGGCGTCGTCGATGCGCTGGCTCTCCTCGAGGAACTCGGGGAAGAGGGCGATGATGCGCCCGGCCAGCGAGATGTCACGGCTCTCCACAGTGACCCCGGCCGTCGAGGCGTAGGCCTCGACCACCGGCAAGAACGAATACGTCGCCAGGGCCGGGGCCTCGTCAGTGTGGGTGTAGATGATGGTCGAGTCAGTCACCGGTGCTCCGCTCCACGTCTGCAACATTGCTCGACATCAAGATATCTCCTGATCGCCCTCTTCCACGAAGCGGCCCTATTGTGCCGGTTTGCTCACAGTCCGTAGTGCTCGTGCAGCCAGTCGAAGAGCTCCAGGCACACGCTCAGCGCCCAGTCCATGATCTCGGAGAACTGCGCGGGGGTGACCTCCAGCACACCCGGCAGCGTCCAGCCGCCGTGCAGGTCGCTCTGCCCGCTGTCGTTCTCGTACACGTACGCCTTGGGCAGCAGGTGCTCCTGGTTGTACTGGTTCACCGCCGCCACGGCCAGCGGCACCTTGTCCTTGGGGATGAAGCCGCTGTCGGTCATCGAGAAGTGCACCATCTCGCCGATGTCCGCCACGAGGAGGGTGACACTGTCGCGGCCGGGGTTGTCGACGGAGAACTGCAGCAGGCGCGTGTCACCGCTGACCTGGTAGCGGTAGTCCTTCTCGCGCGCGTAGTCGTGCAGCAGCTGACGCCAGGTGTCGCTGAAGGTGGCCATGTGGACCACTCCTTCCGGGTTGAACTTCCGGGTTGAACTTTCCGGGTTGAACTTTCCGGGTCGGACTTCCGGGTGGGACGGGATGTTCGCTTCGCTAGCGCGCGTACCTGCGTACGCGCTCGATGAGGTCGTGGTCGAGTCCGTCGCGCAACAGCCGGGCCACCGGGTCGCCGGGCGCGAGCCCCGGCGGGAGCTCGCCCTCGGCCAGGACGCGCCGGGCGAGCAGCACCGCGCCGCCCGCCACCGCGAGGTCCGGGTCGGGCAGCAGCCGCACGGTCCGCCGCGACCGGTCCGACAGGGCCTCGCCCACCGCGCGCAGCCGGCTGCTGCCGCCGACGGGCACGACCGTGTCGACGTCCGTCCAGGTGAGCCCGGCGGCGGCGAGCGTGCGCTCGCACTCCGTGAGGGTGCGTTCGAGGAAGGGGCCGAGCAGCTCCGCCAGCTCGCCGCTGTCCATGGTCACCGGCACGAATCCGCCGTCGGCCGCGAAGTACTCGGTGTGGTCGTTCACCACGGAGAGCTGGTGCTTGAGCGTCTGGCACTGGGAGAGCATCTGGAGCCGCTCCAGGAGGGCGAATCCGTTCTGCGCGGGGGCCTCCAGGGCGGTGCGCACCACTTCGGGGAAGCGGGTGGAGAGCCTGCGCAGGATCTCCCGGTCGAAGGCACCGCCGCCGACGTCCGCGAGGCCGCCGGGCGCACCGGCCAGCTCGAACTCCGCTCCGGCGCTGCGCGCCACCGCCACGTCGAAGGTGCCGCCGCCCAGGTCGTACACGAGGAAGCACTGCCGGTCCGCGGGGCGGTGCTCCGCGAAGGCGTGCGCGAGCGCCGCCACCGGTTCGGTGACCAGGCGTACGGTCGACCGCTGATATCCGGCGGTCTCGGCGACCTGAAGCATCAGCTCGCGGTTGCCCTCCTCCCAGCTCGCCGGGACGGTGATCACCACGGCCCGCGGCTCCTCGGGGACCTGCCTGAGCGCGCAGGAGCGCAGGAACGAGAGCATCTCGCCGGTCAGCTCGTGCGGCTGCCGCCCCCGGCCCGCCACAAGCAGCGGCACCGACTCACCGAAGTGCCGCTTGAACTCCGCGTGGTACTCCACAGGGTTGGCCATACGGATCGCGAACGCTGCCTGCCCGACGGCCAGTTCACCGCGCGGCGTGGGGCACACCGCGGTCCTGATCGACAGACCGGCGTGCGGTGCGGCGGGGTCCTTGACCCCCGTCACCGTGCCGTCAGGACGCCCGATGAGGAGCGCGGACGTGGACGTACCGAAGTCGATCCCGTGCACGGTCCCCGGCGCCGCGCCGCTCATGGCACACCCGCCAGATCCGCCAACTCCCCTGCGGAGTCGATGAGTCGGGTGTAGCGGTCCCTGCGCTCCGTCAGCTCGGCCCGCCGCGCCTGCTGCTCGGCCTCGCTGCGCCTGCGCTCCTCCTCCACTTCCCGGCGGGAGCGTTCCAGGGACTCCCTCGCCTCTTCGATGCCGCGCTCGATGTCGGCGACGAGCAGCCGCGAGATCTCCCGCGCGGCGTCGTCGAACGCGGCGAGCGCGCGTGCCTCGTTGGCCCTGATCTGCGCCACCGTCCCGGAGGTGAGGGCGCGCACCGCCTCCCTGGACCACTCCTTGCGCTCACGCTCCGCGCGTTCGCGCTCGGCACGCCGCGAGTCGGACCAGCCGGTGATGGCGCCCACGACCTTGCCGAGAAGTCCGCCGCACGCCGCACCGATGGCGATGCCCGGCGGCCCGCCGACCACACCGATCAGCCCGCCGATCACTCCGCCGAGCCCGGCCCCGGCGATCGCCGACCGCCAGGTGTTGCTCAGGTGATGGGCCGGCTGCCCCGAACCCGCGTCGAGTCCCGGCGGCGCCGCGGTGACGCCGTGCAGGGCCGGCGTGAACCCGCCGACGGTGAAACTGGCAGGCTGGTAGGGGACTTGGGTCTGGGCGGCGAAAGCCTGCTGCACCTGGCTCGCGGCGTCGCGCAACCGCTCCATCGCCACCTCGACCCCGTCCACCAGGAGCCGCCCGATCTCCCGTACGACGTCGTCGAGTTGACCGGGATCGGTCGCCATCGCGGCGGTCGCCGCGAACTCCTGGCAGGCCGCCTCGAAGATGCCCTGGAGCCCCTGCTCGATCCGCCGCGTCTCGTCGTGGAACACCCGGGGCAGTTCCGTGCGCCAGTGCGCGCTGCGGGCCTGGAGGTCCGCCGCCAGCTCGGCGCGGCGGGCCAGCTCCTGGTCGAACCGCTCGACCTCCGCGTCGGAGCGGCTCTCAAGCGCCAGGTCGATGGGCGCGCGGGCCGCCGTCAGGGCCTCGGCGAGGCCCTCGGCGCAGCGCGCGACCCGCTGCCGGCCCACCCGCGTGGCCAGGCCGTCCCACAGCTCCTTCTCCAGGTCGGGGAAGCCGGAGTCGGCGAGCATCTCGGCGTCGCCGGACTGGCGCGCCGAGGCGCGCAGCGGCGATGACACGGGCAGGACGACGAGGTCGCCCTCGGCGCGCCCGGTCACATCGGCGATCTTGTGACGGGCGGCCCGCAGCGAGGGTTCCGGGTCGACCACCTGGTCGCTGCGGGTGAGCACCGTGATCACGGTCGGGCACTTGGCCAACGCCCGTTTCAGAAAGGCGAGTTCGTCGGTGCTGAAGGTGACCACCAGGTCGCCGACGAAGATCAGCGCGTCGGCCTGCCCCAGGAAGGCGTGGGTCGCCGCGTCGTGGGCGAGGTTCATGCTGCCGACGCCCGGTGTGTCGACCATGACGAGACCGGTGCGCAGCTGGTCGAGCGGCAGCTGGATGCGGACGAGGTGGACGTTGCGTACGTTCTGCTCGTTCTTCTGCTCGGTGACGTAGTCGCGCAGTTCGGCCAACGGCACGTCCACCGCGATGAGTTCCTCGCCCTCCGCCTCCGGGGCGAGATAGGCGGTGGCCCGCTCGTCGGTGCCGTACTCCAGGGTGGAGACGGTGTTGGTCGCCACATGCACGTCGACGGGGAAAAGCCCCGGCCGTCCGATCAACGCGTTGAGCAGGCTCGACTTGCCGCGCTTGTACTCGCCGCAGACGACCACGTGGTACTGCAGGCCCTCCAGCGTGGCGCGGTACTCCGAGAGGCGTCGCGGCGGCTCCCGTCCCACCTCCGGGTCGGCGCTCAGGGCCTGTTCGGCGTCCGTGAAGAGGGTCCGGGCGCGGGTCCGCAGCGGCTCGAGGTCCGTCATGGCCCGGCTCCTTCCTTCGCGGCCACGTAGACGCTGACCTGGGCAGGACGCACGGGTTCGGCGCGCCAGAGGTAGCCGGGGCGCAGATTGGTCGCGACGTGGTTGACCAGTTCGGGACGGGGTGCGGGCTCGGAGTCCACCGACTCGTGGCGCTGCGGGTCGAGTTCGCCCTCGCCTTCGTACGGCCGCACCTCGCAGTCGGCGAGCATCCGCAGGACGGACTGCTCCAGCCAGTCGAGTACGGAGGCGTCGAGAGGCACGCCTGCGGGCCGCCCGCGCAGGGTCGCCACGCGGTCCAGGATGTCGATCAGGCCGGACACGACGGGGAGGGGCCCCTCGCCGTCGGTCTCGGCGACCGGAGCGGTGACCGGAGTGACGGCCGGAGCGGTGACCTGCACCGGTAGGGGCGGCGGCGGTTCGGGGGCTGGCTCTTATACACATCTCCGAGCCCACGAGACGCTCATGAATCTCGTATGCCGT
>NZ_SRIC01000289.1 GCF_004684775.1 Streptomyces sp. MZ04
CACCCCCTCCCCCAACTGCTCCAGCTGCGTACGACAGGAGAAGCCGTCCGCCAGGACCTCCGCCGATGCGGGGGCCGAGCGGACCGCCGGGAGCAGCTGCTCCTCCGCGCAGGCCCATGAGACCTCGTAATGGCCCTCCTCGAAGCCGAAATTGCCCGCGAGGCCGCAGCAGCCTCCGCTCAACTCGCCCTCCAGGCCCGCCTTCTGGCGTAGTCGGCGCTCGGCCGCGTCGCCGAGCACCGCGTGCTGGTGGCAGTGGGTCTGGCCGACCACCGGGCGGTCGATCCGCGGCGGGCGCCACTCCGGGGCGCGTTCCTCCAGGACCTCGGCGAACGTGCGGACCGCGGCGGCCAGGCGCTGTGCCCGCTCGTCTTCGCCGAGGAGTTCGATCAGGTCCGATTTCAGGGCTGCGGCACAGCTTGGTTCGAGGACGACCACCGGTGCGCCCCCTTCCAGGAGCGGCTCCATGTGGTCCAGGGTTCGCTTCAACACCGTGCGGGCGCGGTCGAGTTGGCCCGTCGATACGTACGTCAGGCCGCAGCACACCCCGCTCCCCGGTACGAACACCACCAACCCCGCGTCCTCGAGGACCCGCACCGCCGCCCGCCCCACCTCCGGAGAGAGGTGGTCCGTGAACGTGTCCGGCCACAGGATGACGAAGCGGTCGGAGGACGTGAGCTGCGTTCCCTTGCGGCGCGACTGCTTGAGCCACCAGCGACGGAAGGTCTCCGGAGCGAGCCGCGGGATCTCCCGCTCCGGTGCGATCCCGCCGAGGCGTTTGGCCAGGGCTGCCAACACGCCTACGCGGGAAAGGGCGTTGGCCAGGCGGGTCGTGCGTGTGCGCGACGCCAGGCGCAGCCAACGCGGCAGCCAGCCCATCGCGTAGTGCGATGCGGGGCGGCGTCTGCCCTCGTAGTGGTGGTGCAGGAACTCCGCCTTGTACGTGGCCATGTCCACGCCCACGGGGCAGTCCGAGCGGCAGCCCTTGCAGGAGAGGCAGAGGTCCAGTGCGTCGCGGACTTCCGTCGAGTGCCAGCCGTCCTTCACCACCTCCCCCGCCAGCATCTCGTGCAGCAGCCGCGCCCGGCCCCGCGTCGAGTGCTCCTCCTCGCCCGTCACCCGGAAGGAAGGGCACATCACCCCGCTTGCCGAACTCGTCGACTCCGTACGGCACTTGGCGACCCCTACGCACCGCCGTACCGCCGCCGAGAAGTCGCCGCCGTCGTGCGGATAGCCGAACGCGACGTCCACCGGCTTTCTCGGCAGGGGGGCGAAGCGGAGGTTCGCGTCCAGCGGCGCGGGGCGCACCAGCATCCCCGGGTTGAGGAGGTCCGCCGGGTCCCACACCCCCTTCACTCGCTCGAAGAGGCGTACCAGGTCGGCGCCGTACATCTTGGGGAGCAGTTCCGCCCTCGCCTGGCCGTCGCCGTGCTCGCCGGAGAGTGATCCGCCGTGCGCGACGACCACCTCCGCCAGGTCCTCCGAGAAGCGCCGGAAGCCTCGTACGCCCTCCTCGCTCATCAGGTCGAAGTCGATGCGTACGTGAATGCAGCCGTCCCCGAAGTGCCCGTACGGAGTGCCGCGCAGGCCGTGGTCCGCGAGGAGCGCCCGGAAGTCCCGCAGATACGCGCCCAGCCGGGCCGGCGGCACCGCGCAGTCCTCCCAGCCCGGCCAGGCCTCGCTGCCGTCCGGCATCCGGGTCGCCGTCCCGCTGGCGTCCTCCCGTACCCGCCACAGGGCGCGCTGTCCCGCCGGGTCGGTCACCACCACCGAGTCCACGGAGCCGTCGCCGGAAGCCGCCCGCGCGATCGCCTCCGCACGCGCGCGTGCCTCGGCCTCGCTGCCGCCGCCCGTCTCCACGAACAGCCAGGCGCCGCCCCTGGGCAGCCCCTCCGCGCCGCGTACCAGGTCGGCGGCCATGCCCTCCACCGTCAGCGGGCCGTGCGGAAGCAGGGCGGCCGCCGCCTCCGCCGCCGCGCTCTCGTCCGCGTATCCGAGAACGGCGAGGGCACGCGCGCGTGGAGCCTCGACGAGCCGTACCGTCGCCTCCATGAGGATGCCGAGGGTGCCTTCCGAGCCGCAGTAGGCGCGGGCCAGGTCGACGCCGCGCTCGGGGAGCAGGGCGTCCAGGGCGTAGCCGGAGATGCGGCGGGGCAGCTCCGGGAAGCCGGTCCGCAGGAGCTTCAACTCGGCGTCCACCAGGGGGCGCAGGCCTTCGGGGGCGCCGTCCCAGCCCTGGGCGAGGCCGAGCCTTTCGCCGCCCGAGGTGATGACCTTCAGGTGGTGGACGTTGTCGGCGGTGGTGCCCCAGGCCACCGAGTGGGAGCCGCAGGAGTTGTTGCCGATCATGCCGCCGAGGGTGCAGCGGTTGTGGGTGGAGGGGTCGGGGCCGAAGGTGAGGCCGTGGCGGCCGGCCGCGGTGCGGAGGTTGTCCAGGATCACGCCTGGCTGGACGGTCGCCGTTCGCGTGTCCGCGTCCAGGGCGGTGATCCGGTTCATGTGGCGGGTGAAGTCGAGTACGAGGCCGGTGCCGGTCGCCTGGCCGGCGATGGAGGTGCCGGCGCCTCGGGCGACCACGGGTGTGTCCCGCTCCCGGCAGACCGTGAGTGCGGCCGCCACGTCGTCCGCGTCGCGCGGGGCGAGGACGCCTTGCGGGACGCGTCTGTAGTTGGAGGCGTCCATGGTGTGCAGGGCGCGGGCGGTCGTGGAGAAGTCCACGTCTCCGCTGACGGCTTTTCGTAGGGCGCGCTCCAGGTCTCCGTGATGGTTCATGCGGTTCTCCTTTCCCCGCTGTGTCCATCAGCGCACTTCGTGTGCGGACCCCGAGGCGTCCACCACGCGTGGCGGCGCGATCTCACCCGGCGGACACCCCGCAAACCCCGCGCCCTCAGCCGTTAGGCTCACCCCGTGGCTGAGATCCAGATTCCCGCTGACATCAAGCCCGCCGACGGACGTTTCGGCGCGGGCCCCTCCAAGGTGCGCACGGAGGCGCTGGACGCGCTCGCCGCCACCGGCACCTCTCTGCTCGGCACCTCCCACCGTCAGGCCCCGGTCAAGAACCTGGTCGGCCGGGTGCGCGAGGGCGTCAAGGACCTCTTCTCCCTCCCCGAGGGCTACGAGGTGATCCTGGGCAACGGCGGCTCCACCGCCTTCTGGGACATCGCGACGCACGGCCTGATCGAGAACAAGTCGCAGCACCTCAGCTTCGGCGAGTTCTCCTCCAAGTTCGCCAAGGCCTCGAAGCTCGCCCCCTGGCTGGCCGAGCCCACCGTCATCACCAGCGACCCCGGCACGCACCCGGAGCCGCAGGCCGAGGCGGGCGTCGACGTGTACGCGTTCACGCACAACGAGACCTCGACCGGCGTCGCGGCCCCCATCAAGCGGGTGGCCGGCGCGGACGCGGGCTCCCTCGTCCTGGTGGACGCCACCTCCGGCGCCGGCGGTCTCCCCGTCGACATCGCCGAGACGGACGTCTACTACTTCGCCCCGCAGAAGTCCTTCGCCTCGGACGGCGGCCTCTGGATCGCCGCGTTCTCCCCGGCCGCGATCGAGCGCGCCGAGCGGATCCACGCGTCCGGCCGCCACGTCCCGGAGTTCTTCAGCCTCCCGACGGCGATCGACAACTCGCGCAAGAACCAGACGTACAACACGCCGGCCCTCGCCACCCTCTTCCTGCTCGGCGAGCAGCTCGAGTGGATGAACAGCCAGGGCGGCCTGGAGTTCACGACCGGCCGCACGGCTGCCTCCTCGCGCACGCTCTACGGCTGGGCCGAGGAGTCCAAGTACGCGACGCCGTTCGTCACGGACCCGGCCAAGCGCTCGCAGGTCATCGGCACGATCGACTTCGCGGACGAGATCGACGCCGCCGCGGTGGCGAAGGCGCTGCGCGCCAACGGCATCGTGGACACCGAGCCGTACCGCAAGCTGGGCCGCAATCAGCTGCGTATCGCGATGTTCCCGGCGATTGATCCTGCGGATGTCGAGGCACTCACCAAGTGCATCGATTACGTGATCGAGAAGCTGTAGCGGTAGCGCTGTAGCAGTAGTTCTTCGTACGTCGACGGGGGCGCCCGGCACACACCGTGCCGGGCGCCCCCGTTCGCGTACAGGTACAGAACCTCACCTGCTCAGCTGCTTGAACTTCCGTACCGCAAGCGGCAGGAACAGCAGCGACACCACCAGCGGCCACACCACCGCCATCAGGATCGCGTGCTGCTCCACCCAGCTCGCACCCCCCGCACCCGGATTGCCGAACAGTTCGCGTGCCGCCGTGCCCGTGGAGGACACCGGGTTCCACGCGGCGATCGGCGCCAGCCAGTCCGGCATCAGGGAAGGCGCCACGAAGACGCTGGAGATCATGGTGAGCGGGAAGGCGACCGCGTAGAGGCCGCCCGCCGCCTCCGGGGTCGGGACGACGAGGCCCAGGTAGACGCCCACCCAGATCAGGCTGAAGCGCAGGAGCAGCAGGAGGCCGAAGGCCGCCAGGGTCTGCGGCAGGCCCGCACTCGAGCGCCAGCCGATGGCCAGGGCCGTCAGGGCGAGGATCGTCAGCTCGGCGCAGGCCACGACGAGGTCGGCGAGGCCGCGCCCCGAAGCCACCGCCGACGGCGCCATCGGCATCGAGCGGAAGCGGTCGATCACGCCCTTGGTGGAATCCGTGACGACGCCCATCGCCGTGTTCATGAAGCCGAAGGCCATCGTCATCACGAACATGCCGGGCATCAGGAACTGCTTGTAGTCGCCGTCCTCTCCCCCGCCCGGCACCTTCATCGCCTCGCCGAAGACAAAGCCGTACAGGAGTACGGAGATGATCGGGAAGCCCAGTTGCCAGGCGATGTTGACGGGCTGGCGACGGAAGTGGGTGAGGTAGCGGCGGGTGACGTTCCAGCCGTCGGCGAGCGCCCAGTAGAGGCGTCCGCGCGAGGTGTCGGCGGTCAGGGCGACGCTCATGCCGCCACCACCTCATTCTTGTCCACGTTCGCACTCTCGTTCTCGGATGTCTGGCCGGTCAGGCGCAGGAACACGTCGTCCAGGCTCGGCCTGCGAAGGCCGATGTCCTCGACCGCGACGCCCTCGTCCTGCAGGGTCCGCGCCACCTCCGTCAGGGCGCCGACCCGGTCGGTCACGGCGGCCTGCACGCGGCGCTCCATGTCGACGGTGAGCGGTTCGCCGTCGCAGACCCGGGCGACGGCCTTGACCGCCGCGGGGAGGTCGGCGGCATCGCGCACCACCACGTCGAGATGGCTTCCGCCGACCGTGCTCTTGAGGCCGTCCGGGGTGTCGTCGGCGATGGCGCGGCCGCGGTCGATGACGGTGATGCGGGAGGCGAGCCGGTCGGCCTCCTCCAGATACTGCGTGGTGAGCAGCACGGTCGTACCGCCCGCGACCAAGTCCCGCACGGTGTCCCAGACTTCGAGGCGGCTGCGCGGGTCGAGCCCGGTGGTCGGCTCGTCGAGGAAGAGGACGGCGGGCGCGAGGATCATCGACGCGGCGAGGTCGAGCCTGCGCCGCATGCCGCCGCTGTACTGACCGGCGCCCTTCTCCGCCGCGTCCTCCAGGTGGAACTGCTCCAGGAGTTCCTGGGCGCGCAGGGCGGCGCGCCTGCCGCCGAGGTGGAAGAGGCGGCCGAACATCTCCAGGTTCTGCCGCCCGGTGAGGACCTCGTCGACCGCCGCGTACTGCCCGGTGAGGCCGATGCGGCCGCGGACCAGGGCGGGCTCGCGCACCACGTCCGCGCCCGCGACCTCGGCGCGCCCGCCGTCGAGCCGAACCAGCGTCGAGAGGATGCGGACGGCGGTGGTCTTGCCCGCGCCGTTCGGTCCGAGCAGTCCGTGCACCGTGCCCCGCTCGACGTGCAGGTCGAAGCCGTCCAGGGCGTGCTTCTCCCCGTACCGCTTCTCGAGCCCTTCGGCCCGTACCGCGAAGCCGTTCCCGTTCATCGCCTGCTCCTCCAGAGCTCCAGAGCCATATGAGTACGCCGTACCCAGTTGAGAGTACACCGTACTCAATTCTTGTGGGTACGCCGTACTCAATTACCGATCCGGCGATTAGGGTGAGACCCATGACGAGCACGAACGGCGGCGGCGAAGGCGGCGAAAGCCGGCGCACCGGCAGCGACATCACCCGCAGCCTCGAACTGCTCTGGGGCAGCGGCGAGCGCCCGGCGCGGGGCCCCAAGCCGGGGCTCACCCTGGAGCGGATCGTCACCGAGGCGGTGCGCCTCGCGGACGCCGAGGGCCTCACGGCGGTCTCGATGCGCCGCCTGTCCACGGAGCTCGGCACCGGCACGATGTCCCTGTACCGCTACGTCCCCGGCAAGGGCGATCTGCTCGACCTGATGCTGGACCGCGTGTACGCGCCCCCCGAGGAACCCGAGGGCGCGGCACCCTGGACCGGCGGCTGGCGCGAGGGCGTCGAGGAGTACGCCCGCGAGACCCTCGTCCTCTACCGCCGCCACCCCTGGCTGCTCCAGGTCAACCAGGCCCGCCCGGTGCTCGGCCCCGGAGCCGTCGGCGGCCTCGACCGGACGCTGTCCCGGATCAAGCCGATGGGCCTGCCCGACCCCGAACTGATCGGGGTGATCGTCATGACCGAGGGGTACGTCACCGGGGTCGCCCGCACCCAGGTCCACGAGATCGAGGCGGTGCGCAAGACCGGCCTGACCGACGAGGAGTTCTGGAACGCGCAGGCCCCCGCCCTCACCAGGATCATGCGCAGCGGCCGCTACCCGGCGCTCGCGAACCTCTCCGAGGACGCGTTCGGCCCCGACTTCGACCACTTCGAGTTCGGCCTGCAGCGGCTGCTCGACGGCCTGGACGTCCTGGTAGCCCGACGCGAGGGCGAGCAGGACACCCAGAGAGCGTGACATATCCGGCGATCAGTGCCTCTATGGATGCATGACGCCGAAACCTGCGGGGCCTGCGAGCCCCGCGCTCGCCCCGTTCGTGAAGCAGTACACCATCCTGCTCACCAGCCACAAGAAGGACGGCACGGGCGTGGGCGCCCCCGTCAGCATCGCCGTCGAGGGCGACCACGCGTACATCCGCACCTACGCCAAGGCCTGGAAGGCCAAGCGGATGCGCCGCAACCCCGAGGTCGAGATCGCCCCGGCCACGGTGCGCGGCGCCCCGACCGGCCCCGAGATCAAGGCGCGGGTGCGGCTGCTCGACCCGGGCAGCGAGGAGAACAAACACGCGGCAAAGCTGCTCAGGCGCAAGCATCCGGTGCTGCACGGCCTGTTCGTCCCGCTCGTACACAGGCTCACGCGGGACCAGACGCTGCATTACGAGGTGCGGGTGCTGGGGGAATAGCCGGCGCGCTTCCGCGCCCCGAAGGGGCGCGGGGAACTGCGCGACCAGCCACTGACGGCCCGCAGATGAATACCGGCCGTCCAGCGGAGCGCCTAGCGTCGCCGCAACACCCGCTTCAGGCCCACGAACGCGGCCAGCACGACGGCCAGGGCCAGCGCGCCCACCTTGAAGTCGCCGTCGAGTCCGGACCCTCCGCCGCTCCCGACGCCTGAGCCCGAACTCCCGCCACTCGAGCCGGAGTTGCCACCCCCGGCAGCCCCCTCCACCTCGACGGGTTCGACCTCACCCTGCTCGCCCTCGGTGCCGTACATGAGGGTCGTACCGTCGAGGGTGTACGTCACCGACTCCCCCTGCCCCTGCAGCGGCACGCTCAGCCGCCCCTCGCGCTCCGGCATCTTCCCCTCGCCCTTCCAGGCGTACGAGACACCACCCAGGTACCCCCGCAGCGCGAGCTGCTTGCCGTCGGGCGAGAACGCGCCGTCAGTCGTCCAGAGCCCGGTCCTGCCGAGCCGCTTGAACACATTGACGCCGGAGGTGGACATCTGCGCAGGCCCCTCATACAGGGCGCCGCCCTCCTCCTTCTTGTCGGCGATGTAGATCCGCCCGGTCTTCGGGTGGACCATCAACGCCTCCGCGTCGCGCGCCCCGTCCTCGTACTTCACCGTGTACTGGGTGGCGCGCACGGTCTGGTCGCGGAGCTTCTTCGGCTCCGGCAGCTTGTAGATCCATACGTGGGACCAGGTGCCGCCGAGGTTGTCGCCGATGTCGCCGACGTAAAGGTTGCCGTCGCTGCCGACGGAGACGGCCTCGACGTCGCGCGGCGTCCCGACGCCGGTCATGGTGATCGTCGCGACCGTCTCACCGGTCTTGCCGTCCACGGCGTAGAGCAGCGCCCCGCCCTTGTCCTGGTCGTTGTGCGTCCAGTAGACGCCCGGGTGGGCGCGGGACGCGGCGAGGCCGCTGGACTCGATGATGCGGGGGTCCTTGATGGTGAACCCGTCTTGGCTCTCGTCGGCGAGGGCCGGAGCGGCGGCGGCGCCGAACAGGACCAGGCAGCCGACGGCGGCCGCGGCCGTGACCGTGGCTACGGCCTTGGCACTCATCGAAGTACGCAGTGAACGCATGGCCCAAGACTGCCACCCCGGCGCGGGGCGCCGGGCGTCCGGCGGGTGTTGAGCCTCACATCGCGGGCCGGGGCGGAGATCACGGAGGTCCGGGATGATGAGCGGATGCTCAGGTTCATGTTCGTCGGCGACTCGATGACGATCGGAAGCGCCGGGGAACACACCTGGCGCCTCCGGATGTGGCAGCACCTGCGATCCTCGCTCGGCGACGAGGGCTTCGCCGTGGTGGGCCCGCGCCTGACGCTGCACGACAAGTCCACCGGCGAACCGACGTCGCACGCCTACGCCGGCGGCACGGACCCCGCCTTCCCCCGCAACCACCTCGCGGGCTGGGGCGAGGGCTGGCTGCACATGGCACCGCAGATCGCCGACGCGGTGCGCCGCGACGCACCCGACGTGCTGCTGATCTCCCTCGGCCTGATCGACCTCGGCTTCTACACGAACGCCGAGCAGACCGCCGAGAACGTACGCCGCTTCGTGGCTCAGGCCCGCTCGGCCGACCCGCACATCCGGATGGTCATGCTCCCCGTCATCCCGAACGTCCGGGCCCGCACGGACGCCCCGTTCGCGGCGGAGGTCGCCCGCTTCAACATGCTGCTCGCGAAGGCGGTCGCCGACCTCGACACGGGCACGTCCCCGCTGCTCCTGGCCTCGTCACCACCGTCGTACGACATCGACGCCGACACCTACGACGGGACGCACCCCAATGCCTCCGGCGAGCACCGCCTCGCGGGGGCGTTCGCCGACGCGATGCACCAGGCGTGGGGCGTGGGCGCGCCGTACGCGACGCCGCACCCACCCCTGATCAACGCATCGGCTATCGGCTGAAGTTGGCCTTGAGGGCCTTGAGCCCGGCGATGTCCCACTTCGTGTACTGACCGGCGTACTTCTTGACGCGGGCCTCGCTGCCGCCCTTGGCCCTGCCGTGGCCCCCGTTGGGCGAGCACATGACGGGGGTGTCCTTGCTGCTGTTGCTGACGCACTCGAAGGGGTCGACGGTCTTGTTGGCGTCCGGACCGTCGACGTTCGCGTGGTCGAGTCCGATCGAGTGCCCGATCTCATGGCTCATCATGTTCGAGATGCGCGCCGGGCCTATCGCGTAGTCCCCCGGCTTCCAGTACTCGCTGTCGACCCATATCCACCCGCCCCACGCGCTCTTGTTGCCGCTGGCCGAGCAGGGGTGCGCCTGGGAGTAGCCCGGCTTGTTGCCGGGCATGAAGGGCCGGTACTTCACGCCCACGGTGATGACGTGGCGCTCGGCGGTGGAGCAGGCGTTCTGCTCCTTGTGATAGCCGCCGGCCAGCGTGAACTTGGTCCCCGTGATCGCGGTCAGCTGCGCCGCGGTCTTCTTCAACTGCGCCCGCAGCTGGGACTCGGCGGTCTTGGTCTGCGCGGCGGTGAGCTTGGTCTCGGACGCCTTGGGCTTGACGAGGTGGATGACGTAGGGATCCGGGCTGAGCGACTGGATCCCCCGGCCGTTCAGGATCCGCCATCCGGTGCCCTGGTACACGTCCCCCGCGGCGTGCGCCGGATTGCTGAGTGCGACGAGCCCCGCGGCGGCGGCGAGGACGCCGACGGTGCGGACGATCTTCTTCATGGTCATGCAGGGATCTTCGCGGAGGCGACCAACAAGTCCCCAACGGGGGTGGGATCTTGGCAGCCATGGACAGGTGCCGCCGATGCCTGAAGCGCGGGGCGGCGCGGAAAGGTCTCCGCGCCACCCCGTCCCCCGCCACTCCCC
>NZ_SRIC01000290.1 GCF_004684775.1 Streptomyces sp. MZ04
CTCCCCCTCACGCCCCTCATCCACCGCCTGCTGGACGGCAGGGACGAGGCGCCCGCTGACTTCGTCACGGTCGAGGTCCTGGAGGTCGCGCCCGGCGTGGCGGCCGATGACGTCCGTACGGCGCTGGCCCATCTCGTAGAGATGCAGGAGCCGTTGCGCTACCGCTTCCTGCACAACGGCCTCGGCTGGCGCGCGCAGTGCGCGGCGACGGAGCACGCCGAGCTGCTCGACACCACCGTGCTGCCGCCACTGGGCCCGGAGGACGAACTGGCCCTGCTCCAGGCCGACAAGGACAAACTGATCGACAAGCTGGACCTCGCGCGCGGCCCGCTGCTCCAGGCCAAGTTCTACAGCCGGGGCCTGCACCGCCCCGGCGTACTGCTGCTCGTGGTGCACCACTTCGCGTACGACGAGATCTCCACCGTCCCCCTGCTTGAGGACCTCAACGGAGCCCTGGCGGACATCGCGGCCACCGGCGCGCCACGCCGCGAGACCCGACCGCCCGCCTGGCGTGCGTGGGCCGGGCAACTGAACGCCATGGCCCAGTCCGACCAGCTCGCGGGCGAGCTCACCTACTGGACGAGCGTGCTCCGCGCGGGCCAGGAGGGGAACGCCATTCCGGAGGCGGAGTCGCCCACCGCCGAGCCCGCCCCCGAGCCCGGCGTCATCGAAAGGCGGGTGCCCGCCGACGCGTTCGCGGCCCCGCTCACCGTCTCGGGCCCGGCGAGCCGGGAGGCGGCGCTCGCCGCCGTGGCCTGTGCGTGGGCCCGGTGGCGCGGGCAGCCGTACGCCTACCTGAGCACCGTCGGCCACGGCTCACCGAACTCGTACCGGCCCTCGGACCGTTCCAGGTCCCTGGGCTGGTTCACCAACCTCTTCCCCGCGCTGCTCCCCGTGGCGCCCGGCGCCCGCGTACCCGACGCGCTGCCCGGCATCGTCGACGCGCTGCGCGCCGTCCCGCACGACGGCGTCGGCTACGGCATCCTGCGCACGCTGAGCCCTCGGACCGCCGCTGTCGCAGAGCTGCGGGAGCTTGCGGAGCCGGTGGTGTGCGTGGAGCACAAGGTCGGCGGCATCGACGCCATCAAGGTCGGTGACGGGGCCGTTCGGATCCGGCAGGCGCCGCTGCACACCCGGCAGCGGACGCTGATGGAGGTCAATCCGATCGTGGTCTTCACGGCGGTCGTGGACGACGTACTGGAGATCAAGCTCGTCCACAACGGGCGGTTCGACGCCGACGGGATGGCCGTGTTCGCCGACCATCTCGCCGAGGCGTTCGCCGAGTTGAGCGGCGTGGAAGCCGTACCGCCCGGGGTACGGCAGGAAGGGCAGGGCTGAGATGGCGGCGAGCGTGGCCCTGCGGGCCGTTGCCCACTGTCTGCCGGAACGGACGCTGAAGGTCCCGGATCTGCCGGAGCTGGACGAGCTGCCCGCCGCCGAGGCGGAGACCTGTCGCGGCCTGGGCATCGACGAGATTCGCGCCGACGACCTGTCGGCCACCGAACTCGCGGCCGGTGCCGCCGCACGCGCCCTGGCCGACGCGGGTCTCGGTCCGCACGAGCTCGACGCGCTGATCGTCATCGACGAGCGTTCGCCCGAGACCCTGATGAGCTCGCAGGCCACCCGGCTGCAGGCCCTTCTCGGCGCCCGCCGCGCGGTGACCTTCTCCGTGGGCGGCGTCGGCTGCGCCTCGATCGGCCCGGCGCTGCTCGCGGCACGTGGCCTGCTGGCCGCCGACGACACACTCCACAACGTCCTCATCGCCCATGGCAGCAGGCCCGCCACGCCGCGCCGCTACCGCCACCCGGTCACCGTGAGCGGCGACGGCGGCCAGGCCGTACTGGTGTCCCGGCACGGACCGCTCCGGCTGCTCGACGTGGCCCAGCGCACCAACGGCGACTACTGGAACCTCTTCACGGTCGACCACCGCGACCGCCCCTTCGCCGACTGGCGCGAGGACTGCGCCGACATCCGCGGCTACTCCTTCAACCTGGCCATCGAGACCCGCAACCACCTGCGCGAGCTGTACGGCGCGCTGCTCGACCGCAACGGCATGCGCCCCGCCGACGTCGGCTGCCACCTGAGCCAGAACCTGTCGCTGGGCTCCTTCCGCTTCACCGAGGAGACGCTCGGCGTCGAGCTGGCCGGGGTGTGCGCGGACAATCTGCGCCGCTACGGTCACCTCGGCCCGTGCGACGTGCTGCTGAACCTGATGTCGGCCGTCGAGTCGGGCGCGCTGGCCGAGGGGCGGCGCGCGGTGCTGCTCAACGTCAGCCCGGTGGCGGCCTGGAGCCTGCTCCTTGTCGAGCACGGAGACGGCGGCGGCACGTCGCACTACCTGTAGAGGGACCGCAGGGACAGTGAACCCTAGGGAAGGAGAACGGATGGGCACGGGGACTGGCCGGCTGACGGCGAGCGAGGTGAGCGGTGAGCTGACGGCGTTCCTCACCGCCGGGGCCCGGCATCAAGTCGGCCCCGACGACGACTACTTCGCCCTGGGCCTGGTCAATTCGCTCTTCGCGCTGGAGCTTGTCACTTTCGTGGAGCGGCGGTTCGGCCTGGAGGTCGGTGTCGAGGACCTGGACCTCGACCACTTCCGTACGGTCGGCCGGCTCACCGACTTCGTGCTGCGCAAGACGGCTGCCTGATGCGTACGCTGCCGGACCTCGCGGCACTGCGGGACGAGGCCGCGGACTGGGATCTGCGAGGCGCGCTGCCGGAGCGGACCGTGCGGGACGTGGCCGCCGCCGGGCTGCTCGGCCTCGATGTGCCCGAGCGCTACGGCGGCGGCGGGGCCACCCCGCTGGAGCTGGGCGAACTGTGCGCGCGGCTCGGCTCCGTATGCGGCGCGCTGCGCGGCCTGGTGACGGTGCAGGGCATGGTCGCGGCCGCGCTGGCCCGCTGGGGCGGCGCGGAGCAGCGCGCGCGGTGGCTGCCGCGGCTCGCCGCCGGTGACCAGCTCGCCGGTTTCGCCGCTACGGAGCAGGAGGCGGGCAGCGATCTGACGGCCGTCGAGACACGGATCAGCGAGGACGGCGACGCGCTCACGGTCACCGGAGACAAGCGGTGGATCACCTTCGGTGAGCTCGCGACCGTCTGCCTGGTCCTCGGCAGGCTGGACGGCCGCCTGGCCACGGTCCTCGTCGAGACCGACAGGCCCGGGGTGACGCGTGAGCCGGTGAGCGGCCAACTGGGCATGCGGGCGGCCCGTATCGCGCACATACGGTTCGACGCGGTGCGGGTGCCGAAGGACCATCTGGTGGCGCCCGCGGGCTTCGGCCTCTCGCATGTGGCGGGGACGGCGCTGGATCACGGACGGTTCACCGTCGGCTGGGGGTGCCTCGGGATGGCCGAGGCGTGCCTCGCCGACGCCACCGCGCACACCGCGGCCAGGACCCAGGCCAAAGTGGCCCTGGCCGACCACCAGTTGGTCCGCTCGGCGCTGGCCCGCGCCGCCGTGGACACCGAGGCGGCGCGCGAGCTGTGCCGGGTCGCCGCGCGGCTGCGGCGGGAGGGGGATCCGGAGGCGATCTCCCGGACCGTGATGGCCAAGTACGCGGCGGCCCGTGCCGCCGCCTCGGTGAGCGGGCGGGCCGTGCAGCTGATGGGGTCGGCGGGGTGCGCGCCGGACAGCAGGGCCGGACGGTTCTTCCGGGACGCACAGGTGATGCGGATCATCGAGGGTTCCGACGAGGTGTCCGAACTGCACATCGCGGAGCATCTGTTGCGCCGGGCGGCCGCGTCGGGCGCAGAGGCAGGAGAAGTCCGAGAAGGGGGACCTCGCGCGTGAGTACCGTCAAGTGTCTGGTGTGGGACCTGGACGACACCTTGTGGGACGGCGTCGTCCTGGAGGGCGACGATCCCGTGCCCGTGTCCGCCGCCGTCGAGACGCTGAGAGCGCTGGACAAGCGCGGCATCCTGCACGCCGTCGCCAGCCGCGGCGAGCACGCGGTCGCGGCCGCGCATCTCCAACGGCACGGCCTCGACGGCCTGTTCACCGTGCTGGAAGTGGGCTGGGGCACCAAGAGCGCGGCCGTCCGCCGTATCGCCGAGACCCTGGGCATCGGCCTGGACACCCTCGCCTTCGTGGACAACGACCCCGTCGAGCGCGCCGAGGTCGCGGCGGCGCTGCCCATGGTCCGCTGCTACCCGGCGGAGCACGCGGGGCAGCTTCCGGCGTACGAGGAGTTCCAGCCGGCGTTCGTCACCGCCGAGTCCTGGCTGCGGCGGACGATGTACCGCGTCGAGGCCGAGCGGCGTGCCGCGGAGGACGACCACACGGGCCCGGCGACGGACTTCCTCGCCTCGCTCGAGCTGGTCCTGACCCTGCGCCCGGCCACCGTCGACGACTTGGCCAGGGCCCACGAACTGACCGTACGCACGCATCAGTTGAACACCACCGGCTGGACCGCCGACATGGCGGAGCTGCGCAGGCTCCGCGCCTCCGGCGACCACGAGGTGCTTGTCGCGAGCCTCACCGACCGGTTCGGCCCGTACGGCACGATCGGCCTCGCGATCAGCGAGATCGGTGCGACGCGCAGCGTGCTGAGGCTGCTGCTGATGTCCTGCCGGGTGACGTCGCGGGGTGTCGGCGCGGTGCTGCTCGACCACCTGGCGCGGCGCGCGCTGGCGGCGGGCCGCCGACCGATGGCCGAGTACGTGGCGACCGACGTGAACCGGATCATGCTGGTCACCCTGCGCTTCGCGGGTTTCGAGGTGGTGGCCCGGGACGGGGACCGGCTGCTGCTCGAGCTGCGCAACGAGCCGTCCGTACAGACGGGGCATGTTCGGGTCGTCACGCCCTGAGTCCGATCCCGATCCCGATCCCGAGCCCTCAGCCGAGGAGGAAACATGCAGCACGAGCAGGAGAGGCCGGCCGGAGTGGTCGGCGGCGGCACCATGGGATGCGGCATCGCACAGTGCCTCGCGGACGCGGGCCGCCGGGTCGTGGTGCTCGAACCGGACGCGGGCGCGCGGGAGTCGGGGCCCGGACGGCTGCGCGACGGTGCGCGGCTCGCGGGACTTCTGCGGCGGGCCCGCCGCAAGCCGGACAAGATGGTGGCGGACGTCCGCTGGACGGACCGGTGGGCGGAGCTCGGCACGGCATCGTTCGTGATCGAGGCGGGCCCGGAGCGGGTGCCGGTCAAGGAGGAGACGTTCCGGCTGCTCGATGAGCACTGTGCGCCGGACGCGGTGTTCGCGTCCTGCACCTCGGCGATTCCGATCGGCCATCTCGCGGCCCGCACCCGGCGCCCGGACCAGGTCCTTGGCATGCACTTCATGAATCCCGCGCCGCTCAAGGACACGGTGGAGGTGATCCGTACGGACAGGACCTCCGAGGCGACGCTGCGCGAGGCCACCCGACTGCTCTCCGCGATGGGCAAGAAGGGCCTGGTGGTCTCGGACGCGCCGGGCTTCGTCTCCAACCGGGTGCTGATGCTGACCGTCAACGAGGCGGCCACGGTGCTGCAGCAGGGCACGGCCGACGCCGCGACCGTCGACGCCGTCTTCCAGGACTGCCTGGGTCACCCGATGGGCCCGTTGCGGACGGCGGACCTGATCGGCCTGGACACGATCGTCGACACCCTTGAGGTGCTGCGCGAGTTCACGGGCGACGACCGCTTCGAGCCGTGCGCGCTGCTCACGCGCCTGGTCCGGGAGGGTCGCCTGGGCCGGAAGAGCGGGGGGCGCGGACTCCACGAAGCTCCGTCTTGAACGGGCCGAATATCTTGTACAGGCCGATCAGTCGGGACGCCCGAGCAGCGCGCAGCCGACCGTTCCGTCCCGGTCGATGCCGGTGATCAGGGCCAGGTCCTCGCGCTCGGGCCAGTACTGCCCGGCGGCGAGCGCCGCCGACAGCTGCAGCCCCGCGGACGCGGCGAACGCGTCGCCAAGGAGCGGACGGCAGCGCAGCCAGTGCGGTGCGAAGTCGCCGGTCACCGCGCGGATCCCGGCCTCCTCCTGCTCCGCGTACTCGCCCAGCGGCGCCACGAGGCGGATCCGGTCTGCGGTGGCGCCCGCCTTGGCCAGCGCCGCACGCACGCACGCGGCGAGCTCGTCGCCGCCCGTCGTGGGATCCGGGGCCGCCCGGAAGTGCGTCGCCGGCACCGTGGCCACCGGGACGCGGCCGGCCGCCGCCGCATCGGCCGCCGACTCAAGGAGCGCGACCACACTGCCCTCGCCCAGCGGCGCGGGCGTGCCGCCCGGCCCGCTCGCCGCGTCCACCAGGAGCACCCGCGCCTGCGAATACTCCTCGGTGGCGCCGACAAGGAGCCGCCGGCAGTGCCCGCCACGGCACAGGCGGACCGCGTAGCCGATCGCGAGGAGCGCGGACAGTCTGCCGCCGGCGATGGTCGTGTTCGGGCCCTTGAGTCCGTGCCAGATCGCGCTCTGCCCGGCGGCCCGGTTGAGGAACGTGTCCGGGAACCGCAGCGCGTCCACGTGATAGGGCCTGGACGCGGTGAGCGCCCCACGGGTGAAGTCCATGGCGGCCTGTACGTTGCCCTGGCCGACACCGAGCACAAGACCGATCCGTTCCGGGTCCTCGGTGACCTCGGGGCCGAGCTCGCGCAACAGCACGTCGATGGCCGTCACGGCGAACGCAATGGAGCGGCCCATCGAGCGGGTCCCCTTGCGCCCCAGGTGGTCCGCCGCCTTGAACCCCGGCACGACCGCGGCCCTGACGCCCCCGCCGAACTCGTCCGCCGCCTGCTCCGCGACCGCGGAGCGACCGGACAGCACGCCGTCGCGCAGGGCGTCGCGGCCCACGCCGTAGGGGGTCACGGCGGACCAACCCGACAACACCAGGGTCCGGTTGGCCGGATCCGCACTCTGCGGGCGCAGCGGCCCGGTCGCCTCGATCGTCGTCACGTCGTCTCCTGGTGCCGGCCGAGCAGCAGAACCACGTTGTTGCCTGCGAACGCGAGCGCGTTGTTCTGCACCACGTTCAGCTCGGCGGGTCGCGCCTGGTTCGGCACGCAGTCGAGGCCGCAGTCCGGGTCGGTGTTCACATGGTTGATGGTGGGCGGGATGAAGCTCTCGCGGATGGCGAGCGCGCACGCGACAGCGGCCAGGGCGCTCGCCGCGCCCATCGCGTGCCCGATCATGCTCTTCACCGAGACCGTCGGCGGCGGGTCGGCGAACACCTGGCGGATCGCGCCGGTCTCGACCACGTCGTTGGTCGGGGTGCCGGTGCCGTGTGCCGAAATCAGGTCCACGTCCTCGGGCTTGATGCCGGCGTTGCGGTGCGCGAGCCGGATGCAGCGGGCCAGGCTGTCCTGGTCCGGCGCGACCGCGTGCCCCGCGTCGCAATTGAGCCCGTAGCTGAGCACCTCGGCATAGATCCGCGCGCCGCGGGCCCGCGCCGAGCGCAGACTCTCCAGGACGAGTACGCCGCTGCCTTCGCCGGAGAGCAGGCCCTTGCGGTCCTTGTCGAAGGGCTGGCACTTCTCGGGGGCGATCGTGCCGAACCGGTAGAAGCCGGTGAACGTCTTGCGGCACACGGCGTCCGCGCCACCGCACAGCGCGATGTCGACGTCGCCGGTGCGCAACGCGTCGAAGGCGCTGCCGATCGCGTAGTTGCCCGCCGCGCAGGCCGTCCCGATCGTCATCGTCTCCACGTCGCGCAGTCCGAGTTCGCGTACGACACCGGAGGCGAGCCGGTTGGCGTCGGCGCGCTCGGCGAGGGCGGGGTCGAGCGCCCCGTCACCGTCCGCGAGTTGCTGCTCGGTCAGCGTGTCCAGGTCACGCGTCTCGCCGTCGCTGGTGCCGACGGACACGAGGGCCCGGCGGCCCCGCACCTCCTCGACATCGAGTCCGGCGTCCGCGAGCGCCATCCGCGCGCCCGCGACCGCGAACTGGGTGGCACGACCGACGCCCTCGGGTTCAAAGCGGTCCAGCCACTCCTGTGGGGCGAACCCGGTCACCTCACACCCGATCGAGTGCGCGAAGCCGGTGGTGTCGAAGGCCGTGATCGGCTTCGCCCCGCTGCGCCCCGCACGCAGTCCCGCGCAGAAGTCGTCGACGCCGATGCCGATGCTGCTGACCACGCCGAGCCCCGTGATCACCACGCGCTCCATGTCCCCGTCCGCGTTCACTTCGCCCTCCTCGCGTCGTGAAACCGGATCAACGATTCATGGCGAGCGCCTCGCCCACCACCGCGAACACGTTCTCGAGATCGTCCATCAGGTCCACCTTCATGTCCTCGATCTCGATGTCGAAGGTCCGCTCCAGGGACGCGCCGAGTGCCACAAGCGCCATCGAATCGGCGGCGTAGTCCTTGGTGAACGACCCCGTCAGGGTGATGTCCTCCGGTTCGATGTCGAGAACCTCGCACACCACGTCCTTGATGCGGGCCCGGTCCTCGTCGGCCAGGGTGGTCTCGGGCAGAGGTGCGGTCATGACGTTGCCTCCAGCGGCTCTTGGTCGGGGACGCGGGCGGGATCCCGCGCGGTGGACGGCCGGTCCGGTGGCCGCTCGGGGAACGGCGGGGCCCGGCTCAGAGAACGGCGAAGCCCGGCAGCGCCGAGCGGCCGACGCCGGCCGGCGAGCGCTCGCGGGCCGGGCCGAGCAGCTTCGGATCGGAGTTGAGGATCGCGAGCATGACCTCGTGCAGCAGCGCGCCGGGATCGACTCCCAACGATCCTGCGAGGATCCTCCTGCCCTGCTCGTACAGGGCAAGGGCGTCGGCCTGCCGGTCGCAGCGGTACAGGGCCGTCATCAGCTGCGCGCGGAACCGCTCCTGAAGCGGGTACTCACGGACCAGCTGAGTCAGTCTCGGCACCAGCGACGCGTGCCTGCCGAGCGCGAGTTCGGCCTCGAACCGGCCGGTGAGCGCCGAGATCCGCGCCTCTTCCAGCTGCGGTCGCACCGCGTCGGCGAGATGCGACGACACGTTCGCGAGCGCGGGTCCGCGCCACAGCGAGAGCGCCGATGACAGCAGCGTGACCGCCTGCTCGTAGTCGCCCGCGGCCAGCGCCTCGTGGCCGCGCTGCGACTGGTCGGAGAACTCGTCCAGGTCGAACCACGCGGACCCGATCTCCATCTGGTAACCCGGCGAATGGCGCATGATCCGCGCATGCGGGCCGAGCATCTTCCGCAGCCGCGAAATGTACGTGTATATCTGAGCGTTCATGGTGGCGGGCGCCTTCTGGCCCCACAAGTAATCGCCCAACTGCGAGTCGTACACCACCAGGTCGCCGGCCAGGAGCAGAGCGCTCAGCACAGTGCGCTGCTTGGCACCGTAGAGCGGCAGTTGCTTGTCCTCGTGCCGGACCTCGACCTGTCCCAGTATTCGATATTCCATGCACCCCTCCGGCTCGCGAGCAGCACTACCGGTCACGCGCCACACAGCCCTCGTCAGGCCAGTGGAAGATTACGAAGGCCCGATGACACGCCAGTGACTGCGGACTGACGGCTGCCGCGTGGTCGGTCAGCGGTCGGCAGGGTGGCGGCGCCGTTCCGGGACGGCGGCGGGTTCGTCGGTGACGGCGTGCGGGACGACGACGGGCTTCTGGTAGATCCGCGCCAGCATCGGTCCCGTCATCATGGTGGTCACCAGGGCCATGACGACCATGAGGGAGTAGAGGGAGCCGTCGAGCAGCCCCGTCTGGAGGCCGACGCCCAGGATGACGAGTTCGGTGAGGCCACGGGTGTTCATGAGCGCGGCGAGCGCCGTCGCGGGGCGTGCGGGGAGCCCGGTGGACCGTGCGCCCAGATAGGTGCCGCCGAACTTGCCGACGACGGCGACGAGCAGGATCGCGCCGAGTTGTACGGTCTCGGCGCGGCCGAACCCGCCGAGGTCCACCTTGAGGCCGGCCACGACGAAGTAGACCGGCAGCAGGACGGAGGTCACGCGCCCGGTGTGGTCCAGCACGTCGGAACGCAGTCGTCGCGCGCCCTCTTTCGGCATCATCAGGCCGAAGAGGAAGGCGCCGAAGATGTAGTGCATGCCCATCGTCTCGGTGGCGGCCCCGCACACCAGGGCACCGATCAGCACGGCGGCGTAGACGCGCGGGTCGGTGGCCCCGCCGCCCTCGCCGCCCCCGTCCCCGTACC
>NZ_SRIC01000291.1 GCF_004684775.1 Streptomyces sp. MZ04
GGTCCTGGAGGGCGGTGAGCACCGGCAGCGTCTTCTCGATCGCGTTGACCGCGCCGCCCGTGCGCCAGTCCCCCGGCGGGTACTCGGCGTGCCCCGGCCTGCCCGCCACCGTCACCGTGCCGCCGAGGATGCCGCGCTGGGCGGTGACCACGTCGAGGTCGGTCGGCTCGGGGACGACGGCGGCGTCGGCACGTACCCCGTACCCGACCGAGGCCAGGGTGCCCGCGCCGTTCCACTCCTCGTCCGTGGCGGTGTTGATGAGGAGGTCGCCGGGGAGCCGGATGCCCAGGGCGGCGATGGCTTCCGCCGCGACCACCGCCGCCGCTATGCCGCCCTTCATGTCGCAGGTGCCCCGGCCGTAGAGGCGGCCGTCGCGGACCTCGGCGCGGAACGGGTCGGACGTCCACGCGTGGCGCGGCTCCGCCGATACGACGTCGATGTGGCCGTTGAAGAGGAGGCTGCGGCCGCCGCCCGTGCCGGGGAAGCGGGCGACCAGCTGGGGCCGGCCGTCGAAGCCGAGGCCGGGCGGGGTCTGGGGCGAGGGTGGCAGGTCGTTCGGCTTCGGGGTGAAGACGTCGACGGTGGCGCCCGCCGCGCGCAGGCGACCCGCCAGGTACTCCTGGAGGTCGGCCTCGTCACGTGCGGGTTCCGCCGCGTCGCCCCGGACCGTCGTGTCGAACCCCACCAGAGTGCTGGTGAGTTGGGCCAGATCGTCGGCCCTGCGGTCTATTTCGGCGAGGAGTTGGTCGAGGCGTCGGTCGCGGCGTCGGTCGCGGCTTCGGTCGCGGCTTCGGTCGGGGCTTCGGTCGGGGCGTCGGTCGGTCATGCGTACGCGATCCACGTCGTCTTGAGGCCGGTGTACTTGTCGAAGGAATGCAGGGACAGGTCCCGGCCGTAGCCGGACTGCTTGAAGCCGCCGAAGGGGGTGAGGGGGCTCAGGGCGTCCACCGTGTTCACCGAGACCGTGCCCGCGCGGAGGGCGTCCGCGACGCGGTGGGCGCGGGACAGGTCGCTCGTCCAGAGGGATGCCGCGAGGCCGTACGGGGAGTCGTTGGCGATACGGATCGCCTCGGCCTCGTCGGCGAAAGGGAGCACCGTCAGGACCGGGCCGAAGAGTTCGTCGCGGGCCAGGGGCGCGTCGGGGGGCAGGTCGGTGACGACCGTGGGCGTCACGTACGCCCCTTCGCCGGTGCCGCCGCAGACGATCTTGCCGCCGGACGCCTCGACCGCCGCCAGGACGCGGGCGGCCTGCCGGGTGTCCACGAGCGGACCCAGGCGGGTGGCCGGGTCGAGGGGGTCGCCGGGGACGAATGCCGCCGCGTGCGCGGCCACCCGTGCCGTGAAGTCGTCCGCGATCGAGGCGTCCACCAGGAGGCGGGTGTTGGCCGAGCAGACCTGGCCCGCGTTGTAGGCGAAGCCCCAGGCGGCGCGTTCGGCCGCGGCTTCCAGGTCCGCGTCGGCGAAGACCAGGTTCGGGCTCTTGCCGCCCGCCTCCGGCCAGACCTGCTTCATGTTGGACTCGGCGGCGTAGCTCATGAACAGCTTGCCGACCGCCGTCGAGCCGGTGAAGACGAGGGTGTCGACATCCGGGTGCAGGCCCAGTGCGCGGCCCGTGGTCCCGCCGGGGCCGGGGACCACGTTCAGGACGCCGTCGGGGATGCCCGCCTCGGAGGCCAGTTCGGCGAGGCGGAGGGCGGAGAGCGGGGACTGTTCCGCCGGTTTGAGTACGACGCTGTTGCCCGCGGCGAGGGCCGGGGCGAGCTTCCAACTGGCCAGGTCCAGAGGGAAGTTCCAGGGTACGACCGCTCCGACCACGCCCAGCGGGACACGGCGGACCAGGGCCAGACTGCCGGGCGCGGTCGGGGCCACCTCGTCGTACAGCTTGTCGACGGCCTCGGCGTACCAGGCGAAGACGGCCGCCGCGCCGGGGACGTCGGTGCCGTACGACTCGGTGATCGGCTTGCCCATGTCGAGGGTGTCGAGGAGGGCGAGCTCCTCTCCGTGCCGGGTGATCAGTTCGGACAGCTTGAGCAGAGCGCGCTTGCGTACGGCGGGGTCGGCGCGGGACCAGCGGCCGTCGTCGAAGGCGGTGCGGGCCGCGCGGACGGCGTCGTCGACCTCTGGTGCGCCGCATGCGGCGACGTCGGCGACGGTCCTGCCGGTGGCCGGGTCGACGGTCGGGAAGGTGGCGGCCGCTTCCCTCCAGTCACCACCGATGAACGCCTGGGTGCGCGGGGCCAGTTGGGCGGCGCGCTGCCGCCAGTTGGCGTGGGTGTGGTTCGTCATGCTGCGGGCACTCCGGAGGTCGTGGGTGCGGGGGCTGCTGCGGAGGGGGCGGTCAGGCGGGCCGCGACGAGGTACGCGGGGACGGTGACGACCAGGCCCGCGATCCAGCCGAGGTCGGTGTCGCCGAGCGCGTGGGCCAGCGGGCCGGTGTAGAGGGACTGCGCCATGAACGGGATCTCGGCGAGGATGCCCAGCGCGTAGACGCCGAGCGCGGTGGCGTTCCAGCGGCCGTAGACGCCGCCGTCGCGGGCGAAGAAGGACGCGACGTCGTAGGTGCCGTGCTTGACCAGGTAGAAGTCGGCGAGGTTGATCGCCGTCCAGGGGATCAGGACGTACTGGAGTACGTAGATGAGGTTCAGGTAGCTCGTCATGAAGCTGTCGGCCAGGGCGAGGGCCAGGACCACCGAGAGCGCGGTGAGGGCCATGCCGATGACCGCTCGGGCCGTGGCGCGCGGCAGCCAGCGGTGGGCGAAGGTCTGCACGGCGGTCACGGCGCACAGGACCGCGCCGTACAGGTTCATGGAGTTGGTGAGCATCGTGACCAGCGCGAAGCTCCAGAGCGTGAGCTGGCCGAGGGTCGAGCCGAGCAGTGTGTCGAGGGCGGCGATCGGGTCGTCGCCGCCGCCCGCGATGCCGATCGCCGCTCCCACGGCCATCGGGATCAGGCTGCCGAGCACGCAGCCGGCGTACGTGCACCAGAGGGTGGAGCGGACGCCGGCGCGGGAGGCGGGCATGTAGCGGGAGTAGTCCGAGACGTACGGCGCGTAGGCGATCTGCCAGAGCGCGCCGACGGAGACCATCCCGAGGAAACCGGCGAGGCTGAAGCCACCGACCGCGAGGAAGTCGGCGGGCAGGCCCGCGGCGAACAGGTAGCCGGCGCCGATGAGTTGGATCGCGCCGAAGGCCCAGGTGGTGAGTGAGCCGATGCGGTGCATCAGGCGGTAGCCGACGACCGCGACGGCCAGGCTTACGGCCGCGCAGAGCAAAACGCCGGCGTCCTGGCCGAGTGAGGTCACCTGGCCGAGGGACTGGGCGCCGACGACCAGGTTCGATGCGAAGAAGCCCTGGTACATGACGATCACGGCCAGGACCACGGCCAGCGCGCCGACGCTGCCGAACTGGCCGCGCGACTGGATCATCTGCGGTACGCCGAGCTGCGGGCCCTGCGCCGAGTGCAGCGCCATCAGGAAGCCGCCGCCGAGGTGGCCGACGAGCAGCGCCGCCAGGCTCCACAGGAACGAGAGCCCGAAGGCGGTGGGGGCGAGGGCGCCGGTGACGACGGTCAGCGGGCCCAGGTTCGCGCTGAACCAGATGGTGAACAGGTCGCGGGTGCGGCCGTGGCGCTCGGCGGCCGGGACGACGTCGATGGTGCGCTGCTCGATTCTCGCCTTGGGTGCGGTGCGCGCGCCGCCGGTGTCGCCGGTGTCGCCGGTGTCGCCGTCCATGCGGGCTCCTCTGTCGCCGGTCGTCTGTGGCCAGCCCTCTGCGGTCCGCCGTTCTTTGACGCTGAATTCAAACAATGCGCCAGAGGACCGTCAATGGGTTGCGCGAAAGTAACTTGCGTTATCTGAACGACGTAACAGAGAATTAACCGCCATGGGGAGACCGAAGAACCAGACGGCACGGCGTGAGGCCCTCGTGGACGCGGCGGGGCGCGCCATCACGGAGCGGGGCCTCGAAGGCCTGCGCATCAAGGACATCGCCGCGGAGGCGGGGATGTCGGCGGGCTCGGTCCTGTACTACTACCCGGAGCTGGACGACCTCGTCCTCGAGGTGCACAGGGGCGCGGTCGAGCGCTTCGTCGCGGCGCGGCACGCGGCGACGGACGGCGTCGCCGACCCGGTCGCCCGGCTGCGCGCGCTGGTCGGCAGCGGCCTGCCGGACGGGCCCGGCGACCCGGTGCACGGCCTGCTGTACGAGCTGCACCGCCGCGCCGACCGCAGCGCGGGGCACGCCGAGTTGATGGCCTCGCTCTTCGCCCGCGAGGTCGCGCTCTACACGACGGTGCTCGAAGTGGGCGCCGCCACCAGGGAGTTCACGCTCACGGAGCCGCCCGCCGACCTCGCGAGGAACCTGGTGGCCCTGGAGGACGGGTACGGACTGCACATCGTCAGCCACAACGCCCAGCTGACGCCGGGCGAGGCGGAGCGGCTGATCCTCGGGCTCGCCCGGTCGGTCACCGGTCGCGCGGAACTGTGAGTCCGGCGCGCTCCTCGACGAGTCTTGTACGTTCCCCGACGTCACCGGCGACCGCGACGGCCGTCAGGGCCATGCCGAGCGCCCCGTCCAGGACCGCCCGGTCGGCGTCGGGGGTGACGCAGGCCGCCGCGAACTCCTTCTGGTGGTTGACCGCGGGCAGGGAGTCGATGCCCAGGTAGGGGTGGATGGCGGGCAGGACACGGGAGACGTTGCCCATGTCGGTGGACGCGCGGTTCATCCGGGCCGCAGGCGATCCGGGGTCGAAGCGTCTGCCGAGCCCTTCCGCCGCCCGGCGGTAGGCGGCAAGCAGCCCCGCGTCGTTGCGGAACTCCGAGTAGGGGCGGGACTCCGGCTCGATCTCCAACTCACAGTCGGAGGCGAGCGCCCCCGCCTCGAAGCAGCGCTCGACGCGGGGCTGGAGCTCGGCGAGTTTCTCCAGGGAGGCCGCCCGCACATACCAACGGCCCTCCGTCAGCTCGGGAATCGCGTTCGGCGCCTCGCCACCACGCGTGACCATGCCGTGCACCCTTGTGCCGCCCGGGAGTTGCTGCCGCAGCAGCCCGATGGCCACCTGCGCGACGGTGAACGCGTCGGCCGCGTTGCGCCCCTGCTCCGGGTACGCCGCCGCGTGCGCCGCCTTGCCGTGATAGCGGACCTTGAGATGGGCGACCGCGTACGGATCCGCCTCCGCGACGTCGGCGGGCCCGGGGTGCACCATCATGGCCGCGTGCACGCCGTCGAAGGCGCCGCGCTCCAGCATGAGAATCTTGCCGCCGCCGCCTTCTTCGGCGGGAGTGCCGAACACGCTTATCTTCAGGCCCAGTTCGTCGGCGACCGGGGCGAGTCCAGCCGCAGCACCGACCGCCGCCGCCGCGATGATGTTGTGGCCGCAGGCGTGACCCAGGCCGGGCAGCGCGTCGTACTCGGCGCAGATCGCGAGGTGCAGCGGACCGCTGCCCAGGGTCGCCCGGAAGGCGGTGGGCAGACCCGCCGTGCCGGTCACCACGTCGTAGCCGAGGTCGTTCAGGGCGTACGCCGTCCAGCGCGCGGCCTTCTCCTCCTCCCAGGCGACTTCGGGGTGGGCGTGGATGCGGTGGCTGAGGGCGAGGAGAGTGTCGGCCTGGGCCTCAACTTCCTTGCGTACGACGTTCATTCGGGATCACCCGGAACTCCGTACGAAGGAGAGTCGTCCGGGGCCAGCGCCCGCTGGACGTACGCCTCCTGCTGCGGCTCCCACAGCTTCCAGAGGGCCGCCAGCTCGGCGAGCGGGTCGCCGTCGGTCCAGTCGACGCGGAGATCGGTGACGGGCCACTCCGCCCGGTCGTCGGCGATCAGCAGGCCGGCCGAGTGGACGGGGCCTTCCTCGCCGCCCGCCGCCGCGCCCGCGAGGAGGGCGTCGACCAGGCGTTGCCCGAGGGGCGTCGAGGGGTCGGCGGCCGTGAAGGCGCGGAGGACCGCCTGCGGGACCTCGGAGTCCGCGAGCAGGTTCCCGGCGACCACGGCGTCCGGGCCGACGGCTTCGGCGTACCGGCCGAGGGAGCGGGTGCCCGAGAAGACCGCGGCCTGACCTGCGGCACCGATGGCGGTCAACTGCCGCCATTCGGCGTGTGGTTGACCGGAGAGCTGATGGACCGCAGCCGTGGCCGGCGCCCCGTCCGCAAGCAGATCGAGGAGCCGTCCGCCGAGCCTGGGGTCCGTCACGTTCTGCGAGCAGACCGCGCCGACGCCCGCCCGTACGTGGGCACAGCGCGCGGCGACGGCGGGCGAGGAGGACGTGACTGCCACCCCGAACTGACCGGTACGCGTGCAGCGCGCGGCGATCGAGAAGGTCATCGGCCGCCCTCCCCCGCGACGGAGGGGCGACGTCCGCGAGGACACCGGGCAGCCGGCCGCCGCGCCTCGGGCCGGTAGCGTTCCGCGAGCCGCGTCATCGCCCGGCCTCCCCCGCAGGGGAGCGGCGCTCCTCGGGGATCACGGCCGTCGCGTCGATCTCCACCAGCCACTCCGGGCGGGCGAGCGCGGAGACCACAAGCCCCGTCGAGACATAGTGAACTCCCTTCAGCCGGCGCCCCATCACCCGGTAGACCGGCTCCCGGAAGCGGATGTCCGTCAGATAGACGGTGATCTTGACGATCTCGTCGAGCCGGCTGCCGGACTCCTCCAGGAGCATCGCGATATTGGCCATGGCACGCTCGGCCTGCGCCTCGACGTCGCCCACGCCGACGTTCTCGCGGGTGTCGAGATCCTGGCCGATCTGGCCGCGCAGATAGACCGTGCCCTCGGCGACCACCGCCTGCGCGAGGTCGTTGGAGAGGTCCTGCTCCGGATAGGTGTCGGCGGTGTTGAAGGGGCGGATGCGGCGATGGGTCTGATTGACCTGGCGCGGGTGGCTCACTTGGCACGCCCCAGCGAGCCGAGGACGTTGTCGGAGAGTTTTGCCGCGTACTTCACCAGGTCGAGCGGGCCGTCCCAGTCGAAGTTGCGGTAGACCGCGCCCAGGTGCGCGAACGGCGGTGACTGCGCGAAGAGCTGGAAGGTGAGGCGGTGCCCCGCGTAGTCGGAGTTCAGCAGGTCACGGGCGTACGCGAGGAGCTTGCGGCGGTCCTCGGCGACCCAGTGCTCGTTGATCGAGTAGAACTTGTCCAGCCACGGCTTGGTGTCCGGGTGGTCGAAGGACGCCTTGTCGGGCGTGATGCAGATCTGGCCGCCGCACAGCTCGCGCGCGATGTGCATCATCTCGTGCAGCTGCGAGCAGGCCAGGACCCGGCCGGTGTAGAGCAGCGACTGGTTCGGCATGAGCAGCCCGCCGGGGCTCGGCTCGGCCATCGCGATCGCGGCGGTGAGGTGGGCGTTGATGCCTTCGCGGTAGCAGGCGAGCTTGGCGAGCTTCTCCTGGACGGCCTGCTGCTTCTCCAGGCCCGTCTGCTTCACGTTCCACAGCGCGGCGCCGATCATCAGGTCCGCGAGGCGCAGATTGCGCTGCGTGAAGGCGAAGGCGCTGTAGCGGTGGAGGGTGGCGCGGATGAAGGTGGCGGCCTTGGTGTCCCGGTAGAAGAGGACGTTCTCCCAGGGGATCTCGACGTCGTCGAAGACGACGAGGGTGTCGACCTCGTCGAAGCGGTTGGAGACCGGGTAGTCCTCGACCGGCTTGGCGGGGTGGCCCGCGAAGCCCGTACGGCAGATGTACTTGAGCCCTGGCGACCCCATGTCGGCGATGAACCCGAGGGCGTAGTCGGAGAGTTCGGAGTCGCCCCAGTTGGCGATGGTCGGCTTGGTGAAGGCCTGGTTGGAGTAGGCGGCGGCCGTCTCGTACTTGGCGCCGCGCACCACGATGCCGCTGTCCGTCTCGCGTACGACATGCAGCAGCATGTCGGGGTCCTGGTCCTGGGGGCGCTTGGAGCGGTCGCCCTTGGGGTCGGTGTTCGCCGAGACGTGGAAGGGGTCGGAGAACAGGGCGTGGTCGATGTGCCGCTTCACGTTCTCGGCGTAGGCGGGATTGATGTCGTTGAGGACGTCCTGGCCGTCGATGAGCGACCAGACCTCGCCGATGGTCTCGTCCCCGACGCGGGTCACGACCCCGCCGACGTCGGTGAGCACGGCATCGGTCGCGGCCCGCTTGGCGTCCCAGTCGTCCTTGGTGCGCGGCGGCTTCTGCTGGATGGCGTTGATCTCGCCGGTCGTCTCGTCCTTGTACGTCATGGCGTCGCGGGTCGCCGGGTCGTGCGCCATGTCGTAGATGCGGGCACGTATGTCCACGAGCGGTTTGAAGGCGGGGTGGGTGGTCACGTCGGCGACCTTCTCGCCGTTGATCCAGACGTCGCGGCCGTCGCGGATGGAGTCGCGGTACTGGTCTCCGGTGCGGATCATGCGCCTTGCTCCTTCGGGTTCAGGGGGGAGGTGGTGCCGTACACGCGTGCGTGGTGGACCAGGGGGTGCGCCCCCGTCACGGCGGAGGAGACGACCGAGCCGAACAGGACACGGTGTGTGCCCTGCCGGACGGCCTCGACGAGACGGCAGTCGAACGCGGCCGACGCCTCGCTCAACACCGGTGCGTCGGTGGTCAGTTGGCGCCAGTCGGCGCAGTCGAAGTCGTACGGGCCGCTGCCCCGGGCGGGGCGGCCCGCGAACACGTCCGACACATGGGCCTGCCCCGCGGCCAGGACGCTGACGGCGAAGACGCCGTTGCGGACGGCGGCCTCGGCGAGCGGGCTGCGCTCGTGGACGCAGACGAGCAGCGAGGGCGGGTCGGCGGAGACGGAGCACATGGCGCTGACCGTCTGGGCGTAGCGACCGGCCGGGCCTTGCGTGCTGACGACGGTCACGCCGGTCGCGGCGTTGCCCATGGCGGCGACGAAGTCCTCGCGGGGGGTGCGGAGTTGATCCGGTGCGTGATCCGGGGCAATGGTCATGGCGGCCTCCCTCGGAGCGGGTGGGCTGGGGTGCCCTCACTATGCGAGAGGAGTACTGCATCCGTACAACAGATCTTTCCGCGTCATTGGATCTGATCCACAGATACAGAGCCTGTTTCAGCCCCGCAACGCCTCCCTGCACGCCGTCGCGAAGGCCTGCGCCCGGCCCGTGAGCCGGACGCCGCGCACCTTGGCGAGGACGACGGGCAGGGCGGGCAGCTTGTCGCTGAGCGGCAGGTCGACGACGCGGGATCCGTCGTACGTGAGGTCGTGCGCGGGCCGCTGGTTGAGCAGCGACCAGCCGTACCCGGCGGCGACCAGGGCGCGCACGGTCTCGTAGCTCTTGGTGCGGTGGCTGATGCGTGGCCGGAATCCGGCGCGGGCGGCGACGGACTGGAAGTAGTCCCGGCTGGCGGGCAGGTCGAGCAGGATCATCGGCTCGTCGGCGAGGTCGGCGAGCCGGGCCCCGGTGCTTCCGGCGAGGCGGTGCCCGGCGGGCACCAGGGCGTAGGGCGGTGCCATCGCGAGGACCTCGCGCTCGATGTCCCGGTCGAGGTCCATGTCGTACAGAATCGCCAGCTCGCACGCGCCGGTGCGCAGGCTCTCCTGCACGGCGGGGATGTCTCCCTCGACGACCTCGACGCGCACGGCGGGCTGCCGCTCGGCGAACTCCCGCAGCAGGCGCGGCAGATAGAACGGCGCGAGGGTCTGGAAGCAGCCCACGGCGAGCTCCCCGACCAGGTCGGAGCCGAGGCTGCGGGCGGACTCGGCGAGCTCGTCGCCGTGTGTGAGGAAGCCGCGCAGCTCGTGCAGGAACCGCTCCCCCGCCGCCGTGAGCTCAAGGCCCTTGGCGTGCCTGCGGATCAGCAGCTGCACGCCGAGCTCGCGCTCCAGGTGGTGCACGGCGGTGGAGACCGCGGACTGCGAGACGTTGACCCGCTGGGCGGCCGCGGTCATGCTGCCGAGCTCGGCGGCGGCGAGGAAGTACCGCAGCTGTACGAGCGTGAAGTTCGCGTCCTTGGCCATGGCGGGATTGTGCCTCGGGGGCGGCGGCCTGTCTGCATCTCCAAAACAGATGTAACTCCCGGGAAATCAATGTTTGACCGTTGGCTGAAACCGTCGCGAGACTTCCCGACCAACCCGCCCCGTACTCCCCCGC
>NZ_SRIC01000292.1 GCF_004684775.1 Streptomyces sp. MZ04
AAGAGACAGGTATCGGCGGGCGGGAAGTCGCCGAGGTCGCTCACGGGCAGATCGCGGGTGCCGGTCCAGCCGTAGCGGTCGTGGCCGCCGTAGTGGCTGGGCAAGACCACGGTGCTGCCGGGCCAGATGCCGTTCGGGTCGGTGACCGGAACCCACTGCCCCTGGGTGTCGTGGAGGCGCATCACCGGAGACATCTCCGTGGTGGCGGGCTCCTCGGTGTGCGGGGCGCCTTCGAGGTCGCTGGTGTCGTCGGGGACCGGGGCCCGGGTGAGGAAGCGGCGCAGCTGGACGGCCGGGATGTTCACCGTTTCCCCGGCGTGCGGCGGAAGTTGCTGCATGCGCAGCGCCCACTGCTCGAAGTCGGGGCGGCCGTGCTCGTCCTGGGGGAGGTCGGTGCGCCACAGGACGGCGACGTCTTCGGGGGAGGTGTCCAGCCCGTGCAGGAAGGGCGCGGGGCTCTGGTCGGGTACGGGGGCGGGGCTGGTGCGCGTCCAGGCGTCGAGGAGCGTGCGGTGTACCACCGGGATCCGCGGGGCGGGCACGTTCAACGGCGTGGTGTCTTCGCCGTCGAGGAGAGCCTTGAGGGTGAGCGGGTTGACCAGCAGCCCGTCCGGCAGGGTCTTCCCCAGCTGCTCGGCGTCGAGGCCGGTGACTGCGGGCGCGCAGGGGCGCGAGGCCAGCCACTGCCAGGTGTGTTCGGCCGCCGGGCCGTAGACGGGGACGGCGGTGCTGGGGGTCTCGGCGCTGGCGCGGATCACGATCGCGGGTGCGAGATTGAGGTCGCCGGTGCGGTCCAGGCGCCCCAGGCGCTGGACGAGGGCTGCGAGGGAGGCGTTCTCGGTGACGAGAGCGGCGAAGGAGATGTCGAGGCCGACCTCGACGGTCTGGGTGGCGACCACGACCAGAGGCTTGGCCCGCTCCGCCGCGACCCCGTTGAGGAGTTCGGTGACCAGGGGGCTGGCGAGCAGGCGTTCGCGGTCCAGTGCGCGGCAGCGGCCGGTCAGCAGCACCACGTCCATGTCCGCCTGCTGGGACAGCAGTTGGTGGGTGGCGCGGGCGGTGCGGATGGTGTTGGCAACCACACCGATCACCGGCCGCTCGACGACCGGCAGCAGGGTGTTGACGGCCAGTTGCGCGGCCCGGGTGAAGGCCGTGGCGGGATCCTTCGCACTCGATGTGGCATCGAGGAGCGTCAGGCGGCGCTGCGCGTTGAGACGCCTGCCCGCGACCGGGTGGTCGTGGTCGGCCCGGGTGATGGAATGGCGCGGCCGATCGGTCGCCGAGGCCGTCGCGGAGAGGCTGACGACCTTGACCGCGCGGCGTGCCAGATCCGGGTGGGCGGCGGTGGCCTGGTAGGCGGCGCAGTCGGTGGCCGTGGTGAGCAGCGGCAGCGCGATGTGGGCCTCGTCCACCGCGAGCAGCGCGTCGGTGCCGCACAACGCGGCGTCGATGGGCCGCATCCGGGCACTGGTGTGATAGCCGCGGAAGAGCAGCCGGCTGCCGTACTGATCGACGGTGGAGGTGATGACGGCGGGCTGGGCGGGAGAGTGCAGCCAGCGCGAGGCCCAGTCGACCCCGCCGCGCATGCGTACGCTCTCCAACGCCGAGGCGGAACCGCCGAGTTCACGCAGGGCTCGGGCGACCCGGCCGGCCACGGTGCGGTGGGGGGCCTGGTCGAGGGACTGCTGGAGAGTGCCGGCGTGCTCGTGCGCCTGGTCGACGACCAGGCGCCGGTCGACGACGAAGAACAGCCGCAGCGGCACCGTCCGGTGCGCGCGGTTGACGTGCTCCCAGGCGAGCAGGAACGCCCAGATGTCGATGATGCTCGTCTTGCCCAGGCCGGTGGGGACATCCAGGTCCGGCCAGGTGCCGCGGTGAGCCACCTCGTTGAGGTAGGCGGTCTGCCAGGGAAAGGGGATGTGCCCGCGTATTTCCCTGACGAAGTCGTCGAATTCGTCCAGGCCGAGGTTCATGAGGGGGTCTCGCTTGCGGGGGTGGGCAGGCACAGGCCCAGGCCGTAGTTCTTCTTGCTGCCCAGCAGCACGGGGCCGTGCACCGGTCGGGCGAACCGCAGCCGCACATGACGGCCGGGCAGCGGGCGCTCGCCGCTCTTGCGCCGCAGCGCGCCCTGCGACAGCGTGGGCGCGCCGGAGAGGTAGGCGCCCGAGTGCAGGACCTCGACGGATTCGGGCTCGGGCAGCCCGGCGAGGCGGCAGCTGGCCGCCACCGACGCCTCGATCCCGCGTCCGTTGCGCTTGGGGAAGAAGTCGAGCACCATCGGCAGCGCCGTGCTCCACTCCCGCGCTGGACGGGTCCACCGCTGTGGCCGGACCGTCTTGATGGAGTCCACCTCGGTGGCGCCGGGGCTGATATAGGTCAGCGCAACGGGCTTGTTCAGGGTGGGGATGGCCAGTTCGCTCAGGCCGCCGTCGCCGATCAGGACGCCCAGCAGGGCATGGCGATGCGCCGGGTCCAGGTCGCGGGGCAGGGCGACACCCAGCCCGCGCAGCCGGCCATCGGCATGCCGGTGGCCGACGAACGGATACGCCACGAAGGAGCACAGCGTCCGCTCGTCCCCGGGCGCCTTGTGTCCATGCACGGCGACCATCGCATCCACATCGTGGCCCGCCACATCCAGCAGGCCGCTGACCGTGCTGCGCAGCGCACCGGTGACCTTCAACGTCAGCGAGGGATCCAGCGAGAACCCGGGCGGGAACGCGAAGGACAGCAGGTCCGCGTACGGCCCCTCCGCTGCGACCAGTTCCTCCCGCGGCTCTTGCTCGACCGCGCGCAGAACGTACGGCTGCGGGCGCGCCTGCTGGTAGGCGTACTGCCCCTGTTCATGAGCCCACCGCAGCCGCTCCAGCAGCCCCGGGAACGGCGCCCGCAGGGAGCACGTCCCGGCGCGGGTGTCGGCATCGGCAGGCTCCCACACCTGCCACGTCTCATCGGCCGCTGCCGGGGCGTCCTCGTCCACGACGGCGGCATGAAGGAGAGCGTGTCCGGTGGCGCGCCCGATGTAGGGCACCGACCGGGTCAGCATCTGAAGCACTGTGAGCACGCCTTCCGGTGGCTGTGTCGGCCACTCGAACTCCACCAGCGGTTCGGCCAGGGCGCGTTCGGGCCACACCTTTGGCTTCCCGCCCGCCGAACGCCCGGGCAGCACCCCGTGGGTGGGCTTCTTCTTGTCCGTCGCGTTGGTCGGCACCCACGAACTGCGCGGCGACAGTGCCTCTGTGGTGCGTGCCGGGACCCGCACGGTGGGGGCGGGCTGCCGCTCCAGCCACTGAAGTGCCGCATCCTGCACTGGATCATCCGGGTCAGCCACCGAGACCAGACCGCAGAACAGCCGGTACGGGTGAGGCGGCCACTCGGCTTGGTCGCGATCCAGCGTGGACGCCTGATACGAGGGAGCGAGCAGATGCACCGATATACGAAGAGGCACGTTCCTACTCGCCCTCTGCCTCGCCGACCCCATGGGTCTTGTAGGAGTTCTCGATCGCTTGCTGCAGACTCGCATTCGGCTTGACCACGACCGGCTCCACAGCCCAGTCAAGGCCCGCCGCGCGCGCCCGCTCCAGGGCGATCTCGAAGAGCGCCAGTGCCTCCTGCGGCGTGCTCACCGCCAGCGCCTCCTCCTGCGGGCGCCCGTCGTGTCCGCGGCCCACCCACTGCACCCGCTCCGACACCATCACCAGGTCACACCCGGAACGCAGCCGCAGCGCGGGCGCGGCGAAGGCCAGCCGGTCACCGAGCAGCGCGACGGCTGCCACCAGGGCGCGCGCCGCCGCGGTCAACTCCGGGCTCACAGCACCGAATCGGAGCGTCGCGAACTGCGCCATGGCCAAGGTCGCCTCGCGGCTGACCGTCTTGACCGAGACGCCGCCCAGCCCTTCGGACGGCGGGATCATGCCGTGCCCGAGCTCGGACATCTTCGCGGTCTTCGCTCCCTTGGGCGCCTTGGCCCCCTCCAGGGGCGACCAGCCGGAGTCGCTGATCGTCACGGTGTCTCCGGCCAGGTTCAGGGCATCCACGCGACCCGCTCCGCGCACGCCCATCAGCGGGGCGACGCCGATCATCGACGAGGTGTACGCGCGGGGGATCTTCACCTGGATCCGGCGCTTGCGGTGCGAGTCCCACGCCCCGTACACCAGATCGGTGGGCACCAGACGAAGGTAGGCACTCCAGTCCGTCGCACTCGCCTGGCGCAGGGCTTCACCCGCTTCGGTCTCGTCGAACTTCGTCCCCGCGGCATCCTCCGAATCGCGGAAGTACGCATCCCGTGACCGGTGCGGCGCGTCCAGGTTCGTCATGCGCACCGGTACTCCGGCCGCCTCGGTGGCCATCAGCAGATGCGGAAGGTAGACCGCCCCCGCATCTATGGCCTCCCGCAGGGCCTGCTCACAACGGTTGGCCTGCGACTGCGGCTGATCCAGCCACACCACATCCACGCGCTCGCCGTCCACGTAGCGCGGCCCGACGAGGTAGCCGGCCGCATCGGACGCCTTCGTCTTCACCGTGGGCGGGAAGACAGTGCTCCCCGGACCGCCAATGGGCTCGTACTCCGCGGTGATACGGATCGCGCCGTCAGCCGACTCCAGATTCGCCGCAGCGAGCAACCGCTCGTAGATGTCCTTCAAGACAGGGACCTTCCGCTTCACATGATGAACTCTCACCCCCCAGCGGCACGGCAGAAATGCGGGCCAACCGGCTGAGGCAGGCGTTATGGAAGCAGGAGGAACCAGGTGGCTCAAATCGCACACCATGGCCGAAATGGCGCCCTGTCAGTGGGGCTCGCTATGGTGCCCGCCCCCCGGGCCCACGGGCTCGTTGAGGAGCCATCGGGCGACGACCGGCCTTCTGTACACAACAGTGAGTCACGCGACCCGATCCGTGAATCTCGCCGCAGCTCCAACTGGGCCGCTCGACCGGCCGATTGCGCACCGCAGCCCTGCCCCAGCGACGGACGGGCAACGCTCGGCGTGAGCAATCGCTCCGTCCACCAGGCCCTTTACCGAGACAGACTCACCTCGAAGCACGGAGAGAAGGAGCCGCACTGCGCGGACGCCAGCCGCCCGTATGCGTGTGACAAGCCCCACTCGCGACTCGATGAATTGTGTGCGCATGGCACCCGAATCCATGCGGGCTTCCCACCGTCTTTGGGCTGTCGTCTGTCGACTTCGCTCGTCAAGAGGGTACGAGCGACGGGTGGTCGTTGTACGCAGCCGTCGGCCCGTTCGAAGGCTACGTCCGTCAGCGCGGCGGCCGATGCGCGGGTCGAGAAGGGGAGAGCGCAGGTGGGCGGGCCAGATGGTGATGCTCCCTCAGACCGTTCAGCCGGCCTATGGGGAGCCGTCCGGGCGATATGGCAGCGCGCCCCGTGCCAATAGCTCGGTCGCGGAGCGGTAGCGCAGTGCTATGGGTTTTGAATACGAGCCCTTCCTGATGTGGGAGTTCGGCGACACTGGCCTCTGGGTCACTGTGAGCCGTTCTGTGCTCCGCATTTCGTGACCGTCTTCCGCTGCCTGGAGTTCGAGGACACTAGCGAAGAGGAAGTGGTTGAACAGCTGCTTCGGCGCACTCAGGAAATTGCTGGCCGAGCGGTACGGGCTCAGGTGTTCGGCACCGTGGACTTCCCCCCTCTCATCGGAAACTTGCCGCCGTGGTGGTTCAGCGACGCGCCGCAGGCCATGCCCCCGTGGCCAGTTCGAGGCCACAGCCATCTGGTCAGGACATTGCCTCGTCTGCCACCAACCCGCCCTCTGGCCCGACCCCGGGCCACATCCGACCAGGGATGTCTCATGACTCAACCTCACTGAGCACGCCGCGTGGGGGGTCAGTCGGTGAAGGTGTGAGGCTGAGTACGAGGTCGGCGACTCGTTCGGCGAGGATGTCGAGCCCGTCGGCGGGAGTCGCGCCGTCCAGTTCCGTGCGCTTCCCGCCGCGCGAGTCGTCGCAGATGTATAGGCAGTTGTGCTCGTCGACAGCGAGGAGGTAGCCGTGCGTCTCGTCGTTGTCCTGGATGGAGGATCCGTCACCCCAGGGCAGGGCCTCAGCGTGCCAGTTCGGCCCGAGGTGTTGCACGGCGGCGCAGCCGATGTCGGCGACGCGGAACGGGCGCTCGGTGCCGAGCACCGGGTGGTCGCGGCCGTCCTCGTCGCGCGGAAGTAGCGGGATGACTGTCGTCTTGGTGCCCGCTGCGTGTTCGAAGCGCGCGATGAGGCCTGCCGCGACCTGGATGACGTGGCGGGGCCCCTCGCCCGGTGTCCGTTCGGCGGCGGCGAGCCTTTTGGTGGCGGTGATGAGTTCCTTGCCGAGGCGGCTCCACTGGGGCCCGTCGGCATTCTGGATGGCGAAGTAGGTGTATCCCCACATGTCGTCGACGCTGCGGTGGAGGTTGTACGCGGCCTCGCGTACGGGGATTGCGGTGTAGGCGCCAAGCGCCATCCGGGCCTTGGTCGCGATGGTGGTGGCAGATCGGGGGTAAGTGAGGTGGCTCAAGGCGTGATTTCCATTCAGGGCGGGGCTGGTTGCGGCGGCCGGGGGCGCCGTGATGGCGTGCGTTGAGTGCGGTGGTCTGTTCTGGGCGGCGGGTTCCTGGATGGCGTGCCGTCGGAGCCCGAGCACGCACAGGTCACGAGGGCGCTCGGGCTCCGAGAGGAACGGGTCGGCGAACGTGGCCGGGGAGTCTCATGGACGGTGGTGAGCTGGACCAGCCGCTCTCACGGGTAGTGGAGGACGATGCTGTTGCTGCTGGCCGAGGTGGCGTGTTCCGGAGGCCGGGACACGGACGCTCAGCCGGGCTCCCACGGTCCCCGGACGTCGAACTGGCCGGTGCTCAGGTCCACGACGAGCCGGGTGCCTTCGACGGGGTCGGTGAAGCTGGAGTAATCGCGCAGCGCGCGCTCGACGTCCGTGCCCGCGTAGTCGACCCGGGTCGTTGCTCCGGTCTGGTGCCAGACGAGGGCGTTGTCGTCCCAGCACACGGGGTCGTTGTTGTGCGTGGTGAACCTGATGCGGGTGACCGGCTCCGGGCAGTCGGTGAGCCCGTTGCGGTGCAGTTCGGTGCTGTCTTCGCGCAGCGCAGCCAGCAGCCGGGCTTGCACCTTGGCGATCCGGCGGGTGCGGATGCGAGTGGCCAGCGTGCCGAGCTGGTCCTCGTCCAGAGCGTCGAGCAGGGGGTCGATGACCGAGTCGGTCGTGAGCAGTTCGGGCGTGGCCGCAGCCAGAGAGGCGGCCGGGGTGGCGGCGAAGTCGTTTTTGACAGCGCCGCGGTCTGGGAGGTTCACGGTGCTCCAGGTTGGCCAATCGATGCTTCACACACCGGGGTTGAAGATCAGGAAGTGAAGGGCTCGACGTGTTCGACGTCGTCCTCGACCACAGCGCCCTCCTCGCCAGCGCTCTCCTCATAGGCGTGCTGTACGGCGCCGCTGTGACGGTCCACGTCCGGTCGCCGTCGGCGAACACGGGGTTGGTGAGGGCGCCGACGGCGTGCCGGTTGCCGTCGGCGACGGGGGTGGGACTGGGTGACGGTGAGGATGCGGCGAGCGCCGGATCAGCGGCCGATGAGCAGGACGGCCATGGGCGGGCCGGTCGGGTCAGGAGGACAGGACGAGGCGCATGTGCTCGCAGTAGGCGGGCTTCTCGAAGCGGCTCAGGCCATCGAGCGCGGCAGCGATGTCCTCGTGAGCGTTCCGATCGCGGAATCCGTCGGCGATCTCTTCGGACCGGCCGCCGTGCATCGCCCGTACCTCGGCGCCACGCCAGCCGGGACCGCCGAAGTAGTCGAAGACGACGGCGTCCGGCACCGGACCGCCGAGCTGCTCGAAATGAGCGACGACTGCTCGGCGCAGCGCCCGCCACTTCTGCTGGGGTACTTCGTACAGGCTGGGGGTAATGTCGCCGACCGGCCTGCCCGCGCGGCCCCAGCCGCAGCCCTCGCAGTACCGCTGGCCCCGGGCGTTGTGGGCATGGCAGTCGGTGTTGCCGCATCGCCACAGGTACCCGGCCGCACAGGCGAGTCCGTGGATCACCTGGGTCTCGCGCTCATCGGCATGCTCGACCAGCCGGGCTATGACGCGCTGGACAACGTCGCTGTCGGACATGGGAGTTCCTTTCGGGGAGGGCCGGCGCGGGGGAGGGGCTCATAGCGCCAGGAAGGTGGGGAGGCGTGGCGGCGGCGCTCTCGGGCCTGTCGGCCGGGGAGCGGCGCACCTTCAACGACACCTAAAATACATCATAAAGAAAGAAGGTGCAACGCTTGGGTGAGTGTTGTGCCAGCCTCGTAGTCAGGGCTGGGGTTGGCTCGCGGTCGAGTTCGCCGCCAGGGACCTGCGGTATCTGGTTCCTCGGCGTCAGTACCGTCGGGCAGCCCGGATCGGGCACCGTCGGGCAGTCCGGATCGGGCTGGCCGCGCCGTCAGATGCCCGCGTACAGGGTCTGCCGAAACGCGACGCACGCCTGGCCGAGGAGATGGGGCCGACCTGGTCACGTCGCCTCGGCCGTCGTCCGCGACAAGCCCCTGGCAGGCACTCCGCCACATAGAGTCCGCTGGCGTCGATCATCCAGTAACGGCCGTTGCGGGCTGTGACGTTGGAGGGATTGAGGTGTACCACGCCGCCCGTGGGATGGGTAGTGCGCGCCGCGGTGCCGTCGTTCGGCAGGTACGGCATTGCCAGGACCTCGACATCGCGCCCGGCCCGCACGGAGCTATCCACGTCGGCTGCGTAGCCGTGATCACAGCAGTCACGGCTGGATCGTTCCAAACCACCATCCCTCGCCGTTTGGTGTGTGGGTCAAGGCATTAGCGCGGTGGCCACCCGAGCCAGGCGATCGGCTGACAGGGCGAAGAGGTTGGTGGGGTTACGGAAGGAGTACTCGCCATCGTTCACGGAGAAGCCGTGCCCGGCTTTCGTCCAGCGCGCGGGGCCGGGAGCCCCTTGGTCCTCCAGGAGAGCAGAGGCGAGGGTCTCGGGGTCTTCCACGCTCGTGCGGGCGCGTAGCGCATCCGCCAGGCGGCCAACAGCATCGTCGGGTACTGCGTCGTCGCCGAACGCGGGCAGCAGGAGCAGCAGCCGGGAGTGGGGGTCGGTGGTGCTGGCGCCGGGCAGCGCGTTGTCCGCGGCTGCCACGAGCTCGGGCCAGGACAGGCCCGGCCCCATGAAGTGCCCGTCGTCCCGGGCGAGGAGTTCGGCTTGATCCCAGTCGGGGTGATGGAGGAGGTAGTCGGTGCCGGTGTCGTCCGGGACGGTGCGGTAGACCACGTGGAGACGGTGATCAGCAGCGAGTGGAACCGTGAATGCTGGCCACTCGGCTCGCTCCCACAGCCGCCGCTGGAAGTCACCGGCCGCGTCGTAGTCCGCACCGAACAGCAGTTCCTCGGCTTTCTCGCTCTGGATGCACGAGTAGAGGTGTCCCAGCCAGAAGAGCGGTTCGTCCAGCAGCCCGGCCTGGTACGTGAGGGGGCCACCGTCGTAACCCGGTATCCGGGCAGGCCGCAGGTCTGCACTGTTCATCACGGGGGACATCATGCCGCCCAGGCTCCGCGCCCGTGAGGCCGGGCGCACCAGCCGATCCCTGCGGAACAACCCCCAGGCATGGAGATCCCTCCGGGAAAGTTCAGGCCATAAAGAAGTGCTCACATTGCATCGTGAAAACTGATTGAGAAGCAGTTATATTACATAGCGAAAATCGATTAAGAGTTGACGACGCCACGAGCGGAGCGGTACGTTAGATTCGCGTTAGATTCAGGCGAGTGGAGGTAGACGATTGATGCTCGACCCCGTGGAGGCGGTGCTTGAGCGGATCCCCGTGGACGGGCCGGTGCCGCCACTGCCGTCCCCGGCGGAGAGGGCCCGGCTTCGTGAGGAGTTCGGGTGGACCAAGACCCAGCTCGGCCGGGCGCTGACGGTGTCGCGCGAGACGGTGTGGACCTGGGAGAAGGAACCGCCCCGCGGACCACGAGGTGCCAAGGGACAGCTCTACGCGCGGATCCTGGCCTTCTTTGATGCCGAACTCACCCGCGCATCCGCCCCCGTCTCCGCCCCGGACC
>NZ_SRIC01000293.1 GCF_004684775.1 Streptomyces sp. MZ04
TAGTGTTTCGGTGGTCATAGCGTGAGGGAAACGCCCGGTTACATTCCGAACCCGGAAGCTAAGCCTCACAGCGCCGATGGTACTGCAGGGGGGACCCTGTGGGAGAGTAGGACGCCGCCGAACTATTTTTATAGCCGTGGCCCCTGGATTTAATTCCAGGGGCCACGGCTTTTTTGTGTTTCCGGTCCCGACCACCCCTCTGCATCGCCGGCTGACAACTGAGGGTAAGGTCAGGGGGCATCATCGGCTCATTTCCCACAGGAGGCCCCCGGGTGGAGGTCCAGGAGACACGTGTCCAGACGGACCGAGTCCTCACCATCCCGAACATCCTCAGCATGGCGCGCCTCGTCGGCGTACCCCTCTTCCTGTGGTTGATCCTCAGGCCGGAGTTCGGTGGTCCCAAGAGTGACCATTGGGCGCTGTTGGTGCTGATGCTGAGCGGCATCAGCGACTATCTCGACGGCAAGTTGGCCCGCCGCTGGAACCAGATCAGCAACCTCGGGCGGCTGCTCGACCCGGCCGCTGACCGGCTCTATATTTTGTCCACTTTGGTCGGACTCACGTGGCGGGAGATTCTTCCGCTCTGGCTGACCGCGGTGCTGCTCCTGCGCGAGCTGGTTCTGCTGGTGATGGTCGGGATCCTCAGGCGTCACGGCTATCCGCCGCCTCAGGTGAACTTCCTCGGCAAGGCCGCCACGTTCAACCTGATGTACGCCTTTCCACTACTGCTTCTCAGTGATGGAAGTGGCTGGATCAACACCCTCGCTGCTATTTTCGGATGGGCGTTCGCCGGATGGGGTACAACGCTGTACTGGTGGGCAGGGATCCTCTACGTGGTTCAGGTCCGCAGACTTGTCCGGGCGGACGCCACGGCCGATTGAGCTTGCCGATTCGGCAGCTGCGAGGCTTGCAGGCCCGTAACTGACATATGCGGGCCAATCTGGGCGGGCTAAGTCGGCTAGATCGTCGTCTATTGAGGAGGACGCTTCCGACATGAAGGCCGTCGTAATGGCCGGAGGCGAAGGCACTCGCCTTCGCCCCATGACCTCGAGCATGCCCAAGCCGCTCCTGCCCGTGGCCAATAGGCCGATCATGGAGCATGTGCTGCGGCTGCTCAAGCGGCATGGGCTCACCGAGACCGTAGTGACAGTCCAGTTCCTGGCCTCTCTGGTCAGGAATTACTTCGGCGATGGTGAAGAGCTCGGGATGGAGCTCACCTATGCCAATGAGGAGAAGCCACTCGGCACTGCTGGGAGTGTGAAGAACGCCGAGGAAGCGCTGAAGGACGATGCATTCCTCGTGATCTCCGGTGATGCTCTCACTGATTTCGACCTCACCGAGCTCATCAACTTCCACAAGGAGAAGGGCGCACTTGTCACCGTCTGTCTGACGCGTGTTCCCAATCCGCTGGAATTCGGCATCACCATCGTGGACGAAGAAGGAAAGGTCGAGCGCTTCCTCGAGAAGCCGACCTGGGGGCAGGTCTTCTCGGACACGGTGAATACGGGCATCTATGTGATGGAGCCCGAGGTCTTCGACTACGTCGAGGCCGATGCGTCGGTGGACTGGTCCGGTGATGTCTTCCCTCAGCTGATGAAGGAGGGCAAGCCCATCTACGGGTATGTCGCCGAGGGGTACTGGGAGGACGTCGGTACGCACGAGAGCTACGGCAAGGCACAGGCCGACGTGCTGGAGCGCAAGGTCGACGTCGAGCTCGACGGCTTCGAGATCTCGCCCGGTGTGTGGGTCGCCGAGGGGGCCGAGGTGCACCCCGACGCCGTGCTGCGCGGGCCGCTGTACATCGGGGACTACGCCAAGGTCGAGGCCGGTGCGGAGATTCGCGAGCACACGGTCATCGGCTCGAACGTCGTGGTCAAGACCGGGGCGTTTCTGCACAAGGCCGTTGTCCACGACAACGTCTACATCGGCGAGCACAGCAATCTGCGGGGCTGTGTGATCGGGAAGAACACCGACATCATGCGGGCCGCCCGTATCGAGGACGGTGCAGTCATCGGTGACGAGTGCCTGGTCGGTGAGGAATCGATCATCCAGGGCAACGTCCGCGTCTACCCGTTCAAGACGATCGAGGCCGGCGCCTTCGTCAACACGTCCGTCATCTGGGAGTCGCGGGGCCAGGCCCACCTGTTCGGTGCGCGCGGGGTGTCCGGGATCCTGAATGTGGAGATCACCCCGGAGCTCGCGGTACGGCTCGCCGGGGCGTATGCCACGACCCTGAAGAAGGGCTCGACCGTCACGACCGCGCGTGACCATTCGCGAGGCGCGCGTGCGCTGAAGCGAGCGGTGATCTCGGCCCTGCAGGCCAGTGCCATCGACGTACGCGATCTGGAGAACGTGCCGTTGCCGGTGGCGCGGCAGCAGACCGCGCGGGGCAGTGCCGGCGGGATCATGATTCGGACGACTCCGGGGGTGCCGGACTCCGTCGACATCATGTTCTTCGACGGGCGCGGTGCGGATCTGTCGCAGGGGAGCCAGCGGAAGCTCGACCGTGTGTACGCGCGTCAGGAGTACCGGCGTGCGTTCCCCGGTGAGATCGGGGATCTGCATTTCCCGTCGAGTGTCTTCGACTCCTACACCGGCTCGCTGTTGCGCAACATCGACACGACGGGTGTGGCCGAGTCCGAGCTGAAGGTGGTCGTCGACGCGTCCAACGGCAGTGCGGGGCTTGTGCTGCCGAGCCTGCTCGGGCGGCTCGGTGTCGATGCGCTGACCATCAACCCGGGTCTCGACGAGTCACGTCCGACCGAGTCCTACGAGACGCGCAGGTCGGGTCTTGTGCGGCTTGGAGAGATCGTGGCGTCGGCGCGGGCCGCGTTCGGGGTGCGCTTCGATCCTGTGGGTGAGCGTCTTTCGCTCGTCGACGAGAAGGGGCGGATCGTCGAGGACGACCGGGCGCTGCTCGTCATGCTCGATCTGGTCGCCGCCGAGCGGCGCAGCGGGCGCGTCGCGCTCCCGGTGACGACGACGCGCATCGCCGAGCAGGTGGCGGCGTATCACGGTACGCAGGTCGACTGGACGACCACGTCGCCGGACGATCTGACGCGGGTGGGGCGTGACGAGTCGACCATCTTCGGGGGTGATGGGCGTGGTGGCTTCATCATTCCCGAGTTCAGCAGCGTCTTCGACGGTACGGCGGCGTTCGTGCGGCTCATCGGGCTCGTGGCGCGGACGCAGCTCACGCTCAGCCAGATCGACGCGCGGATTCCGCGGGCCCATGTGCTGCGGCGTGACCTCGCGACTCCGTGGGCGGTCAAGGGCCTGGTGATGCGTCGCGTGGTGGAGGCCGCGGGGGAGCGTTCGGTGGACACGACCGATGGTGTGCGGGTCGTGGAGACCGACGGGCGCTGGGTGCTTGTGCTGCCCGATCCCGCCGAGGCGGTCACTCATTTGTGGGCCGAAGGGCCCGATGACGCATCCGCGCAGGCACTGCTCGACGAATGGTCCGCCGTGGTGGACAGCGCAGGTCGCTGACCGTCGGCGAGGGCCGGACGGCGCCCGGGAGGGGCGCCGTCCGGCACGCCGGTGGGGCCATTCGGAGGTAGCGCCCGCGACGTGCGACGATGTGCGGCATGCCGCAGCAGCCCCCCGTTCGGAGCACCCCCTCGCGCCCCCGGCGCCCGGACGCCTCCATGTCGCTGCTCACCACCGTCATGGACCACAGCCTGGACGAGGGATACGCGGAAGCGGCGGCCCGGAAGAAGGAGAAGGGCGACGCCGGCGTCCCGCGTCCGCTGCGCGCCAAGCTCGGGCTCGCGCTCGGGCTCGTACTCGCCGCCCTGGTGGTGACCGTGGGCGCCGCGCAGGCGCGGATAGCCGCTCCGGTCGTCGCCAAGGAGCGCGCGGAGCTCATCGACCGGATCGAGTCGGCGACTTCGGACGCGGACGAGCTCGAAGAGGACGTCGAGACGCTCCGCGACGACGTGAGCGAGCGGCAGCGTGAGGCGCTGAAGAAGCACGGCGGCAGCCAGGGCGAGTTGGTGGCTCTGCTTTCCGGTGCCACGGAGGTGCACGGGCCGGGCGTGAAGCTCGTCGTGGACGACGCGAAGGCAGCCGACCAGGGCGGTGGCGGACCGCGGGAGAGCGCCGGGTTCTCCGACACCGGACGGGTACGGGACCGCGACATGCAGCGGGTGGTCAACGGCCTGTGGCAGTCGGGCGCGGAGGCGATCGCCATCAACGACCAGCGGCTGACAGCGCTGTCGGCGATCAGGGCCGCGGGTGACGCGATACTGGTCGACAACAAGCCGCTGGTGCCGCCGTATACGGTGCTTGCCGTGGGGGACGGGCAGCGGTTGAGCACGAGATTCCAGAACAGTCGCGACGGTCAGTATCTGCATGCTCTGCAGGAGAACTTCGGGGTCAGGACCAGCATTTCCGCACAGGAGAGCGTCCGACTCCCGGCAGCACCGAGTGTGACCGTACGTACAGCAGAGCCGAAGGCAGGAAAGGGCACATAGTGATCGCCGTACTGGGCCTCGTCGTGGGAGTCGTGGCCGGATTGTTGGTCCGGCCCGAGGTTCCGGCGGTGGTCGAGCCGTACCTCCCCATCGCCGTCGTCGCGGCACTCGACGCGGTGTTCGGAGGCCTGCGCGCGATGCTCGACGGGATCTTCGACGACAAGGTCTTCGTGGTGTCGTTCCTCTCGAACGTCGTGGTGGCCGCGCTGATCGTCTTCCTGGGCGACAAGTTGGGCGTGGGCGCCCAGCTGTCCACCGGAGTCGTCGTGGTGCTCGGCATCCGGATCTTCTCCAACGCCGCCGCCATCCGCCGACACATCTTCCGGGCGTGACGCCGATGGCCACGGACGAGACGCCCGGAAACGACAACCGGCGCAAGGAACTGCCCGCCGAGGTGCCGAGCGCGCCCGTGGAGCCGGCGGACGCCGCGCCCGCGCAGGGCGAGCGGCAGCCATTGAAGGGCCGTCAGCGGCTGGTGGAGGCGCTGTGGCCGCCGCGTGTCACGCGCCCCCAACTCATCGTGGCCCTGCTGCTGTTCGTTCTGGGCCTCGGCCTGGCCATCCAGGTGCGGTCCAACAACGACAGCAGCGCGCTGCGCGGAGCACGTCAGGAAGATCTCGTACGCATCCTCGATGAACTGGATGACCGTACGCAGCGTCTGGAAGATGAGAAGCAGCGTCTGGAGGATCAGCGCACCGGTCTTGAGAACAGCTCGGACCAGGCCGAGGAGGCCCGCAAGCAGACGGTCGAGAAGGAAAGACAACTCGGCATTCTGGCGGGCACCGTGGCCGCGCAGGGTCCTGGCATCACGCTGACCATCGATGACAAGAAGGGGTCGGTTGAGGCGGACATGCTGCTCGACGCCATTCAGGAGCTGCGCGCTGCGGGGGCCGAGGCCATCCAGATCAATGACGTGCGGGTGGTGGCCAGCACCTACCTGTCGGACACGGACAGTGGTGGCGTGCGGGTGGACGGCCGCAAGGTCGGCAAGCCCTACCGCTTCAAGGTGATCGGCAAGCCGCAGGACCTCGAGCCGGCGCTGAACATCCCTGGTGGGGTGGTGCAGACTCTGGAGAAGGAGCAGGCCACCGTCACCGTGGCGCGAGCGGAGAAGATCGTGGTGGACGCCTTGCGACCCGCGAAGCGGCCTGACTACGCTCGGTCGTCCTCCCAGTGAGGCGGCGGCGCATGGGGGCCGTCTTCGGAGGGCATGAGGTTGCGGGGGGTCGGCGCACTGTAAGCGTGGTGCGTGGTGGAAACTGTTTGGCGGGTACGGACGTTGTGAGGATGTCTGGTACGCCGATGTACGCCGGTGTGTGCAATCAGGGTTCGTCCTGCCCCACGGGCGGGTCTGTTTCGGTCAAGGGGAATCGCCCGTGAAGTTGTTTGAGAAGTTGTTCGGCAAGCGCTCGCGTGAGGACAGCGGCAATCCCGCCACTGCCCGGCACCGTGCGCCGCGCCATGGAGACGCCGAGGGACAGGGCGGCGAGCGCCCGATGTTCCGCGACCAGGTCGGTGGACCGGGCGGTGACATTTCGGGCGGACAGGGCGCGTCGTCTGTTGACCCTGCCGGTCCGGGCCGCATAGGTTTCGGAGAACCGTCAACCTCAAGTACGGGTGGAGGGTTTACCCCCGATCCGTACGCGTCCAATGCCCCTGCGGGGCAGCCGCGTCAGGAGGATCCGTCCATGGCCCTGGTGTGTACGAGGTGCGGGAACCGCAACGCCGACGCGAGCCGGTTCTGCTCCAACTGCGGCGCGCCGCTGCGGGCCGGGGCCGCGCCGGAGCGTCCGTCCGAGACCACCTCGACCATCTCCATCTCGGGGCTCGAGGCGTATGACGCGGAGGTGACGGGGCAGACCGCCTCGCCCGCTCTCTCGCCGGAGGCCCAGGCCGCCGTCGACGCGTTGCCGCTCGGCTCGGCGCTCCTCGTGGTGCGCCGCGGTCCGAACTCGGGCAGTCGCTTCCTGCTGGACGGCGAGCTGACCACGGCGGGGCGTCACCCGCAGAGCGACATCTTCCTGGACGACGTGACCGTGTCGCGTCGCCACGTGGAGTTCCGTCGTGTCCAGGACGGTTCCTTCACCGTCGCGGACGTGGGCAGCCTCAACGGCACGTACGTCAACCGGGAGCGCATCGACTCCGTCCCGCTGTCGAACGGCGACGAGGTGCAGATCGGTAAGTACCGGCTGGTCTTCTACGCGAGCCAGCGGAGCGTCGGCATCTGACCCGTCAGGAAGGTCCATGCTTCAAACACCGAGGGGCGGTGCCGGCAACGGCACCGCCGCCGAGGACCGTCGGCTGATGAGCATCGGCGCAGTGCTGAACGCGCTGCGTGACGAGTTTCCCGAGGTCACGATCTCCAAGATCCGCTTCCTGGAGTCGGAAGGGCTCATCGAGCCCGAGCGCACACCGTCCGGTTACCGGAAGTTCGGCCCGCAGGACGTCGAGCGGCTCGGTCACGTCCTGAGGATGCAGCGGGACCACTATCTGCCGCTCAAGGTCATCCGGGAGCACCTGGAGGCCCTGGAGCGCGGAGAGGCGGCCCCACTGCCCTCCCTGGGGCATCCGAGGGAGCCCGGCGACGCCTGGGGCCCCGGTGAGGCCGAGGGGCCCACCGCGGCCCGCGTGGGCCGGGCCGAGCTGCTCGCCGCCGCCGAGGCCGAAGCGGAGCAGCTCGACGAGTGGGAGACGTACGGGCTCATCGCGCCGCTGCCGGACGGTGGTTACGACGCCGAGGCCGTGACGGTCGCCGCCCTGGTGGTCGAACTCGGCCGGTTCGGCATCGAGCCGCGCCATCTGCGTGCCATGAAAGCAGCCGCCGAACGTGAGGCCGGCCTGGTCGACCAGGTCGTGGCGCCGCTGCGCAGGCACCGTAATCCGCAGACCAGGGCCCATGCGGAAGCGCGTACGAAGGAACTGGCGGGGCTCACCGGAAAGCTGCACTCTGCACTGGTGCAGACCGCTCTAGGGGTGCGGTTGCCCTGACTCAGGGGGTGCCCGACTACCCAAACCTGCCGGGCACGTCCTAGGGTTGCTGTGTGAACGAGCTCGACGTCGTAGGTGTCCGGGTCGAAATGCCCTCCAACCAACCGATCGTGCTCCTGCGTGAAGTGGGAGGCGATCGGTACCTCCCCATCTGGATCGGACCAGGGGAGGCGACCGCGATCGCCTTCGCACAGCAGGGGATGGCGCCCGCGCGACCGCTGACCCACGACCTGTTCAAGGACGTGCTGGAGGCGGTGGGTCAGGAGCTCACCGAGGTGCGCATCACGGACCTGCGCGAAGGGGTCTTCTACGCGGAGCTGGTCTTCGCCAGCGGAGTCGAGGTGAGCGCCCGGCCGTCCGATGCCATAGCGCTGGCGCTGCGCACCGGGACGCCGATCTACGGCAGTGACGGGGTCCTCGACGACGCCGGCATCGCCATTCCGGACGAGCAGGAGGACGAGGTGGAGAAGTTCCGCGAGTTCCTCGATCAGATCTCGCCCGAGGACTTCGGCACCAACAGCCAGTGAACCGGTGCCTCCGGAGAGTTCCGGCGAACCATTCGGCTAGCCTTTCCCGGCGGTGAGGTACGGCAAACCACTCTTAGGGTGATTATCACTCGGCGTGCCGAGTGTGGCGATCGTTGACGAGCCCCTGGTGACTGCCTACCGTCGGGAAGGCAGGTCAAGGACGGAGGTCGGCGTGAGAAGCAGCGGCGACGGTACGGCGATGGGCGGACCGTATCCGCTTCACGGCAGCACGGCCGATCACTCTCCGAGGCGGCCGGTTGCGGTTCAGGGGAGCGGGGACGCCACGTCCGGACAGACCGAACAGGAACAGATCGGGTACCGAGGGCCGACCGCGTGCGCGGCCGCCGGTATCACGTATCGCCAGCTCGACTACTGGGCCCGTACGGGGCTCGTCGAGCCCAGTGTGCGGTCCGCGGGCGGGTCGGGGACCCAGCGGCTCTACAGCTTCCGGGACGTCGTCGTCCTGAAGATCGTGAAGCGGTTCCTGGACACCGGTGTGTCCCTGCAGAACATCCGGACCACGGTCCAGCATCTGCGCGACCGCGGCTTCCGGGATCTCGAGCGGATGACGCTCATGAGCGACGGCGCGACGGTCTACGAGTGCACGTCGCCCGACGAGGTCCACGATCTGCTCCAGGGCGGGCAGGGGGTCTTCGGGATCGCCGTGGGCGTCGTGTGGCGGGACGTGGAAGCGGCGCTTTCGCAGCTGCACGGGGAGCGCATCGACACCGGGGAGACGCTGCTGCGTCAGAATCCCGCCGATGAGCTCGCGCGGCGGCGTAACCGGGCCGTGTGAGGCGGTTGCGGCATCCCTGCCGGCCTGGGGGTTCGGGGTGGCGGTTTCGGGGCGTTGTCAGTGGCGTAGGGCAGCATCAGAGGTGTGAGAACCGCGCCCACGATTCTGCATCTCGACATGGATGCCTTCTACGCGTCTGCCGAGCAGGCCGCGAAGCCGAGTCTGCGCGGGAAAGCCGTGGTGGTGGGCGGGCTCGGGCCGCGGGGTGTGGTGGCCACGGCCTCGTACGAGGCGCGGAAGTTCGGTGTGCACTCGGCGATGCCCATGGGGCAGGCGCGTCGCCTTGCCCCCAATGCCGCCTATCTTGTGCCGCGCTTCGGGCTCTACCGGGAGATCAGCGAGCAGGTGATGGCGCTGCTGCGCGAGCTGTCGCCGCTGGTGGAGCCGCTCAGCCTGGATGAGGCCTTTGTCGACCTGGAGGCGGGCGGCGTGGCCGACGACCAGGCGTCGGCGCTGGCCGTGGGCGAGCGGTTGCGTGCGGACATCAAGGCGGTGACCGGACTCGCGGGGTCGGTCGGGCTCGCCGCGTCCAAGATGCTGGCGAAGATCGCCTCGGAGGAGGCCAAGCCCGATGGGCTGCGGCTGATAGTTCCGGGGACCGAGCGGGAGCTGCTCGCGCCGATGTCGGTGCGGACGCTGCCCGGGGTCGGTCCTGCCACCGGGGACCATCTGCGGCGCGGCGGGATCACGACGGTCGGGGAGATCGCGGAGGCGGGCGAGGACGAGCTCGTACGGCTCCTGGGGAAGTCGCACGGGAGCGCGCTGTACGCGATGGCGCTGGCGCGGGACGAGCGGCCCGTGGTGGCGGAGCGGGAGTCCAAGTCGGTCAGTGTCGAGGACACGTACGACGTGGACATTCACGACCGGGTGCGGGTCCGGGGTGAGGTGGCGCGGCTCGCCGATCGGTGTGTGGAGCGGCTGCGGGCGGCCGGGCACTCGGGGCGGACCATCGTGCTGAAGGTGCGGCGGTTCGACTTCTCGACGCTGACGCGGTCCGAGACGCTGCGGGGGCCCACGGACGACCCGGGGGTGGTGCGGGAGGCTGCCGCGCGGCTGCTGGAGTCCGTGGACACCACGGGGGGCGTGCGGCTCCTCGGGGTGGGCGTCACGGGGCTCGCGGATTACACGCAGGAGGATCTGTTCGCGCAGGCGCGGGCGCTGGCCGGGGACCTTGAGCGGAGGGAGGGCGAGGC
>NZ_SRIC01000294.1 GCF_004684775.1 Streptomyces sp. MZ04
GTGGTGGGGTTGGCGGGGGCGCTCCTGGTGACGCGGATCAGGGGCGTGGAGTAACCCACCCCGGTCTACAGCGCCCCCGCGTCAACCGCGCCCCACACCGTGGGATACAGCGGCCGGTAGCCAAGTTCCCTGCGGATACGGCCCGTTGACGTGATCCCGAACCACGGGTCCGGATCGGTCCGCTCGTACAGCTCAGCAGGGACGGCGGCCCCGTTGAGCTGATGCAGTTCAACTGCCGTGACGGGCGCGTCGTCGGCGATGTTGTAGACCCGGCCGCCCACTCCCGGCGCGCGCAGAAGCCGGGCGAGCCCCTGCCCCACGTCCGCGTGATGCACCATGTGCAGCCGCTGAGTCGCCGCCCAATTCCCGGCCCACTGGAGCGAATCCGCGAGATGCGGATCCCCCTCGCCGTAGACGAAGGCCAGCCGCCCCACCCGTACGTCGAGCCCGTCCAGCGCGAGGAGCCCACGCTCCGCCTCCCCCTTGGACCGCGCGTACGCGCCCCACATGGCCCCGCCCGGCACCACGGGGTCGTCCTCCACCAGCATCCGCCCACGCCCCGTCCCGTACACGAGCCCGGTGCTGACCTGGACGAACCGGCGCACCCCGGAGACCACCGCCGCCCGCCCCAGGGCCAGCGCGGCATCGCGGTTGATCGCCCACGCCTCCTCGTCCGGCACCCCGCGGAACGCCGCCGCGACATTGACCACCGCGTCGGCCCCGGCCACCGCCTTCCCCAGGGCGCCCTCGTCCCGCAGATCACCCACCACCACCTGCGCGCCGAGCTCCGCGAAGGCCGCGCCCCGCGCCTCGTCGCGCACCAGGACCCGCACCTCGTCCCCGGCGGCCGCCACCCACTGCAGCAGCCGCGGCACAAAGCGCCGCCCGACCTCACCCGTCGCACCTGTCACCAGCGTCAGCATCACGCAACTCCCAGCGTCGAAGACGAACCGTCGTGCTCCACCAGCGTCACGCCGCCCCGCGCCCGGCGGGAGAGACCTCCCGATCAGGGGACCGGCAGTCCCTGGATAACCCGCCGAAGGTGGCCGAAGCTGAAGGGGTGGACCGAACCGAACTCGCCGACTTCCTGCGCCGCTCCCGCGCCCGCCTCGACCCCACCGACGTGGGCCTCCAGGCCGGTCCGCGGCGCCGCACGCCGGGCCTGCGCCGCGAGGAGGTGGCGCAGCTCGCCGGGATGTCCGTGGACTACTACACGCGGCTCGAGCAGCGCCGCGGCCCGCACCCGTCCCGGCAGATGCTGACCGCCCTCGCCCGCGCACTGCGGCTCACGGACGACGAGCGCGACCACCTCTTCCACCTGACCGGCGAGGAGCCGCCGCGTGCCGGGGCTGCCTCCGGGCACGTACGTCCCGGGCTGCTCCTGATCCTGGACCGGCTGCACGACACCCCCGCGCAGATCGTCAGCGACATCGGCGAGACGCTCGCGCAGAACACGATGGCCGCCGCGCTCTCCGGCGACACCGCGTCCCGCCCGCCCCGCGAGCGCAATCTCGTACGCCGCTTCTTCACCGACCCCGCGGCCCGCGACCTGTTCCCGCCCGAGGACCACTCCGAGCACGCCCGCTCCCACGTCGCCAACCTCAGGGCGGTCACCGCGGCCCGCCCCGACGACCCGGCGCCCGCGGCGCTGGTCGCCGAACTCATCGCGGCCGGCGCGGAGTTCAGGACACTGTGGCAGTCGCACGAGGTGGCGCTGCGCCGCGCGTCGACGAAGGTCTTCCTGCATCCGCTGGTGGGCCGGCTCGAGCTGGACTGCGAAGTGCTCCTGAGCACGGGGCACGATCAGCTCCTGATCGTCTACACCGCGCGCCCCGGCACGGAGTCGTACGAGCGCCTCGAACTGCTCCGGGTCCTCGGCACCCAGGACCTCTCACCCGGCGAGGGTGCCGCCGCCCGCAAGGCCTGAGGTCACGGACGCCTCGGCCGCAGCGGCCTCGTCGCCGGACGCGACGGCGAGGTCGCGGAGCATTCCGTGCAGCACCTGGCCGGGGTGACGTCGCCCATGATGCAGCCGGCGCGGGCCAGTTCGGCGAGGCCGTGCATCTGGCTGAAGAGCTGGCGCACCAGGAGATCGGGGTTCACATCCGCGCGGAAGCGGCCCGCGTCCACGCAGCGGCGGATCGCGTCGCGCGGGGCCCGCAGCAGGAACGTACCCATCCGGCGGTCGTCGTCCGAGAGCGCGAAGCCGGTGACCACCCGGCGGCCTCGTCGAGGAGACGGCGCAGGACGGGACACGGAGCACGGAAGGGGCTCGGGATGTTCGCACGGGGAATGCGGGGACGCCTTGTGAGGTTGCCGGAAGCAGCCGGGAACGACAGCGGCGTGACCGAGCCGCAGCGGGAGTACGGGGGTCCTCCGCTGCGGCTCGCGGTCATCGGCGATTCGCTCGCCGCGGGCGTCGGGGCGGCGAGCCACGAGGAGGCGCTCAGCGGGCAGTTGGCCCGGACCCTGACGGCGATGACGGGACGCGCCGTCTCCTGGCGGGTGTCACTGACGGAAGCGACCCCGGCACCGGCCTAGCCCGTCAGAACCCCAGCTTCCGCAGCTGCTTCGGGTCCCGCTGCCAGTCCTTGGCCACCTTCACATGCAGGTCCAGGAAGACCGGCGTACCGAGAAGGGCCTCGATCTGGCGGCGGGACTTGATGCCGACGTCCTTCAGGCGCTTGCCCTTGGGGCCGATGATGATGCCCTTCTGGCTGGGGCGCTCGATGTAGACGTTCGCGTGGATGTCCAGGAGCGGCTTGTCCGCCGGGCGGTCCGTGCGCGGCAGCATCTCCTCCACCACGACGGCGATGGAGTGCGGCAGCTCGTCCCGTACGCCCTCGAGCGCGGCCTCGCGGATCAGCTCGGCCACCATGACCTGCTCGGGCTCGTCCGTGAGGTCGCCCTCCGGGTAGAGCGGCGGGCTCTCGGGCAGCATCGGGATGATCAGGTCCGCGAGCAGCTGGACCTGCTTGTCGCCGACCGCCGACACGGGCACGATCTCGGCCCACTGGATGCCCAGCTCCTTGCCGAGCCGGTCGATGGCGATGAGCTGTTCGGCGAGCGTCTTGCTGTCGACGAGGTCGGTCTTGGTCACGACCGCGATCTTCGGCGTCTTCTTGATCGAGGCCAGTTCCTTGGCGATGAACCGGTCACCGGGGCCGAGCTTCTCGTTCGCCGGCAGACAGAAGCCGATGACGTCGACCTCCGCCCAGGTCGTGCGGACGACGTCGTTGAGCCGCTCGCCGAGCAGCGTGCGCGGCTTGTGCAGCCCGGGGGTGTCCACCAGGATCAGCTGGGCGTCGGGCCGGTGCACGATGCCCCGCACCGTGTGCCGCGTGGTCTGCGGCTGGTCCGCGGTGATCGCCACCTTCTGGCCGACCAGAGCATTCGTGAGGGTGGACTTGCCCGCGTTGGGGCGGCCCACGAAGCAGGCGAAGCCGGCGCGGTGGATGGCCTCGGACGGCTCGGATGACTGGGTACGAACGCTCATGGCGCCCATTGTCCCTGATCGACGGGGGCCCGCAGTACGCGCGGGCCCCGGCGGCGGCGCGACGGCACCGCGGTGAGCTTCCAGAAACCCCCGTGCAACACGAAACACGGCGGAAACGCGCGGTTGCCCGTTCCGAAACGCGTGCCGGTGACGCTCTCCCCCATGACTTTTCTGGCCGCAGCACAAGGCCCCGACACAGGCGACACCGCCTGGCTGCTCGCGGCCACCGCACTCGTACTCCTCATGACCCCGGGCCTCGCGCTCTTCTACGGCGGCATGGTCCGCACGAAGAGCGTCCTGAACATGCTGCTCATGAGCTTCGTGTCGATCGCCCTGGTCACGGTCGTGTGGCTGGTCGCGGGCTACTCGCTGGCCTTCGGCGACGACGCCTTCGCGGGCCTGATCGGCGGCCTCGACCACCTGGGCATGGCGGGCATCGGCCCGGACACCCTCACCGGGACGGTCCCCACGTTCCTCTTCACGACCTTCCAGCTGACCTTCGCCATCCTCACCACCGCACTGATCAGCGGCGCGATCGCGGACCGCACGAAGTTCGCCGCGTGGCTGGTCTTCGTCCCGCTCTGGGCGCTGCTCGTATACGTTCCCGTGGCGCACTGGGTATGGGGCCCGGACGGCTGGATCTCCCACTCCCTCGGCGCCCTCGACTTCGCGGGCGGCCTGGTCGTCGAGATCGCCTCCGGCGCCTCCGGTCTGGCCCTCGTCCTGGTGATCGGCCCGCGCATCGGCTTCAAGAAGGACGCGATGCGCCCGCACAACCTGCCGATGGTCCTGATGGGCGCGGGCCTGCTCTGGTTCGGCTGGCTCGGCTTCAACGGCGGCTCGGCCCTCGGCGCGAACGGCCTCGCAGCGGCCGCCCTCCTCAACACCCTGCTCGCCGGCTGCACGGGCCTGCTCGGCTGGCTCTTCGTGGAGCAGCGGCGCGACGGCCACCCCACCACCTTCGGCGCGGCGTCGGGCGCGGTCGCGGGCCTGGTGGCGATCACCCCGTCGTGCGGGGTCGTCGGCATCCTGGGCGCGGCGGTGATCGGCCTCGCGGCGGGCGTGGTCTGCTCGTACGCCGTCGCCTGGAAGTTCCGCTTCGACTACGACGACTCACTGGACGTCGTCGGCGTCCACCTGGTCGGCGGTGTGATCGGCACGCTCCTGATCGGCCTGTTCGCGACGGCCACGATGACGGACGGCGCGGAGGGCCTCTTCTACGGAGGCGGCCTCGCCCAGTTGGGCAAGCAAACGGTGGCGGTGCTCGCCGTCGCGGCGTACACCTTCGCCGTCACGTACGGCATCGGCAAGGCGATCGACAAGCTGATGGGCTTCCGTGCGTCGGCCGAGGACGAGCTGACGGGCCTCGACCAGACGCACCACGCGGAGACGGCCTACGATCACGGCGTCCTGGTCGGCCCCATGAAGGGGTCCGCCGCCCCGCACCACCCGAAGGGAAGCACCGTCGCATGAAGCTCGTGACCGCGGTCATCAAGCCGTTCCGCCTCGACGAGGTGAAGACGGCGCTGCAGGAACTGGGCGTGCAGGGCCTCACCGTCACCGAGGCGAGCGGATACGGGCGCCAGCGGGGGCACACGGAGGTGTACCGGGGGGCGGAGTACCAGGTGGACCTGGTGCCGAAGGTGCGGATCGAGGTCGTCGTCGACGATGTGGACGCGGACGCGGTCATCGACGCGGTCGTGCGCGCGGCCCGCACCGGGAAGATCGGTGACGGGAAGGTGTGGGCTGTGCCGGTGGAGACGGTGGTGCGGGTACGGACCGGTGAACGGGGCCCGGACGCGGTCTGATCCCGGCCGGTGCGGGGACCGGGCGGCCGCCCGCGACCGGAGTGGAAAAGCCCTACGGCGGTGACAGTGGTGCGTCGTACTCTTGGCAGTGCAAGGCTGTCGAGCGGCCACCAAGCCCCGCATGAGGAGGATGAGCAGGCTTAGCGCCGGCCCATGACTCAGACACCCACAGCTCATACCCCTGCCCAGGGTCAGTCCCGAGCCCACTTCACCGTCCCGGCGAACCACCCGATGGTGACGGTGCTCGGCTCCGGAGACGCCCTGTTGCGCGTGATCGAGAAGGCCTTCCCGGCGGCCGACATCCATGTCCGGGGCAATGACATCCGCGCCGTCGGTGACGCCCACGAAGTGGCCCTCATCCAGCGCCTGTTCGACGAGATGATGCTGGTGCTCCGCACCGGTCAGCCGATGACGGAGGACGCCGTGGAACGCTCGATCGCCATGCTCAAGGCGGACGAGGCAGGAGAGGGCGACGGACCGGAGACCCCGGCCGAGGTCCTCACGCAGAACATCCTCTCGTCCCGGGGCCGCACGATCCGCCCCAAGACCCTCAACCAGAAGCGCTATGTCGACGCCATCGACAAGCACACCATCGTCTTCGGCATCGGCCCCGCAGGCACCGGCAAGACGTATCTCGCCATGGCCAAGGCGGTGCAGGCCCTGCAGTCCAAGCAGGTCAACCGCATCATCCTGACCCGCCCCGCCGTCGAGGCGGGCGAGCGGCTCGGCTTCCTGCCGGGGACCTTGTACGAGAAGATCGACCCTTACCTGCGGCCGCTGTACGACGCCCTGCACGACATGCTCGACCCGGACTCGATTCCGCGGTTGATGGCGGCGGGGACTATTGAGGTTGCGCCGCTGGCGTATATGCGTGGGCGTGCGATGCCGACCTTCACTAACGTGCTGACGCCGAGCGGATGGCGTCCGATCGGCGGCCTTGAGGTGGGCGACCTGGTCATTGGGTCGAACGGCGAGCCGACACCGGTCCTCGGCGTGTATCCGCAGGGCGAGAAGGACATCTACCGTCTCAGTGCCCAGGACGGCTCCTGGACTCTCTGCTGCGGCGAGCACCTTTGGACAGTCCGTACAGCTTCGGACAGGCGGCGTAACAAGCCATGGCGGGTCCTGGAGACCCAGGACATGATCGGCAACCTGCGGGCAGCGCACGCTCGCCGCTATGAGCTGCCACTGCTCACTGCGCCAGTCTGTTTCCCGGAGCGTGAGGTTCCGATCGATCCTTACGCCCTGGGCCTTTTGCTGGGCGACGGTTGCATCTCGGCAAAGAACCAGACGCCCTCGTTCACCACAGCCGACCCGGAGCTCATCCTCGGTCTGGAGGCAGCGCTTCCTGGCATCAAGGTCCGGTCGCGTGGCGGTTACGACTACCTCATCAACCGCGCGCCGACACCGAGTGACGGCACGGGCAGCGTCCTGACGCATCCGCTGAAGCAGGCGCTGCGTTCCCTGGACCTCCTGGGTACCCGATCCTGCTCGAAGTTTGTACCGGACGACTACCTCTACAACTCGGCCGCCGTCCGACTAGCCGTTCTCCAGGGGCTCTTGGATACTGACGGAGGTCCGGTCACACAGAGCGACCGTACCTGCCGAGTTCAGTACACGACGACATCGATCCTGCTTCGTGACGATGTCATCGCCCTGGTCCAGTCACTCGGCGGCGTTGCCTACACGAAGCGCAGGTACGCCGAGGGCCGCCCGCAGGGAACCGCACTGGGCAAGCACAAGCGCGACGCCCACATCATCGAAATCCGCCTCCCCGAAGGCATCGAGCCCTTCCGCCTCGCCCGCAAGCGCGACAAGTACCACGCGGCCGGTGGCGGCGGACGCCCGATGCGCTTCATCGACTCCATCGAGCCCGCGGGCCGCGAGGAGGCAGTCTGCATCCAGGTGGCAGCCGAGGACTCCCTCTACGTCACACAGGACTACCTGCTCACGCACAACACCCTCAACGACGCGTTCATCATCCTCGACGAGGCGCAGAACACCAGCGCCGAACAGATGAAGATGTTCCTGACCCGGCTCGGCTTCGACTCGAAGATCGTGATCACGGGCGACGTCACGCAGGTCGACCTGCCGGGCGGCACCAAGTCGGGGCTGCGCCAGGTCCAGCACATCCTGGAGGGCCTCGACGACGTGCACTTCTCGCGGCTCACCTCCAGCGATGTCGTACGGCACAAGCTGGTCGGCCGTATCGTCGACGCGTACGAGAAGTACGACGACAGCCAGCAGAAGCAGCAGCAGAGTCAGCAGAGTCAGCAGCGCAGGAAACACGGGAAGTAGCGGAAACCGCACCATGTCGATCGACGTCAACAACGAATCCGGGACCGAGGTCGATGAGCAGGCGATCCTCGACATCGCCCGCTACGCACTCGCGCGGATGCGCATCCACCCGCTCTCCGAGCTCTCGGTGATCGTCGTGGACGCCGACGCCATGGAGCAGCTGCACATCCAGTGGATGGACCTGCCGGGACCGACGGACGTGATGTCGTTCCCGATGGACGAGCTGCGCCCGCCCGCCAAGGACGAGGAGGAGCCGCCGCAGGGCCTCCTCGGCGACATCGTGCTCTGCCCCGAGGTCGCGCTCAAGCAGGGCAAGGAAGCGGAGACGGAGCACTCCATGGACGAGGAGCTGCAGTTGCTCACCGTCCATGGGGTGCTGCATCTGCTCGGGTACGACCATGAGGAGCCGGACGAGAAGGCGGAGATGTTCGGTCTGCAGGCGGCCATCGTCGACGGCTGGCGTGCCGAGCACGGCCTGACCGGGCCGTCGCCGGCGCCCACCGTCTCGTAGGCCGCCGACGCCGTCATGAGTCCTCAACTGATCGCGGGCGCCGTCGCCCTGGTCGTCGTGGCCTGGCTCGCGGCCTGCGCCGAGGCGGGCATCGCCCGCGTCTCCAGCTTCCGGGCGGAGGAGGCGGTCCGTTCGGGGCGGCGCGGCAGCGCGAAGCTCGCGCAGGTCGCCGCCGACCCGACCCGCTATCTCAATGTGGCGCTGCTCGTCCGCGTGACGTGCGAGATGGCCGCCGCGGCGCTGGTGACGTACGCCTGCCTGAAGGAGTTCGACGAGACCTGGCAGGCGCTGGCCGTCGCCATCGCGGTGATGGTCCTCGTCTCGTACGTCGCCGTGGGGGTCTCCCCGCGCACCATCGGGCGCCAGCACCCGCTCAACACGGCGACCGCCGCGGCGTACGTTCTGCTGCCGCTGGCCCGCGTCATGGGCCCGATCCCGCCGCTCCTCATCCTCATCGGCAACGCGCTCACGCCCGGAAAGGGCTTCCGGCGCGGCCCGTTCGCCTCCGAGGCCGAGCTGCGGGCGATGGTCGACCTCGCGGAGAAGGAGTCCCTGATCGAGGACGAGGAGCGCCGCATGGTGCACTCCGTCTTCGAGCTCGGCGACACCCTCGTACGCGAAGTCATGGTGCCCCGGACCGACTTGGTCGCCATCGAGCGCTTCAAGACGATCCGGCAGGCGCTGACGCTCGCGCTGCGGTCCGGTTTCTCGCGGATCCCGGTGACGGGCGAGAGCGAGGACGACGTCGTCGGCATGGTGTATCTGAAGGACCTGGCCCGCAAGACGCACATCAACCGCGACGCGGAGAACGAACTGGTGTCGACGGCCATGCGCCCCGCCACGTTCGTGCCGGACACGAAGAACGCGGGCGATCTGCTGCGGGAGATGCAGCAGGAGCGCAATCACGTCGCCGTCGTCATCGACGAGTACGGCGGCACGGCGGGCATCGTCACCATCGAGGACATCCTCGAGGAGATCGTCGGCGAGATCACGGATGAGTACGACCGTGAACTGCCGCCGGTGGAGGAGCTCGCGGACGGCTGCTACCGCGTCACCGCGCGCCTCGACATCGGTGACCTCGGCGAGCTCTTCGGGCTCGACGAGTTCGACGACGAGGACGTCGAGACGGTCGGTGGCCTCCTCGCCAAGGCGCTCGGCCGGGTGCCGATCGCCGACGCGTCGTCGATCGTGCCGCTGCCGGACGGGCGGGAGCTGCGGCTCACCGCGGAGTCCGCGGCGGGGCGGCGGAACAAGATCGTGACGGTGCTGGTGGAGCCGGTCGCGCCGGGCGGCGCGCGGGGCTCGCAGGAGAGGACTTCGGGGTGACACCGCAGGAGCTGCGTACGTTCTGTCTGTCGTTCAACGCGGCGGTCGAGGAGTTTCCGTTCAACCCCGACACCTCGGTCTTCAAGGTCCTCGGCAAGATGTTCGCGCTCTGCCACCTCGACGCGCAGCCGCTCAAGGTGAACCTCAAGTGTGAACCGGACATGGCGGTCCAACTGCGGGCCGCGCACCCGGAGATCGTGCCGGGGTGGCACATGAACAAGCGGCACTGGAACACGGTGACCGTCGACGGAGAGCTCCCGGACACGCAGGTCCGGGAGCTCATCGAGGACTCGTACGACTTGGTCGTCGCGGGCCTCCCGCGGGCGGAGCGCCTCCGGCTCGACCGCCCCTAGATGGTTGATGTGCTTTTACGTGCTGGTCAGCCGGGTCGGGTGGTCGTAGTGGATCAGTGAACGCTTCTTTTCGGTGCTGCAGGCCCAGTTGTGCCAGATCGCCGCGTTGAGGGCCAGGAGCC
>NZ_SRIC01000295.1 GCF_004684775.1 Streptomyces sp. MZ04
CTCGGCCTCTTCACCGTCCTTCTCGGCGCCGCGCTCCCGATGATCGATTTCTTCATCGTGAACGTCGCCCTGCCCAGCATCGAGCGCGACCTGCACGCGTCCCCCGCCACCCTGGAGATGGTCGTCGAACCATCAGCCAGGTACCAGAGTCTCTTTATCCTGGTACCTGTACTACCTGGAAACAGGGTCGGTACGAGGGCAAGCTGGCCCCATGAACACCGCAGCGCCGACGCAGCCCGACCGTATCCGCCGCAGTGAGCTCGCCGACTTCCTGCGCAGCCGCCGCGAGCGGATCACGCCCGAGCAGGCGGGGCTGCCGCGCGGCCCGCGCCGTCGCACGCCGGGCCTGCGCCGCGAGGAGGTGGCGCACCTCTCCACGGTCGGCGTCACCTGGTACACGTGGCTGGAGCAGGGCCGCGCCATCCATGTCTCGGCCCAGGTGCTCGACGCGCTGTCCCGCGCCCTGATGCTGGACGCCGGCGAGCGTGCCCACCTCTTCCAGCTCGCGGGCACCGCCGACCCGTCCCCGGCCGCAGAGACCGCGTCGGTCCCGCAGGGCCTGCTGCGGATCCTCACCCAGCTCGATCCGTACCCGGCGTGCGTGCAGAACGCCCGCTACGACGTCCTCGCCTACAACGCGACGTACGGAAATCTCCTCACCGATCTCGACGTGCTGCCGCCCGAGGACCGCAACTGCATGTGGCTGACCTTCACGCACCCCGCCTGGCAGTCCGCCATGGAGGACCGGGAGGAGACGATGCGCCGGATGGTCGCCAGGTTCCGGGCGCGGATGGCCGGCCATCTCGCGGACCCGGCGTGGAAGACGCTGCTCAGGAGGTTGCGCAAGGCCTCGCCGGAGTTCCGCGAGCTGTGGGAGCGGCATGAGGTGATGCAGGCGGTGGACCAGTCCAAGCGGTTCAACAATCCTCTCGTGGGGCCGCTGCACTTCACGTACCACGGCCTGTGGCTCGGCCCGGCCGAGGGGCCGCGCCTGGGCTCGTACGTCCCGGCGGACGCGCGCTCGCAGGCGGCCACGGAGGAGCTGTACCGACTGGTGAAGGCGGGGCGCGCGGGCAGCCACGCGGATGGGGGACAATAGGAGGTCTGCCCCCGCCGTCGCACATCGCCGGCCACCCGTCGCCCCGGAGGAACCCCGCGCCATGAAGCCCCAGCTTCAGATCGGCCCGCACACCGTGCGGCCCCCCGTCGTGCTCGCCCCCATGGCGGGCATCACGAACGCGCCGTTCCGGACGCTGTGCCGGGAGTTCTCCGGGGGCAAGGGTCTCTTCGTCAGCGAGATGATCACGACGCGGGCGCTGGTCGAGCGCAACGAGAAGACCATGCAGCTGGTCCACTTCGACGAGACCGAGAAGCCGCGGTCCATCCAGCTGTACGGCGTCGACCCGGCCACCGTCGGCAAGGCCGTCCGCATGATCGCGGAGGAGGACCTGGCCGATCACATCGACCTGAACTTCGGCTGCCCCGTCCCCAAGGTCACCCGCAAGGGCGGCGGCTCCGCGCTGCCGTACAAGCGGCCCCTGCTGCGGGCGATCCTGAAGGAAGCGGTCAGCGGCGCGGGTGACATCCCCGTCACCATGAAGATGCGCAAGGGCATCAACGACGAGCACATCACCTTCCTCGACGCGGGCCGCATCGCCGTCGAGGAGGGCGTCACCGCCATCGCGCTGCACGGCCGCACCGCCGCCCAGCACTACGGCGGGACCGCCGACTGGGACGCCATCGCCCGCCTGAAGGAGCACGTCCCCGAGATCCCCGTCCTCGGCAACGGCGACATCTGGTCCGCCGCCGACGCGGTGCGGATGATGAACGAGACCGGCTGCGACGGAGTGGTCGTCGGCCGCGGCTGCCTCGGGCGGCCCTGGCTGTTCGGTGACCTCGTCGCGGCCTTCGAGGGGACGGGCGCGCCCAAGGCCCCGGACCTGCGCGAGGTCGCAGCCGTCATGCTGCGGCACGCGACGCTCCTCGGCGAGTGGATCGGCGACGAGGCGCGCGGCGTCATCGACTTCCGCAAGCACGTGGCCTGGTACCTGAAGGGCTTCGCGGTCGGCTCGGAAATGCGCAAGCGCCTCGCGATCACCTCATCGCTCGCCGAACTCGAGGACGGGCTCGGCGAGTTGGACCTCGACCAGCCGTGGCCGGCCGGCGCCGACGGGCCGCGCGGGCGTACGTCGGGCAACAACCGCGTCGTCCTGCCGGACGGCTGGCTGAAGGACCCCTACGACTGCGCGGGCATCAGCGAGGACGCGGAACTGGACACCTCCGGCGGCTGATGCGCCCCGCAAGGGGCGCGGGGAACTGCGCGACCAGCCACATCCGACCCGCAGAGAACCAAGCACCTACACGAGCGTCACCGTCACAGGCAGTTCCTTTATCCCGTTCACGAAGTTGGACCGGACGCGGCGAACTTCACCGGTCAAGCGGATGTCCGCCAACCTCGGCAGCAGCTCCTCGAACATGACCCGCATCTCCAGGCGGGCCAGGGAGTTGCCCAGGCAGAAGTGCGGGCTGCCCTTGCCGAAGGTGACGTGGTCGATGTTCTGGCGCGTCACGTCGAAGCGGTAGGGATCCGGGAAGGCGTCCGCGTCCCGGTTCCCCGAGGCGAACCACAGCACCACCTTGTCGCCCTCCCTGATCAGCTTGCCGCCGAGCTCCACGTCACGGGTCGCGGTGCGCCGGAAGTGGTAGACGGGCGAGGCCCAGCGCAGGCACTCCTCGACGCCGCCCGGGATGAGGGAGGGGTCGGCGGTGAGCTTGGCGCGCTCGTCCGGGTGGTTGATCAGCGCGAGCATGGAGTGCGAGATCGCGTGCCGCGTCGTCTCGTTCCCGGCCACCACCAGCAGCAGGAAGTAGTTGTCGAAGTCGGTGGCGGAGAGCGGGACGCCGTCCTTGGGCGAGTTGTTGACCAGCGTGCTCACCAGGTCCGTCCCGTCGCCGCCGCGCCGCTTCGCCGCCAACTTCCTTCCGTACGCGAAGACTTCGAGCGCGGCGGGGGAGCGGAACGGCAGATTGCGGTACCGCTCGCTCTCCGCGCTCTCCAGGAGTACGTCGGCGTAGTCCGGGTCGGTGTTGCCGATGATGCGGTTGCCCCAGTCGATGAGCTGCTGGGTGTCCTCCTCGGGGACGTCGAGCATCCGCGCGAGCACATTGATCGGGAAGTCGGCCGAGACCTCCTTGACGAAGTCGAAGGTGCCCTTGGGCAGCGCGGCATCCAGGGTGCGGGCGGTCAGGCCGCGCAGGAACGTCTCGTACGTCGCGACCGCGCGCGGAGTGAACTGCTTCTGCAGGATCAGCCGCAGCGCGCGGTGGCGTAGCCCGTCGGTCTCCAGGAGGGAGCGGCGAAGGGCGATGAAGTCCTCGTCGACCTCTTCGAGGTTGGTGAACCGCTCGGAGGTGAAGGTCTCCGGGTCGCGGTCGACGCGCACGATGTCCGCGTGCCGGGTGACCGCCCAGAAACCGGAGTTGGGCGCGGGCTCGGGCTGCCAGTGGACGGGGTCCTCGCGGCGCAGCACGTCGAACATCCGCCAGGGCAGGGTGCCGTCGGTGAACCGGTCGTTGTCGGCGAGGTCGACGTCGGAGAGGGCTAGGGGCGCGGCGGCGCTCGTGACCGTACTCATGGGACGTACTCCTACTGGGGAGGGTGCGGTCGGATTCATCGGATTCGGATTCATCGGATTCGGATTCATCGGGTTTGGATTCATCGGATTCAGATGAGAAAGGCGTACTCCGTGAACTCCCAGTCGGTGATGTGCTGTTGGAAGCGTTCGATCTCGTTGCGCTTGTACGTGAGGAACGCGCCGGTGAAGCCGTCGCCGAGGAGCGAGGTGAGCGCCTCGTCGGCCTCCAGGGCGTCGAGGGCCGCGCCGAGTGTGCCGGGGAGGCGGGGCGCGGAGTCCTCCTGGTAGCCGTAGCCCTCCAGCGGCGCCGGTGGCTCCGGCTTGTCGCGGATGCCGAGGAGGAGCGCGGCCACGGCGCCCGCGATGCCGAGGTAGGGATTGGCGGAGGCATCGCCGAGTCGCAGCTCAAGGCGGGTCCCTGACCCCCTCTCGGGCGGGATCCGGAGCATCGCGCTGCGGTTGTCCAGGCCCCAGTCGATCAGCCAGGGAGCGAGGGTGTCGGGTCCGAAGCGTTTGTACGAGTTGACGGTCGGGTTGAGCAGGGCGCTGAGGGCGGGCGCGTGGGCCAGGAGTCCGGCGACGGCGTGCCGTGCGGTCGCGGAGAGGCCGTCGGGGGCGCCGGCGTCCTCGAAGACGTTGCGTCCCGCGGCGTCGACCAGCGAGATGTGCAGATGGAAGCCGGAGCCGCCGAGCGCGTTGAACGGTTTGGCCATGAAGGTCGCGAGGCGTCCGTCGCGGCGGGCCGTCTCCTTGACGGCGGCCTTGAAGCGGAAGGCGCGGTCGGCGGCGTCCAGCGCCTCGGAGTGGTCCAGGTTGATCTCGAACTGCCCACCGTCGAATTCGTGGTTGCCCGCGATCGCGCCGATGCCGAGCTCGGCCAACTGCCGCAGGGTACGCAGCAGATGACCGTCCGGGTCGCCGCGCCGGCCCGCGCTGTACACGTTGCCGGTGGCGCCGCCGTACACCGACCAGCCGGAGGCGGCGGTGGGGTCGGCGTCACACAGGAAGTACTCGAGCTCGGGCCCGACGACGGGCGTGACGGCACCGCCCGCGTACTCACCGGCGGCATCAAGTACCCGCCGCAGCAAGGCGCGTGGCGACTCCGGTGTGGGCTCGCCGGTGGCCGGATCGAAGGTGTCCCCGAGACACCAGGCGACGCCGGGCTCCCAGGGGAGAGTCTGCAGGGTGCGCAGATCGGGCCGTACGGAAACGTCGGGAAGCCCGGCTTCGAGCCCGCCGGCGACGGGCACGACGTCGCCGCGAGGCGTGGTGTGGTAGACGGCGCGGCAGAAGGAGAGGCCGTGGCCGCAGGCGCCGGGCAGCTGGCTGACGAGGATGTCGCGGCCCCGGTCGGCGCCGATGAGGTCGGGGTAGACGACGCGGACGATGTCCGTGCCCTGGGCGCGGAGCGCGTCGACCGTTTCTGCGACGTGGGGGTTCCCGGCGGCTTGGTTCCGGGGTGTTGCGGTTGCTTCACTCACCCGTGGTCCAGCCTTTCGCGCGGCTGTCGTTTGAGACCAAACGATAGGATCCCGCGCGGGGCTGCGCAAGGCCCTCCGGGGGATTGGCGGTGGGGGGTGCCCCCTGTGGCGGGCGCGCGCATGACAGCCGGGACGGGAAGGCGTATCGTACGGGCCCAAATGATGGCGCTTCCGGATGCCCAAGGAGCCTTCCCATGGCCGGAGTTCAAGGGTTCTATCCGCCCCGGACCGCGACGGGACGGGCCTCGCTCATCCCCGCGCCGCCCTGGCACTATTCCGGAGACCTCCTCACCGTCGAGTACCGGACCGACCCCGGCAGGGTCCGTGAACTCCTCCCCGAACCGCTGGAGTTGGCGCCCGAAGACCCCGGAGCCGTCGCCCTCATCTGGGCCGACTGGCAGTCCTGCGGGGAGTCCAGGGCGGAGTTGCTCGACCCTGTGCGGGCCCAGTACAAGGAGTGCTTCGCCGTAGTGCGCTGCGGATATCGCGGACGTACGTACTCACGCTGCGTCTTCATCTGGGTCGACAAGGACTTCGCCGTCGCCAGGGGGATCCACCAGGGGTATCCGAAGAAACTCGGGTCCATCCAGATGACCCGGCCGCACCCCTACGGCCCCGCCCCCCGCATCGCGGCCGGCGCCGCCTTCGGGGCCACGCTCGCCGCCGCCGACCGGCGCCTCGCCCAGGCCGTCGTGACCCTGCGCGCACCCTCGGAGACGAACGGCTTCGTCAACGCCCACCCCATGGCCCACCACCGCCAACTCCCCGCCATCGACGGCAAAGGGCTCGCCCTGGACGAACTCGTCGCGTCCGGCGCGGCCTCCTTCGAGGGCGGTCAGGCGTGGGCGGGCGACGCCGAACTCGATCTCTTCGACGCGCCCACGGAGGAGCTGTCCGCGCTGACGGTCGAGGAGCCGATCGGGGCGTACTACCGGCAGGTGGGCGTGACGTGGAGCGGCGGGACGTTGCTGGAGAGGGCGTTGTGAGCGAGGTTCGGCGCTACTCCCCGGCCGCATTCCCCGCCCCGATCCCCTCGTACGTCCCAGGCCGGAACTTCCGCAGCCACAGCCCCCACACGATCCCCGCCCCGGCCGCGATGAGGATCAGGCTGGGCAGGATCCACCGCAGCGGGTTGTCGGACGAAACCCCCAGCTGCACGCTGAAGTTGGTGATCGCGAGCCAGAAGACGACGGCCAGTGCGGCGCCCGAGAGGACCGGGGCGATCAGCCGGTGCCACAGGGGCTCGGCCAGTTCGCGGCGGCGGGCGAAGTGGCCGACGACCGCGGCCGACGTGGCGAGCAGGAGCAGGATCACGCCGAGCGCGCCGAGGTTGGTCAGCCAGGTGAAGACGTCCATCACCGGGTCGCGCCCCGCGAGCGCGAAGACCCCGATGACGACGACGGTGACCGCCGTCTGGAGCAGCGAACCCCGGTGCGGCGAACCGTGCCGCCGGTGCAGCGCGCCGAGCCCGCGCGGCAGCACACCCTCCCGGCCCAGTGAACGGACGTACCGGGCAACGGCGTTGTGGAAGGAGAGCAGCGCGGCCAGCAGACTGGTGATGAGGAAGAGCTGGGCGAAGTCGGAGAAGGTGGTGCCCAGGCCGCCGCTCCGGTCGGAGAGGAAGAACAGCATCTCCGGACCCTGCTCGGCCGCGACCTTCGTGGCCTGCCCCGTCCCCGCGCCGCTGATCATCGCCCATGCGGTCGCGGCGTAGAAGACTCCGATCACTCCGACCGCGATGTACGTCGCGCGCGCCACCGTGCGGCGCGGATCGCGGCACTCCTCGCTGTAGAGCGCCGCCGACTCGAAGCCCATGTACGCGGCGAACACGCAGCACAGTGCGACCCCGAGCGAGCCGTCCGTGGCGGCGCCCCAGGTGAGGGGGGTGGTCGAGATGCCGTCGGGGGCGTCGGCGAACTGGCCGATGTCGAAGACGAGTACGGTGCCGAACTCGAGCACAAGGAGTACGGCGAGCACCTTCACGCCCAGGTCCACGCGCCGGTACCCGAGCGCCCCGACGGCCACCGTGCAGGCGAGCACCAGCGCCCACCAGGGGATGTCCGCACCGGTCTTGGACTCGATGAACTGCGCGGTCGTCGCGCCGAAGAGGCCCGCGATGCCGATCTGCATGGCGTTGTACGCGAGCAGCGCGACGAACGCCGCACCGACACCGGCGGTGCGGCCGAGCCCCTGCGCGGTGTACGCGTAGAACGCCCCGGCCCCCGTGATGTGCCGGCTCATCGCCGCGTATCCCGCGCTGAAGAGCGCGAGGACGACGCCGATGAGGAGGTAGAGGAGGGGTATGCCGAGGATCCCCGTGACGCCGAGGGACTGCGGTATGCCGCCGGCGGCCACGGTGAGCGGGGCCGATGCGGCGACGACGAAGAAGACGATGCCGGTGACACCGATGCGGCGGCGGGGGGCGGTGTCGGAGGAGAGGGGCGGCGCGGGGGAAGGCACGCCGTGCTGGTCGATGGCCATACCGGGACTCCGGGGAGGGGAAGGCGTTCCCGCTGGAAACGCGTTATCGTTTGAGCCCGTACGAAATTCGAGTGGCGCTGATGGTACGGACGCGTATGCGCCCCGGCAAGGTCTTGGGAGACTGGGCCCGTCGGCCGGAACCACAGGAACGACGGCCGGGCACACGAGAACGAGGGGACACGCACGTGACGGGCTACCGCTCCATCCGCGAGACCGAGAAGGCGGTCCGGGCCAAGCTCGGCGGCACGCCCGTCAAGTACGAGCAGATGGCCGCCGTCTCGAACATCTACCGCGCGGCGGCGGCCGTCCGCCAGCACTTCGAGAACTCCGTGCTGCGGGGGGCCGAGCTGACGTGGACGTCGTTCGTGGTGCTTTACGTGGTCTGGATCTGGGGCGAGATGGAGACCCGTCACGTCGCCGAGGAGGCGGGCATCTCCAAGGGCACCCTGACGGGCGTCGCGCGGACGCTCGCCGGGCGGGGGCTGCTTGAGCGGCGGGGGCATCCGGACGACGGGCGGCTCGCGCTGCTGCGGCTCACGGGGGAGGGGGAGCGGCTGATGGAGAAGGTGTTCCCCGCCTTCAACGGGGAGGAGGCGTTCGTCGCCGAGGGGCTGACGGACGCGGAGTGCCGGACGCTGGCGGATCTCCTCCGGAAGATTGTCGTCCAGACGGAGGAGAAGGGCGAGGAGCGGAGGGTCGAGCTCCTGGACGGGGCCGAGCCGGCTCCTCGGCGGAGTGGGCGGCGGGCGAAGGGGTGACTTCTCCCCGGCGGGCAGGTGCACCGCCGGCGGTGCAGGTGCACCACCGGCGGTGCAGGCGCACCACCGGCGGTGCAGGCGCACCCCTCACAGCTGGATCCACGTCGTCTTGAGCTCCGTGTATTTCTCCAGCGCGTGCAGTGACTTGTCCCGGCCGTTCCCCGACTGCTTGTAGCCGCCGAACGGCACCGTCACGTCGCCCTCCTCATAGCAGTTGACCCACACCGTCCCGGCCCGCAGGCGGCGCGCCACCGTGTGCGCTGTCGACAGGTCTGAGGTCCAGAGCCCGGCCGCGAGGCCGTACTCCGTGTCGTTGGCGAGCGCGACCGCCTCGTCGAGCGAGCCGAAGGTGAGGACGGCGAGGACCGGGCCGAAGATCTCCTCGCGGGCCACGGGCATGTGCGGGGTGACCTGGTCGAAGACGGTGGGCGAGAAGTAGCTGCCGCCGGGGACGACTTCGAGAGGGGTGCCTCCGGCGCGCAGCCGGGCGCCGGCCTCCGCGGCCCGGCGTACGTGCTCCTGTACGGCGTCCACCCGCGCCGCCCCGGCCAGCGCCCCCATCTCCGTGGCCGGGTCCAGGGGATCGCCGACCCGCAGCGTCCCGGCCCGTTCGACGACCGTCGCCGTCACCTCTTCCGCCACCGACTCGTGGACGAGGAGCCGTGCGGGCGCCGTGCACATCTCGCCCTGGTTGAAGAAGATGCCCCAGGCCGCGGTGGCCGCTGCCGCCGCCAGGTCGGGGGCGTCGGGCAGGACGATGTTGGGGGACTTGCCACCCAGCTCCAGCCAGACCCGCTTGAGGTTGGAGTCGGCCGCGTGGCGCAGGAAGTGGCGGCCCACCGCCGTGGAGCCGGTGAACGCGAGTACGTCCACGTCCGGGTGGCGGCCGAGCGCGCGGCCCGCGGTCGGGCCGTCGCCCGCGACGACGTTCAGGACGCCGGGCGGAAGGCCCGCATCGTCGGCGATCCCGCCGAGCAACAGGGCGGACAGGGGCGTGAGTTCGGAGGGTTTGAGGACCACCGTGCAGCCCGCCGCGAGCGCAGGGGCCAGCTTCCAGGCCGCGAGCGTGAGCGGGAAGTTCCAGGGGACCACCGCGCCGACCACGCCCGAGGGTTCGCGTGTGACGAGTGCCAGCGCGTCGGGGGCCGTGTGCGGGGAGGCGTCGGTCAGCTTGTCGGCGAGCTCGCCGTACCAGCGGAAGGTGTTCGCCAGGGCGCGCAGCTCGATCGCGTACGACTCGGTGATCGGTTTGCCGTTCTCCAGGGTGACCGTGAGGGCGAGAGTGGAGCGGTGCTCTTCGATGAGAGCGGCGATCCGCAGCAGGGTCCGGCCCCGGTCGGCGGGGGAGAGGCGCGGCCACGGCCCGCTGTCGAAGGCCCGGCGGGCGGCGCCGACCGCGAGGTCCACCTCCTTCTCGCCCGCGTCCGCGACCAGCGCGAGGGTGCGGCCGTCGCGGGGCGAGACGACGGGGAACGCGCCGCCCGAACCGTCCACTTCGGCGCCGGCGACGCGGTGCCGGGTGGGC
>NZ_SRIC01000296.1 GCF_004684775.1 Streptomyces sp. MZ04
GACACGCACATGGAACTCGCCCTCGTCCAGGCGGACCTGGACCACCCCTTCCGCCCCGAGCCCCGCCAGGACCCGCAGCAGCGGCAGCGCGAACCAGTGCGCGCGGACCGCGTCCGTCGGCCTGCGCTCCTGGAGGGCGGGCGCGCCCCAGGTGCCGAGCGTCTGCAGGACCGGCAGCAACTCACGGCCCCGCTCGGTCAGTTCATAGACGTACGCCGCAGCCGGCGGGGGAAGGCGGCGGCGGGTCGTCAGGCCCTCGCGCTCCATGTCCTTGAGCCGGGAGGCGAGGACGTCCGTGCTGACGCCCGGCAGATCGGCGTGCAGATCGGTGTAGCGGCGCGGGCCGACCAGGAGTTCACGGACGATCAGCAGCGTCCAGCGGTCACCCACGACGTCGAGGGCACGGGCGGCTGCGCAGTACTGGTCATAGCTTCGGCGGGACCTGGGTGCAGGTGGCATGCGACGCAGTCTATGCAAGTTGTTGGACTTTCCAAGCTCCAGCTTGGTAAAACCAAGTAACTCACGTCACGGGAGGCACAGCGCATGGAGTTCCGGCAGTCCAGCAAGCTCAGCGAGGTCTGTTACGAGATCCGGGGCCCGGTCATCGAGCACGCCAACGCCCTGGAGGAGGCGGGCCACAGCGTCCTGCGCCTGAACACCGGCAACCCGGCGCTCTTCGGCTTCGAGGCGCCCGAGGAGATCGTCCAGGACATGATCCGGATGCTCCCCCAGGCGCACGGCTACACGGACTCGCGCGGCATCCTCTCGGCCCGGCGAGCCGTCGCCCAGCGCTACCAGGCCCTTGGCCTGGACGAGGTCTCCGTAGACGACGTCTTTCTCGGCAACGGCGTCTCCGAGCTGGTCACCATGGCCGTCCAGGCCCTGTTGGAGGATGGGGACGAAGTCCTCATCCCCGCACCGGACTTCCCCCTGTGGACCGCCGTGACGACCCTCTCCGGAGGCAAGGCCGTCCACTACGTGTGCGACGAGTCCGCGGACTGGTACCCGGACCTGGACGACATGGCGTCGAAGATCACCGACCGGACGAAGGCCGTCGTGATCATCAACCCGAACAACCCCACGGGCGCCGTGTATCCCAAGGAGGTCCTGGAAGGCATCCTCGACCTCGCGCGGCGGCACGGCCTGATGGTCTTCGCCGACGAGATCTACGACCAGATCCTGTACGACGACGCCGTGCACCACAGCGTCGCCGCCCTCGCCCCGGATCTCGTCGTCCTGACCTTCTGCGGCCTGTCGAAGACCTACCGGGTGGCGGGCTTCCGCTCCGGCTGGCTGGTCGTCACCGGGCCGCAGCAGCACGCGAAGAACTACCTGGAGGGGCTGACCATGCTCGCCTCCATGCGCCTGTGCCCCAACGCCCCCGCCCAGTACGCCATCCAGGCCGCGCTCGGCGGCCGCCAGTCCATCCGCGAGCTGACCGCGCCGGGCGGCAGGCTGCACGAGCAGCGCGACATGGCGTGGCAGAAGCTGAACGAGATCCCCGGCGTCTCGTGCGTGAAGCCCAAGGGCGCGCTGTACGCCTTCGCGCGCCTGGACCCCAAGGTGCACGCCATTCACGACGACGAGAAGTTCGTCCTCGATCTGCTCCTCCAGGAGAAGATCCAGGTCGTCCAGGGCACCGGCTTCAACTGGCCGCGCCCCGACCACTTCCGCATCCTCACGCTCCCTTACGCTGACGATCTCGACGCGGCGATCAGCCGCATCGGCCGCTTCCTCAGCGGATACCGCCAGTAGCGCCGACGAACCGGGAGCGACGTGCCCCTCTGCCCCACCTGCCAGGTCCCCTCGCACACCCAGTTCGCGTCGCCCGATCTCGTCGAGCGCATCGTGTACGACGGGTTCGACCGCGCGGCCGACCCCGCCTGGCCGGAGTCGGGCGCAGCCACGCTCGACGACTACGCGCGCTGGTGCGGCCATCTGTGCGGCCTGACCTGCCTGCGGATGGCGCTCGGCCCGTCCGCCCCGACGCTCTTCGAGCTGCGGGACGGCGCGCTGAAGTACGGCGCGTACACAGAGGATGCCGACGGCGCCATCCACGGTCTGATCTACGCGCCGTTCGCGGAGTACGTGCGCGAGGCGCACGGCGTCAACGCCACGGTCCACCGGCACCTCACGGTCGATGAGATCGTCGGCCTCCTCGACCAGGGACGCCAGGTCATGGTCTCGGTGCACTACGAGATCCGCCGTCCGCACCGGCAATCCCCCGGGCGCGGCGGGCACTTGGTGCTGGTCACGGGGCGTTCCGCGGACGGCGGCCTGCATCTGCACAACCCCTCGGGGATCGACGCGGCGACACGGACGGCGGAACTGACCCTGGCCGAGTTCGAGCCATTCTTCGCCGGGCGCGGGGTGTCCCTTCACTGACAGACGGTCACCCTTGCTGCCAGGATGGCGCGATGATGCGTGGAGGCAAGGTCGCCATCGTGGGTGGGAGCATCGCCGGATGCGCCGCCGCACTCGCCGCGCACCGCGGTGGCGCCGATGAGATCACGGTGTACGAGCGTGCCGCGGGGCACCTGGCGGACCGCGGGGTCGGGCTCGCGGTGCACAACTCCCGTTACGCGGAGCTGGATTCGGCCGGATATCTGGACGCGGACATGCCGTGGGTGCAGCTGGTGCGGCGGCGCTGGTATGTGCGGGACGGGTCCGCGGCCGGGCCCCTTGGCCACGAGATCGGGGTGATGCCGTTCCCGTTCCGTACGTACAACTGGGGGCCGCTGTGGCACGAGTTGCGCCGCAGGGTGCCCGAGCACGTCGTCTTCAGGGCCGGGGTCACGGTGCAAGAGGTCCGGCCGGGCAGCGCGGGCGCCGAGGTCGACACCGCCGACGGGACCGCGCGCTTCGACCTCGTGATCGGCGCGGACGGCTACCGCTCGGTGGTCCGTACGGCGGCGTTCGCCGACGTGCGTCCCGCGTACGCCGGATATCTCGCCTGGCGGGGCGCCTTCCCCGCCGACCGTCTCGTCGACCCGGAGCTGTGGGCGGAGCAGGACTGCGCGTACGCCGTCTTCCCCGGCGGCCATCTCATCGTCTACCGCATCCCCGACGGGGCGGGCGGCCACCGCGTCAACTGGGTGCTCTACACGGCGCCTCCCGCGGACCTGGATCTCGGGCTCGGCCGCGATCTGCGGCTCACCGCCCCGACCAGCCTGCCGCCCGGCGGCCTCACCCAGGCCCTCACCTCTCATCTCACGTACGTGTGCGACGAGTTACTCCCGCCCTACTGGGGCGGCCTCGTCCGCACCACCACTCCCGACGAGCTCTTCCTCCAGCCCATGTACGACTTCACGGCGCCCCGCTACACCACGGGCCGGGTGCTCCTGATGGGCGACGCGGCCACGGTCGCCCGGCCGCACACCGGGGCGGGCGCGGTGAAGGCGCTGCAGGACGCGACGGTCCTGGAGTCCGCCTTCGCCACGGCGACGACCTGGCCCGACGCCCTGGACACGTACGACACCGACCGCACCGTCGCCGGTGCCTCGATGGTCGACCTGGGGCGCCGCCTCGGGCGGGCGCTCGTGGAGGAGACGCCGCCGTGGCGGTCCATGGACCAGACGGCGCTCGAGACGTGGTGGAAGCAGGCGGACGGAGGCGGGGCGTTCGGGGGGCGCGAGCTGAAGCGGTGACAGCTGGTCCGCCGCCGACTGCTGATTCCCCAACCGACCGCTGATACCCGGCCGCCGGTTTGGGTATGCACGCCGAGATCAATAAGATCCGGCGATGATCACAAGACAACGGCTGGCGGCCGGGGCCTTCGCCCTGCTCGCCGCCCTGACCGCCGGACTCGGCACGGCGGGCCCCGCCGCCGCCGACGCCGACGAACCGGCACAGCCCTCTCCCAAGGTCGAGCTGGTCCTCGACGTCAGCGGTTCGATGCGGGCCCGCGACATCGACGGCAAGTCCCGGATGGCGGCGGCGAAGCAGGCCTTCAACGAGGTGCTCGACGCCACGCCGGACGAAGTCCAGCTCGGCATACGCACGCTCGGCGCCAACTACCGCGGCGACAACCGCAAGACCGGCTGCAAGGACACCGAGCTGCTCTACCCGGTCGCCGAGCTCGACCGCGCGGGCCGCACCGACGCCAAGACCGCCGTGGCGACGCTCGCGCCCACCGGCTGGACGCCGATCGGCCCGACCCTCCTGAAGGCCGCCGACGACCTCAAGGACGACAACACCGAGCGCAGCCGCCGCATCGTCCTCATCTCCGACGGCGAGGACACCTGCCAGCCGCTCGACCCCTGCGAGGTGGCCCGCAAGATCGCCGCCGAGGGCATCCACCTCACCGTCGACACGCTCGGCCTGGTGCCGGACGCCAAGACCCGCGACCAGCTGAGCTGCATCGCCGAGGCCACCGGCGGAACGTACACATCCGTCCGCCACACCGATGAACTCTCCGGCCGCGTCAAGCAGTTGGTGGACCGCGCGGCCGACCCCGTCGCCACGCCGGTCGCCGCGAAGGGCGCGGCGCAGTGCTCCGACGCCCCGCAGCTTAAGGCCGGTCTCTACACCGACCGCGAGAAGTTCGGCGAGCACCGCTGGTACCGCGTGGACGTCGAGCCCGGCAAGGAACTGCGCGCGTCCGTCAGCGTCGCGGCGGACCGGGCGGTCCATCAGGACTACGGCGTACTGCTCCGGGCCTCCACCGAGCGCGGACGCGAGATCGTACGGGGCGCGGAGGCGGGTGACGGACGCACGGACGTGATCTCGACGGGCCTGCGCTACCCGAAGCCGGAGCAGGACTCCGACGACTCCGACGGCTCTGCCAGTGAGCCCATCGCCGAGACCGTGTGCCTGCGGGTCAGCAACTCCTTCTCGGCACCCGCGTCCGTCAAGACGGCGCCCGGGCTGCCGGTCGAGCTGAACATCGACGTGGTGGACGCGCCCGACGAGGCGTCGGACGTGGCGTCCTTCGGCCTGGGCAACGGCTGGTGGCTGCTCGGCACACTGATCCTCACCGGCTTCGTCGCCGGTCTGGTCTGGGGCTGGGTCTCGCGCTGGCGCTTCGCGGTCTGGAGGACCAACTGATGTGTACGACAGGTGTGTTGAGCCGGGTGGCCGCACTGGGCGCGACCGTGCTGCTGACCCTGGCCGGGACGGCGGGCGTCGCGGTGGCCTCGGTGGCTGCCTCCGGTGACGACGAGAAGCCCGCCGCGCCGACGGAGGCCGGTACGTCCTTCCGTACGGCGACGGCGATCCAGCAGGACCAGGAGGCCACCGCGGACGCGTCCACCGGCGACTACCTGTACTGGGCGTTCCCCGCGGACATCGGCCAACGGCCCACCGTGCACGCCACGGTGGAGCTGCCCGAGGCCGCGTCGGGGCGCTCCGGGTCCACCTGGCAGGTCGACGTGTACGACGGGCTGCGGCGCCACCAGGCGTGCCGGTACGGCACACAGACGAAGGCGGCGGCGCAGGGCGCAGGGACGGTCGAACTGTCCTGCACCCTGCGCACCGTCAAGGGCTGGGCGGAACCGTGGGCCAACGACCCGCTGCAGGGCACGTACTACGTACGCCTGACGGTCACCGGCCTCGACGCGGACGCCCTGGGGCTGCCGATGAAGGCCTCGACGAAGGTCACGTCGAACGACGCGGGCGGCGCGCAGGCGGTGGACGGCGCGCTGGCGAAGCCGCTGGTGCCGGGGATCGGCACCAGGACCGCCGCGGTGTCCAGTGAGCCGGAGGACGGCTGGGCGTCGGGATGGTGGTCCTCGCGCTGGCTGTGGACCGCGGGCGGCGGCGTGCTCGCGGCGCTCGCCGGTGTCGGCGGCTACTGCCTGACACGCGGCTCGGGCCGCCCGTCACGCGTGCCCGCCGGGATCTGATCCCGGTGGTGGCCGGCCCGGGTCCTCCGGGGCGGCCACCACGGGGCCGGCCGTGTGCCTGTCGGACGGTTCAGGCGGGGATTCCCCCGCGGCGAGGTGCTCCAGTACCTCAGCGAGTTCCCTACAGGCACTCTCTACCGATCGTCGGGTGGCGCGCTGTTCGGCGACCATGGCGGACAGCAGGAGCGCCGTCAGCGCGGCGGCACCGTTGAATGCCTGAAGTTTGGTCATGACCTCGATGGCCGACAGGTGGAGGAAGGCGCCTTTCTGCGTATTCGCCTCGAAGGTGGTGAGCATGGACGCGAACAGCGCGCACAGCATGCTCCCGGCCAGCTGGAAGCTCAGCGCCGCCCAAATGAGCAGCGGAAAGATGAGGAAAAGCAGGCTCAATTCGCCGAGCACGGCCCAGGGGACGACGATCACGGCCGCGAGGCCGAGGCACAGCATCTCCTTCCAGCGCGTCAGATTCAGTGGTCCAGCGGCTCCCACCAGCACGAGCAGGATCGGAGTGACGAGCAGGACGCCCATCGCATCGCCCACCCACCACGCCAGCCACACGGACCAGAACTGCCCCGTCCCCAGTCCACCGGTCACCACCTGCAGCCCGACCCCCACCGTGGCACTGATCAGCATGGCGCCGAGCCCGCCGAGGAAGACCAGGGCGAGACCGTCCCGCACACGTGAGATTCCGACCCGGAAACCGACCCCGCGCAGCATCAGATAGGCGCAGAGCGGGGCGATGGTGTTACCCGCCACGGTGACGAGTGTGGTGAGCTGAGGGGTGGTGAGGGACGCGATGACGAGCAAGGAACCGACGGCGATCCCGGGCCAGACCGACATGCCGAAGACAAGCAGTGCGGCGACGGCGACGCCGGTGGGCGGCCAAATGGGGGTGACGACCACTCCTTCGACGGTGAGTCGACTGAGCAGGCCCAGACGCCCGCCCACGTAGTAGCAGGCGGCAACGGCCAGTGTCTTGAGGACTACCTCCAAGGACAGCCGGAACCGCCGGGTCACCAACACAGCAGCCATCAGACACCGCACGGACCATTTCGGCCATGCGAGCGCCCGTGTCCGTGTCCTCGCTCATCCGCGCGGTGGGCACGTCTACAGGGCACCGCCGTCGTGGCCGACGATGAGGACGGCGGCATCGTCCTCATGCCCCACCGTGTCCGCCAGCCGCATCACACCGCCTGCGAGCGTGTTGATGCCCAGTCCGGCAGAGGCAGTGATCTCGGCGAGCCGCATCACCCGGAGCAGGCCTTCGTCGAGGCTCAGTGACGGCCCCTCCACCACTCCGTCGGTCAGCAGCACGACGACGCCACCGGTGGTGAGCCGGTGGCACACCACGGGGTACTCGGCGCCTTCGAGTACGCCGAGCGGGGGACCGCATTCTCCTTCGCCGACACCGGATCGGCCGTCGGCCGTGGCCCAGATGTGGGGAATGTGGCCGGCCCGAGCGCACTCCAGGACGCCGGTGGCCGGATCGAGCCGGAGGAAAGTACACGTGGCGAAGAGGTCCGTGTCCAGGGAGAGCAGGAGATCGTTGGTACGCGCGAGCAGTTCCCCGGGGTCGCCCGTGACCGAGGCCAGCGCACGCAGTCCCACACGGACCTGCCCCATGAACGCGGCGGCCTTGATGTTGTGCCCCTGCACGTCTCCGATGGACAGGCCGATACGGCCGTCGGGCATGGTGAAGGCGTCATACCAGTCTCCCCCGACGTTGAGACCGTGATTGGCGGGCATGTAGCCCACGGCCAGCCGGACGCCCGGAGGGTGCGGAAGGTCGTGCGGCAGCATGCCGCGCTGCAGGGCCACTGCCAGTTCGACCCGGGAGCGCTGCATCTGCGCGAGCTCCCGGGCCCGGGCAGTCAACGCCCCGAGCCTGGCAAGCAGCTCGTCGCCGTCGTCGGCCGCCTGCGTACGGAACATTGATGATCGCCCCGGTTCCACCCTTGGCATAGCCTCGCGTCCAACTCTGCCCGGAGACGACGGCGATCGCACCCTGTCACCCTCGGGCAGCGCGTAGCGTATGCGGCGTTGCGAGGTCGGAGCAGGATCAGGAGCCATGATCATCGAAGCGCGCATTCCCGTCACTGTGGTTCGTGAATCTTTGGCGCACCATGGGTGACCTGCTCCTCGTCCGGCACGGCGAGACCCAGTGGGCCCTGACCGGGCAGCACACCAGCTGGACGGACATCCCGCTCACGGAGAACGGCAGGGAGCAGGCGCGGGGGCTCGCGCCGCTGATCGGGACGTACCGGATCGGGGCCGCGTTCACCAGCCCCCGGCAGCGGGCGCGCGACACGGCGGCGCTCGCGGGGTTCGGGGACGCGCGGGTCGACGCCGATCTGAGCGAGTGGGACTACGGGGCGTACGAGGGCGTGACGACGGTGGAGATCCACCGGGAGCGCCCCGACTGGTTCCTGTTCACGGACGGGGTGGCGGCCGGGCCGCCGGAGCATCCCGGGGAGAGCCCGGAGCGGGTCGGGGAGCGGGCGGACCGGATGCTGGCGAAGGTGGACGCGGCGCTGGCCGAGAACGAGGGCAGCGTGGTGCTGTTCGCGCACTCGCATTTTCTGCGGGTGCTTGCGGCTCGGCGCTTGGGGCTTCCTGTCTCCGGCGGCGCGCTGTTCCAACTGGCGACGGGGACGGTGAGCCGCCTGAGCACGGAGCACGGTCGGCCGGTGGTGGCGAGTTGGAACCTGCGGCCGTAGATCTCTTCTTTTGAAGGAGCTCGGTTGAACGGTCTCGGTCGACACGCGCCCTCAAGATCATCGAGACTGGCCCCCATGCGATACGGCGTAAATCTCCTCAACTTCGGGTCCGGCACCACCCCGCAGACCCTCACCCGCCAAGCCACCGACGCCCGCGACCTCGGCTACACGTTCGCGATGATCTCCGATCACATAGCCGTCACCCCGGACGTGCACGGCGTCTACCCCGCCCCGTTCTACGACCAGTTCCTCCTCGCCGCTCACCTCGCGGGCCGCGTACCCGGTCTCCGCCTCGGCACCACCATCACCGTCATCCCCTACCGGCACCCGCTCCAGACCGCCCGTCTCGCCGCCAACATCGACCAGCTCAACGGCGACTCCGGCTTCATCCTCGGCGCCGGTGTCGGCTGGTCCGCCGCCGAGTACGAGACGCTCGGCATCCCCTTCCGCGAGCGCGGCGCCATCACCGACGAGTACCTCGCCGCGATCCGCGCCGCGTGGACCGAGGAGACGACGTCCTTCCAGGGGCGGTACGTCTCCTACGAAGGCGTCCACACCGCCCCTGCCCCCGCGGCGCACCTCCCCGTCTGGGTCGGCGGCAACTCCCCCGCCGCCCAGCGCCGCGCCGCCCGCCTCGGCGAGGGCTGGCACCCGTTCATGCCGACGCTCGAAGGTCTGCGTGCCGCGCTGCCGCTGATCGCGCGGGAGGCCGAAGCCGCCGGGCGGCCGGCTCCCGCCCTGGTGCCGCGCCTCCAGCTCCGGCTCGCCCCGCAGCCGGACACGGCCGAGCGCCCCCTCGGGCACGGCAGCGCCGACCAGCTCCGCGGCGACCTCGAGCACCTCGCCGAACTGGGCGCCACGGACGTCCTCCTCGACACCTACCCGGGTACGCCGGGCGAGCGAGGCACCGCCGAAGACGACCGTCGCGTACTCGAACTGGTCGCCGAGAAGGTCATCGACCTCGCCACGGGGGACGTTCGCTGAAGCCGCCGTTGTCAGTGGCGCGAGGCACCATCGGGACCAGGAGCAGAAGAACCTGGGAAGAGGTGGACTCATGGCGAAGCCGCCGACGGCCGCTCAGCGCCGCATCATCGAGGCCGCGGACCCCGTGACCGGACGGCTGACCGGGAGCGAGGCGCAGCTGACCGCACTCGTGCGCCACCGCCTCGCCTTCCGGCACCCCCGGCCGCCCCACGCCTTCTTCCTGACGCCCACGGGGCACCGGATACGGGAGGAGACGCCGGTCGGCCGACCCGCCCCGGAGCAGCACGCCCCGGTGGCAC
>NZ_SRIC01000297.1 GCF_004684775.1 Streptomyces sp. MZ04
GGGGAGGCCACCTCCTGGGGGCGCGGCTCGGGCAGCCGCAGCGCCGATGGCTGCGCGGCGGCTCCCGGGACGCCGCGCACGGTGCCGTCGGGGTTCAGGAAGGCCGGGTCGCCGCCGGGGACCATGCCGAGCTCACGGGCGCGGCGCTGGAGGGCGTCGGGGGCCGAGTAGGCGTCCACGTCCCGCTGGAGCTCCTGCTCCTGGTCGGTGAGCTCCGTCGTCTCCTTCTTGAGCTCGCTCAGCTGGAACGAGCCTTCGTTGAGCGAGGAGTTCAGGATCAGGAGCGTGATCAGGCCACCGCCGAGCAGCAGCACGACGAGCAGCACGAAGGGCGTACGGGCGGCCTGGGCCGGCCCCGACGGAAGGAGCTTCGCGAGCCGGGCGGCCCGCCCGCGCAGTTCGGGCTTCTTGCTCATGGGGCCTCCTCAGGACTCATGGGGCCTCCTCGGGGAGCCGCTCACGGCGCCTCCTCGCGGATGCGCTGCGCACCCCGCAGCCGTGCCGGGGCCGCCCGGCGGTTCTCGGCGACCTCTTCCTCGGTGGGGAGCTCCGCGCCGCGCGTGAGCAGCTTGAGCCGGGGCTGGTAGCGCTCGGGGACGACGGGCAGGCCGGGCGGCGCGGTGGTCGCGGCACCGGCCGCGAACACCTGCTTGACCAGGCGGTCCTCGAGCGAGTGGTACGAGAGGACGGCGATCCGGCCGCCGACGGCGAGCGCCTGCACGGCCGCCGGAATGGCCGACTCCAGGACGCTCAGCTCGCCGTTGACCTCGATGCGCAGCGCCTGGAAGGTGCGCTTGGCGGGGTTGCCGCCGGTGCGCTTGGCAGCCTGCGGCAGGGAGTCACGGATCAGCTCGACGAGCCGCGCGCTGTTGCTGAACGGCTCCTTGTCGCGCTCGCGCACGATGGCGCTGACGATCCGCTTGGCCTGCTTCTCCTCGCCGTACTGACGCAGGATCCGCACCAGCTCGCCCGGTGCGTACGTGTTGAGCACCTCGGCGGCGCTGACGCCGGTCGTCTGGTCCATGCGCATATCGAGGGGCGCGTCCTGCGCGTACGCGAATCCCCGGTCCGCCTCGTCGAGTTGCATCGAGGAGACGCCGAGGTCGAAGAGGACGCCCTGAACCTTCGGGATGCCGAGGCGGTCGAGCACGTCGGGCAGTTCGTCGTAGACCGCGTGCACCAGGGTGGCCCGGTCACCGAAGGGGGCGAGCCGCTCTCCGGAGAGGCGCAGCGCCTCCTTGTCGCGGTCGAGGCCGATGAGGCGGGCCGACGGGAAGGTGGAGAGCAGCGCCTCGCTGTGCCCGCCGAGGCCGAGGGTGCAGTCGACGACGACCGCTTCCGGCTGCGCGAGCGCCGGGGCCAACAGGTCCAGGCACCGCTGGAGCATCACCGGGACGTGTCGGGTCTGGCTCAAAGGGCCCTCTCAGGTCCGGCGCGGCGTTCGTACGCACCGCCGGGTCCCCGCCCGCTCGAGAAGGGGAACGGTCTGCTGGCGCCGGGGAAGTGGCGTCAGCCGACCGTGAGCGGGAGGAGGCCGAGCCGTACGTACGCGCCGCGCACGTGGGGGGATTCGGGGAATCCCCGGGGTGAACAGTCCAGCGGGGAACAGGTCACGTCTCCCACTTCGCGTCACTTTAGTCCACCCTGTCGCCCGGTCAATCAACTGGCCTGCGCGTCGCGGACGGGCCTTCGGAGGAGCCGCTCATCGGCTGCCGTCACCCGTTCGGGCGTAGCCGCTCCACCCCTGTGGGTTACCTCACAACAAGACTCAATGACGTTCTTTGTCCCTTCTCACAGCGGGCCCGAGCGATCAGTGACGACTACGGTCATAGTCATGTCGACTTCCGCATCCCCTACGGGCCACTCCCCCGCAGCGCCGATCGGTGACATAGCCACCGGCGGCACCGTCACGGACCGTCTCGTCGAGGCGAACCACCAGTACGCCGAAGGTTTCACCGATCCGGGGATGGACGCCCGCCCCGTCCTGCACGTCGCGGTCGTCGCCTGTATGGACGCCCGCCTCGACCTCCACGACGCGCTCGGCCTCGAGCTGGGCGACTGCCACACCATCCGCAACGCGGGCGGCGTGGTCACCGACGACGTCATCCGCTCCCTGACCATCAGCCAACGGGCTCTGGGCACCCAGAGCGTCGTCCTCGTCCACCACACCAACTGCGGTCTGGAGAGCCTCACCGAGGACTTCCGCCACGAGATCGAGCTGGAGGTCGGCCAGCGCCCCGCCTGGGCGGTGGAGGCCTTCCGCGATGTCGACCAGGACGTACGGCAGTCCATGCAGCGCGTGCGGACCTCGCCGTTCCTTCTGCACACGGACGATGTACGGGGATTCGTCTTCGATGTGACCACCGGTCTGCTGCGGGAGATCGACCCTGCGTAGTCGGCCCGGCTCGCCCCGGCCCGAGCCGGGGCGGCACCCGAAAGGCCGCAAGACCCGACATATCGCCGCCAGTTATCCACAGGCGAGTGACACAACCCGGTACGCCCAACAAGAATGCGGTGTGGGACATCGCGCTGAACCATTCACGCGTGGTGTCCGTTATTCGGGGTGGGCCGGGCCGCATACACATGCGTCGGCCCGGAGAACGTGTCCGAGGAGGGCCGGGTGACGACCTATGACGATCGAGCGAGCCTCACAGATCTGACGACCACAGCGGAGCGTGTCCGCAGGTCGGTGGAGGGTGTGATCGAGGGCAAGCCAGAGGTCGTACGGCTTTCGCTGACCGTGCTCCTCGCCGAGGGGCACTTGCTGATCGAGGATGTACCGGGCGTGGGCAAGACCATGCTCGCCAAGGCGCTGGCGCGGTCCATCGACTGCTCGGTGCGCCGCATCCAGTTCACGCCTGATCTGCTGCCGTCGGACATCACTGGTGTGTCCATTTTCGACCAGCAGCGCCGGGACTTCGAGTTCAAGCCCGGCGCGATCTTCGCGCAGATCGTGATCGGCGACGAGATCAACCGTGCGTCTCCGAAGACGCAGTCCGCGCTCCTGGAGTCCATGGAGGAGCGCCAGGTCACCATCGACGGGCAGACCTACGAACTGCCGAGCCCCTTCATGGTGGTGGCGACGCAGAACCCCGTCGAGATGGAGGGGACCTATCCGCTGCCCGAGGCGCAGCGCGACCGCTTCATGGCGCGCGTCTCGATCGGCTATCCGAACGCGGAGGCCGAGCTGCAGATGCTGGACGTGCACGGCGGCGTCTCGCCGCTCGACGACCTCCAGCCGGTGGCGCACGCGCACGACATCGTGAAGCTCATCGACGCGGTCCGAAAGGTCCATGTCGCCGACGCCGTGCGGCGGTACGCGGTCGAACTGGTCGCCGCGACCCGCAACCACCCGGAGCTGAGACTCGGCGCCTCACCGCGCGCGACGCTGCACCTGGTGCGGGCGGCCAAGGCCTCCGCGGCGCTCAGCGGCCGTGAGTTCGCCCTGCCGGACGATGTGCAGGCGCTGGCCGTCGCGGTGCTCGCGCACCGGCTGCTGCCCACGGCACAGGCCCAGTTGAACCGGCGTACGGCCGAATCGGTCGTCCTGGAGATCCTGCAGCGGACGCCGGTCCCGGCCGCCGCCCAGCCGAACAGCGGCTTCTTCGGTCAGCAGCCGCCCGGCGCACGGAGGCTGTGATGGCGGCCGGGGGGCCGCAGCCGGCGCAGGACGAGGAGGGCAAGGGCGGGCTGCGGACCGCGCTCGCGGGGCTGACCACGCGCGGGCGTTCGTTCCTCGCGGCCGGGATCGCCGCGGCCGTCTGCGCGTACGTCCTGGGGCAGAGCGATCTGCTCCGGGTCGGGCTGCTGCTCGCGGTGCTCCCGCTGGTGTGCGCGACGGTGCTGTACCGCACCCGCTATCGCGTGGCGGGCAGCCGCAGGCTCTCCCCCGCGCGCGTGCCCGCCAGTTCCGAGGCCCGCGTCCATCTGCGGATGGACAATGTCTCGCGGCTTCCCACGGGGCTCCTCATGCTCCAGGACCGGGTGCCGTACGTCCTGGGGCCGCGGCCCCGGTTCGTGCTCGACCGGGTGGAGGCGGGGGGCCGCCGTGAGGTGTCCTACCGGGTCCGCTCGGACCTGCGGGGGCGTTATCCCCTCGGTCCGCTCCAGCTGCGCCTGACGGACCCCTTCGGGATGTGCGAACTGACCCGCTCCTTCTCGACGTACGACACCTTGACGGTGATCCCGCGCGTGGAGGCGCTGCCTCCGGTTCGGCTCACCGGCGAGGCCAAGGGGTACGGCGACGGGCGGCACCGTTCACTGGCGCTCGCCGGCGAGGACGACGTGATCCCGCGCGGCTACCGCCACGGCGACGACCTGCGCCGCGTCCACTGGCGCTCCACGGCTCGCTACGGAGAGCTGATGGTGCGCCGCGAGGAGCAGCCGCAGCGGGCCCGCTGCACGGTGCTCCTGGACACCCGGGCGCTCGCCTTCCGGGGCGCGGGTCCCGACTCGGCCTTCGAGTGGGCGGTGTCGGGCACCGCGTCCGCCCTGGTGCACATGCTCGAACGGGGCTTCTCCGTAAGGCTGTTGACCGACACCGGGAACTCCGTTCCCGGCGAGGGCGCGGACGGTTTCGCGGGCGCGAGCCAGGAGTCGGCGGACGCCGCCGGACTGATGATGGACACCCTCGCCGTGGTCGACCACTCGGACGGCGCGGGGCTCTCGCGCGCGTACGACGTGCTGCGCGGCGGCAATGAAGGGCTGCTGATCGCCTTCCTCGGCGACCTGGACGAGGAGCAGGCGACGGTGGCCGCCAAGATGCGTCAGCGCAGTGGCGCGGCGGTCGCGTTCGTCCTGGACAGCACGGCCTGGGCGCAGGGCCCTGGAGGCGCCCCTGCGGGCCCCCGGGAGGAGCGGCTGCGGATGCTGCGCGAGGCGGGCTGGACGGCCGTGGCGGTGCCTCCAGGGACCGGTCTGGCGGACCTGTGGCGCCAGGCGGACCACCTGCGGGCGACGGCGGGCCCGGCTCCGACGGCGGGGACGACGGGAGGCTGGGCATGACCCAGGGCGCCCGGAACACACGTACGACAACGGGGGGACGCTCATGAGTGGGCGCGCGCGACTGGCGCTCAGTGCCACGGCGGCCACACTGATGGCGTCGGGGGCGCTGATTCCGCTCGTCGATCCGGCGACGTGGTTCGTCCAGGCGGCGATCCTGCTCGCACTGCAGAGCGGCGTGGGCGCGCTCACCCGGCGGGTGCCGCTCGCCAGGCCGGTCACGGTCGCCGTGCAGGCCCTGGTGACGCTGCTCCTGCTGACCCTGGTGTTCGCCCGCGAACAGGCGATCGCCGGGGTTCTTCCCGGGCCGGACGTGTTCCGGGAGTTCGGTCTTCTGCTGGAGGCGGGCGGCGACGACGTCGGGCAGTACGCGATCCCGGCGCCGCTCAGCGACGGCATCCGGCTGATGCTGGTCGGCGGCGTCCTGGTGATCGGCCTCGCGGTGGACGCCCTCGCGGTGACGTTCCGTACGGCGGCTCCGGCGGGGCTGCCGCTGCTGGCGCTGTACTCGGTCGCGGCGGGCCTCTCCGGAGACGGCGCGGGATGGCTGTGGTTCCTGCTGGCGGCCGTCGGCTATCTGCTGCTGCTCCTCGCGGAGGGCCGGGACCGGCTGTCGCAGTGGGGGCGCGTCTTCGGGGGCGCGGCGCGCGGTCCCGGCCGGATCTCGGGGGGCCTGGAGAGCGACAGCGGCGCGGTCGCCCCGATCCGCACGGGGCGGCGCATCGGCGCGGTGGCGCTGGGCATCGCCCTGGTGGTGCCGATCGGCCTGCCCGCCCTGGACGGCGGGCTCCTCGACGGTTCCGGCGGCCCCGGAGGCTCGGGTTCCGGCGGTGGCGGCACGATCTCCGCGGTGAATCCGCTGGTCGCGCTGCAGGACAGCCTGAACGAGCCGGACGACCGCGAGGTCATCTCGTACAAGACGAACGCCGAGTCGACCGAGAACATGTATCTGCGGATCGTCTCGCTCGACCAGTTCGACGGGACGACGTGGAAGACCACCGTCCGGCGCATCCAGGACGTGCCGTCGCGGCTCGACGACCCGCCGGGGCTCTCCCCCGACGTGCCGAGGACGGAGATCCAGACCAACATCTCGGCCGCCGACAGCTATGCGCAGAACTGGCTGCCGATGCCCTACCCGGCGAGCGAGGTCGACATCAGCGGCCGCTGGCGGTACGAGCCGGTGGGGCGCGCCCTCGTCGGTGACCGCGGGCAGACGACGCGTGGTGCGCAGTACGAGGTCAAGAGCCTGGTCGTGGAGCCGACGGCCGCGCAGCTCGCCAACGCGCCCGAGGCGCCCGAGGCCCTGCGGCGCGAGTTCACCAAGGTGCCCGACTCGCTGCCCCCGGTGGTGTCGACGGAGGCGCGCAAGATCACCAAGGGTGCGTCGAGCGACTACGAGAAGGCGGTCAAGCTCCAGGACTGGTTCGCGTCGGAGGGCGGCTTCACCTACAACACGCAGGTGCGTGCGGGCAGCGGCCCGGCGGCGATCGCCCGCTTCCTGGAGCAGAAGGAGGGCTTCTGCGTCCACTTCTCGTTCGCCATGGCGTCGATGGCGCGGACGCTGGGCATCCCGGCGCGCGTCGCGGTGGGCTTCACGCCCGGCGCGGCCCAGGCCAACGGATCGATGTCGGTCGGCCTGCGGGACGCGCACGCCTGGCCCGAGCTGTACTTCGAGGGCGTGGGCTGGACCCGCTTCGAGCCGACGCCGAACCGTGGCACGGTGCCGGACTACACCCGCTCGGACACCCCGTCCGACGATGCGAGCGACCCCGCGGCGCCGGAGCCGACGCAGTCCACCAAGCCGTCCAGCGAGCCCTCGGCGTCCGCGAGCTGCCCGGCCGACCAGCAGAAGCAGGGCGGCTGTGCGAGCTCGGCGCCTGCGATCGCGGGCGGTTCGGGTGACGACGGGCCGCCGCTCGGCATGATCCTGGCCGTGACGCTCGGGGCGCTGGTGGCCATCGCGGTGCCGCTGCTTCCGATGCTGTGGCGCAAGCGGATCCGGGCGGTGCGCCTGGGCTCTCCGGGCCGGACGCCCGAGGAGGCGTCCGCGCGGACGCTCGCCGCCTGGCTCGAAGTGACCGATACGGCCTGGGACCACGGCATCACGCCGGACGAGTCGCAGACGCCGCGCAAGGCGGCGGCCCGGATCGTCCGTGTCGGGCAGCTGGGCGCGGCGCCGGCGGAATCCGTCCATCGCCTCGCGGCGGCGGTCGAGCAGGTGCTCTACGCGCCGCGTCCCCAGCCGACGCCCGGCCTGGCCGACGACGTCCATCGTGTACGTGACGGGCTGCGGGCCACGTCGAGCCGCCCGGCCCGGCTGCGGGCGACGCTCGCGCCGCGTTCGGCCGCACGGGTGGTGTGGGCCGTGTCGGAGCGCTGGGCGACGGCCAGGGCCCGGTGGGCCGAGCGGGCGGCCAAGCGCTGGGCGTCCCTGCGGAGGCCGTCTCGGCCGTCCGGGCAGGAGGGCTGAGCTGAGGGGCCCTGCGGCGCTTGAGAGATGGGTAAGGGGTGACCGCCCTGGGCGGTCACCCCTTACGCATGCCACCCCTTACGCATGCCACTGGATTCACATGGCCCGCAGAGCCCCGGACGCACGTCAGCCGTCAGCCCCAATGAGGCTGACGGCTGACGAAAAAAGATCAGTTGGGGGAAACCCAGAAGTTCACTGCCCCTGTTGCTCGTCGCGGCGGCGCTGCCACCGCTCCTCGATCCGGTGCATCATCGACCGGCGTTGCCTGGTCTGCCGACGGGCTGGAGCGCCGCCCGGCGCCGTGGCCGCACCTGCGGCCGGCTGTTCGCCGGGCTTGGGCGCCTTGCGCCATCCGGTGACCGCGAGCACCGCACATCCCAGCATGACGAGGAATCCCACCACGCTGACCCAGATCTGCTGGGCGACCATTCCGGCCATGAGAAGGGCGATACCCACAAGGAAGCCCGCGACCGCTTGGTAGACCCGTCGCCGGGTGTACGTACGCAGCCCGCTTCCCTCGAGCGCTGTCGCGAACTTGGGATCTTCGGCGTACAGCGCTCGCTCCATCTGCTCGAGCATGCGCTGCTCGTGCTCCGAGAGCGGCACGGAGTCCTCCTCATCGTGCAGTCGCCGGGGCGACCGGGGGTCCCCTTCAGGATAGGCAGGGAATCGCCCCCGTGAAACCCGCCCCTCTGCGCCAACTTCGCCAAACCGGACCGCCCTGCCGCTCCGGCTCGCTGAAGCGTGCATTCCCCAGCTGCCGGTCCGGCATGCCGGACGGTCTGCCTCGATCATACGGCGCCCGTAGCCCGTTCGGAGGGTGTGTGCCGTACTCCATGCGCCGCTGCGCCGCTGATCAGCGGGACCGCCAGGGCAAACGTCAGGCCTCGTCGGCATCCCCGGTCTCACCGAGCACATGCAGCTGGGTGGCCACGGCGTGGAAGGCGGCCAGTTCGGCGGCGGCCGCCTCGAGCTTGAGGAGGGCCTCCAGGGCGCCGGGCTCGGTGTCCACCAGGACGCCGGGGACGAGGTCGGCGAAGACCCGCACTCCGTGCACCGCGCCGACCCGCACACCCGCGGCCTCGACCAGGCCGGTGAGCTGCTCGGCGGTGAACCGCCGGGGCACGGGGTCGCCGTCGCCCCAGCGTCCCGCCGGGTCGCCGAGCGCCTGCCTGGCCTCGGTGAAGTGCCCGGCGAGCGCCCTGGCGATGACGGCTCCGCCGAGGCCCGCGGCGAGCAGGCTCAGGGTGCCGGAGGGGCGCAGCGCGCCGACGGCGTTGCGTACGCCCTCGGCGGGGTCGTCCACGTACTCCAGGACGCCGTGGCACAGCACGGCGTCGTACCCGCCGCGCTCCACCACGTCGAACAGGCCGTGTACGTCGCCCTGGACACCGCGCACGCGGTCGGCGACGCCGGCCTCGGCGGCCCGGCGCTCGAGGGCGAAGAGCGCGTTCGGACTGGGGTCGACGACGGTGACGTGGTGGCCGAGGCGGGCGACGGGCACGGCGAAGTTGCCGCTGCCGCCCCCGGTGTCGAGCACGTCGAGCGACTCGCGGCCCGTGGCCTTGACCCGGCGGTCGAGAGCGTCCTTGAGGACCTCCCAGACCACGGCGGTACGGAGAGAAGCGCGGGGGCGCATCGGGTCCGACACGGCAGTTGACTCCTCGGCGCGTCCACCGCGTGGTCCGCGGCGGAGCTAGGGGGGTTCCCTCCCCTCGGCCCTTGGGCGGCGGAGGAGGGTGCGGGCGTTCCCACCCTATTGCCTTCGGCCGACTGCCCCGTCACCCCTGCCGCACCCGTCCCGTCACCCGTCCCGCAGCCGTCCCGTGGCGCGGACCGCGCTGGTCACGGCCACCCGGGCACGCCCCGGCCGTCAGCCCGCGTCCGGCGGCTCCTGCCTGGGCTGGGGCAGCACGGGCTGCAGCACCAGCATCCGCTCGACCAGGCGCAGGAACATCGCCGCGTCGCGCAGCAGGTCGTCGGCGTCACGGGTGGTGGCCGCGCCCTGTATGCCCGCCTCGGCGCGGGCCCTGCGCGCCGCGCCCGAGGCGAACAGGGCGCTCCACTCCGTCAGTTCGGGCGCTATCTCCGGGAGCACTTCCCAGGCGCTGCGGATCCGCTGCCTGCGGCGCGGTGTCGTCTCGGGGCGGCCGCGGGCGGCGAGGACGGCGGCCGCGGTGCGCAGGGCGGCGAGGTGGGCCGTGGCATAGCGCTCGTTCGAGGTCTCCAGGTGCGCCGTCTCGTCGAGTCCGGCGCGGGCCTGGGCGAGCAGTTCGAGTGCGGCGGGCGGGGCCGTGGCCCGGCGCAGGACGGGGTGGACGTCGCTCGCCGGGCCGGTCGCCGATGCGGCGGGGCCGGGCGGTGAGC
>NZ_SRIC01000298.1 GCF_004684775.1 Streptomyces sp. MZ04
CGTTGATCCGCCCGGCAGCGGCCCCGCCCCTTCTGGCCAACCTCCCCCCGCTGAACCCCCCCGTCCCCCTTCCGCCGTCGCCCCCATTGGTCGCGCTCATGAACAGCCCCACATCCTGCGCGCCCGCGATCCCCGCCACAGCCACGCTCGCCACCACCCGCCAACTGGCCCCGTCGTCCGTCGAGCACGCCCCGGTGACCACGTCCCCCGCCCGGCTCAGCCGCAGCAGCACCGGTGCCTTGATCCCCGTGATCCGCTTGTACGTGTCCAGCGTCCCGTCGCCGTTCGTGTCGTACGAGAGCACGACCCCGTTGGCCGGTGTCACGGAGAGGTTGACGAAGCCCCGCGACCCCGCCTCCGCCAGCTTGTTGCGGGCGATGAGCCCCGCCCTCGCCCACGGCCCGGTCGCCGCCTGGGTGTCCACCCGGACCGTCACCGCGACCCCGTCCCGCAGCGCGCCCTCCCGGTACAGCGCCCCGAACTCCGTCGTGCCCTTCCACAGGTCGGCGCCGCCCCCGTTGACCGCGTACCGGCCTTCCAACTCGCCAAAGACGGCCGCGTTGTTCGTGTACGTCTTCCAGTCCGCCCCCACGGGACCCGCCTCGTACAGCGTCCCCTCGTGGACGGACCGCACCCGTGCCTCGCCGCGCGGCCCGTACCGCACGGCGATCTCGTACGGCAGCGCCCGCAGCGGCTGGTCCAGGGGTTCGCCCGAGGCCCGCGCCTGCCAGGCCACCTTGCCCGAGCCCCCGGCCTCGACCCGCGGCAGCGACACCTCGCCCGAGGGTTCCGCGTCGATCCCGGTCAGCTCGAAGTCGACGCGACCCGTGTCGCGCAGCCCGTTGACGTTCCGGAACACGGCCTCCACGCGCGCGTGCCCGCCGGGCGGGAAGGCGGGCGGTGTCGCGGACACATCGAGGGAGCCCTGGTACGGCGCACGGGCCAGGGCGTCACGGACCCGCCCCGCGGTCCGGTACGGGTCGCCCACGCCTCGCAGCGGATAGTCCTTGCGCTCGCGGGTCCACGGCTCCTCCGCCGCGAACCAGTCGACCGCCTTCGGCTCCCGACCAGCGGCCAGCGCGTCGGCCAGCTCGTCCAGCCACTTCTGCCAGCGCGGGACGTAGAAGTCGGCCATCAGGCCCGCCCATTCACGGTTGCCGTACTCGTGCAGCTTCCCGCCGTCGGACGTGGCCCGGTCGCCCCAGACGGTGATCAGGACCTTCGCGGTCCGCTCGAACTCCGCGCGCTCGGCGTCGCTCGTGCCGAGCCGCCGGGCGGCATCCACCCAAGGGCCGAGGAGGAAAGCCGAGTCGGTCCCCGTCACGTCGTCCGAGAGCCGCATCAGCCGCAGCCACAGCGTCGAAAGGGCACGGAAGGTCTCCTGGTCCTTCCTGCCGTACGCGGCCCGGAGCTGCGGCAGCAGCTGCCTGCTGCGGTGGGCCAGCGCCTGCCGGGCCACGTCCACCACGTCGTGCCGGTACGCGGCGCTGCCCCGCAGCGCGGGCGCGACCCCGAGAAGACCGGCGAGTGCCGCGTCGAAGCGGCCGGGGTCGTAGGTCAGCGCGCGTGGCGCGTACTCGGCGGCGCGGTTGGCCGCGAGGTCGGGCCGGGCGGCGAACAGCGAGTCGTGCGGGTCGCTGCGCTCGACGGCGGTGTGCCGGTAGGCGGTGTCGTGCAGCGCCTGCCAGGCGGCCCGCGCGTCCCGGTCGTGGCCGCCGTACCGGAAGCCGGAGTAGTCCGAGAACCACGCCCCGAGGTCCAACCGCTCCTCGGTCCACGCCAGTTCGGAGAAGAGCTCGAAGGCGGCCGGGTCGCGGTCCGTGGCCTCCGGCATGAACGCCGTACCGGCAAGCGCGCTGCCGCCCTTGTCCCGCCACGCGAAGAACTTCTCGTTCCAGATGTGCGCCCGCGCCCCGATCGTCGTACGCCCCCCGAAGTTGGGGATCGTCCCGAACGCGTACGGAGTGCCGCCCCAGTCCTTCTCGCGGTCGGTGACGCTCGTGAACCGGTCGGACACGCCGTCGACGATCAGCATCCGCCGCCGGTCGATCGCGTCGAGCAGCTCGGGCAGCGGATTGGCCTCCCACCCCAGGATCACCCAGGTCGCACCGGGCCTGGCCGTGCGCAGGGCGGTCTCGACGCCGCGCGCCGCGTCGGGCACGGGGACGTCGCCCGCGGTGCCCCCCTCGTGCAGCAGGTCCATCTTGAAGTGCTCGGCGGCGCCGAAGAGTTCCTCCTGGTGCCGGTAGAAGGAGGCGGCGACCTTCGCGAAGGAGGAGGTCCGCGGGTCGAGCCAGTCGGGTCGCTTGAAGCCGTGCCAGTTGCCCTGCGGCACCACGCGCGCGTCCCCGCCGTTGCGTGCCACGAAGCCGTCCGGGACGTGACCGTAGTAGCCGGGCAGGACGGGGGCCATGCCCAGCTCGCGCAGCCGGTCCACGATCTTGCGGCCCAGCTCAGCGCGCTTGTCGATGAGTTCGGGGGAGAGCGGGCCGCCGTACCCGGACAGGTTCTGCAGCAGCCACCACGCCTGGTGTGACGGTGCGGGCAGCCACGCCCGCGCCTCCGCGTCGCTGTACCCGAAGTCCTTCAGGAGCCGGTGGTAGACGGCCTCCGCCCCGGCGATCACCAGGACCTCATTGCAGCCGTGCAGGGCGAGTACGTCGATCATGCGCTCCCAGTACGTCCAGTCGGCGTACGGCGCGGTGTACCCGTCGTTGGTGTCGTTCAGGGCGAACCGGTGCGGCAGCGCGGTCGACCGCTCCAGCGGCCGCGCGGGCGCGGGCAGCCGCTTCGGCAGGTCCAACTGGCTTCCGTTCCAGGTGATATGGGCCCCGCACGCGTACTTCAGATACCAGTGGACCCCGGTGAGCAGCACGGCGGGCGTCGTACCGGAGACCTCGATGCGCCCGGTGGTGCCGGTCACGCGGAAGCGGTCCTTGCCGCCCTGCGCGGGGACGAGTCTGAGACGGAACTGTTCCGCGTGATGCGGCAGGAGTCTGTTGAGCGCTGAGCGTGCGGAATCCGTATCGAAGGCGGGGCCCTTGGTGGGCCCTTCGGCGGCGTGGGACGCAGTGGCCACCCCGCTGATGGCGCAGCCGATGCCGATGGCTCCGGCGGTGCCGAGCACGGAACGTCGGGACGGGTCGGTCATGTGTACCCCCCTGGGTCGAATGCTGCGGCGCACGGTATCCGTGCGGCTGCCCGTGCTCAACGGTGCGTACGGAGACGGCGAGTTCGCATCGCCTGACGGGACTGAAGGGACTGGTGGGACGATGAAGGCAGCGCGGGGCATGGGTGTGGGACTGCTGCTGGTACTGGTGGCGTGCGGCGGCTCGGACGGCGACGACGCACCGGAGACGGCGAGCGGCAGCCTGGAGCAGCTGGCGGCCAAGGCGCGGTGCGAGCCCGACATCCAGACGGACGCGGCCGAACTACGGCAGGCCACCTGTGGGGACGGTGCCCGCCGCTATGTCCTCGTAACCTTTACAAACGCCCGTGGCCAGGCCGAATGGCTCGATGAGGCCAACGACTACGGCGGCACGTACCTCGTCGGCAAGAAGTGGATCGCCGTCGGCGACCAGAAAGTGGTCGCGAGGCTGCGCGGCCGGCTCGGCGGGACGGTGGAGGAGTCCTCACACCACTCGGGGAGTAGCGGTGGTGGGGATGAAGAGGACTCGGGCCCGGGGCACTCGGGCCACTCCGGTCACCGCACGAGCTGACCGCGCAGCGGTACGGGGGGTAGGCGCTGCAGATCAGGTGCAGCGCCTACCGGTGTTGATCAGTTGCAGTTGCTGCCGCTGTTGATGCAGTCGGCCACGCGCGCCATCAACTGATCATCGAAGACGTTGATGAAGTCACCGTGATCCGTCCCGGCTTTGTGCAGTTGTTCGGGGAACGAGTCGACGGCGAACCCGGGGCCGGGCGGCACGTCGTACACGATGCGCTGCACCAGCTGCGGAATGGCCTGGAACCCCTGTGGACAGGCGCCGCTCTCCTGGTCGGCGAAGGCCACGTGCGTCCGGTGATTGGCACTGTCGGTGTTCTGCCCGTCCCAGCAGCTCTGGAAGTTGAACGTCCTGACGACCTTGCTGCCGTCCGGGCAGATCGGATACTTGTCCTTCAGCTGCCGGTCCTCGAATCCGGTGCAGCTCCAGGACGCGTTGGCGTTCGCGTCACCATTGGTGAGCGCCTTGGCGTCGCCGGTGATGATGCGCAGGAAGCGCGGCATCTCGACGACCTTGCTCACCGGATTTCCGACGAACTTCAGCGTCACCGCCGCCGGGGTCTGGATCTTGCCGATATTCTGGTCCTTGCCGCCGCCGTCCGCGTTGGCGTCGTTCTCGTCCTGCCCGTTCTGCAGTCGCAGGACCGGCCAGTAATAGGTGGACTTGTCGCCCTGATTTCGGCAACTGGTGTCACCGTTGGCGAGATCGTCGTCACTGGCGAAGGCGTCATTGGCCTGATTGCCAACGTAATCGTGCATATGGTGAGCGCCATTGCTCACGCCGGGCGCGACGATGACATTGTCGGGATTGAACTTGCCGTTCTCGTTCTTCCCGCATTCTGTGGTGAAGGTCCCGTCCGATCCGCCACCCCGCAGGTTGGGGGGATCGACATTGGGCTGGACATTGTTGATGTCGACGAAATCATCGGCATTGGGCCCATTCCCGTTCTGCCCGCCGCCATCAGGTGGCAGCTGCTGACCGTCACCCGCGTCGCCGAGCTGCTTGTTGCCGTCCTGCCATTCCTCCGGGGCCTGCTGCTCCCCGGTCCCGTCCGCGGCGCCTACGGTGCACGTCGCCATGTCGTCGAGCCCGTCGGGCGGCTGGCCACCCGCTTCGTCGATCGCGGAGCCGATGTCCTCGATGACCGGCAGCCGCTGCTCCTCCAGCGGGTCGAGTACGGCCTCGGCCTCCGCGGTGTTCTCCGCGTCGGCGTACTGTTCGTAGGCGGCGGTGATCTGACTGTCCAGGTCCGCGAGCTGTTGGTCGACGTCCTCACGGGCACTGTCCGGCACGTCCGACAGTTGAGTGCCCACGTCCGGGCAGCTGATGGTCGAGAGGCCGGGGGTCTGTTCGCCGGACCGGGTGGAGGAAGGCGGCGGATCGGTGCTTTCTTCGGCGTTCGCGTAGACATTCACCGCGACCATTCCGCCGACGCCCAGAAGGAGAGCCGCCGATGCGGCGATCGCCCGCCCGGCAAGCTGTGATCGTTTTCGTGATGTGCGTCGTGGTGTGTGTCCCATAGGACTACGTACGCAACAGGAGCCCGCCCCGTTCAATCACACCCGGAATTCCCTCAACGCCCTTGATCGAGATAGGCGATGACCGCGAGCACACGCCGGTTGTCGTCGTCGGAGACCGGCAGGTCCAGTTTCCCGAAGATATTGGACGTGTGCTTGGCGATCGCCCGTTCCGTCACCACGAGTTGCCCCGCGATCGCGGCGTTCGACCGTCCCTGCGCCATGAGTTCGAGCACCTCGCGCTCGCGCGGGGTCAGCTTGGCGAGCGGCTGGTCCGCCGAACGCCGGGAAAGGAGCTGCTGGATCACCTGCGGGTCCATCGCGGTGCCGCCCGCGGCGACCCTGCGTACCGCGTCGATGAACTGCTCGGCGTCGAAGACACGGTCCTTGAGGAGATAGCCGACCCCGCCGTTCCCGTCGGCGAGCAGCTCGCGCGCGTACAACTGCTCCACATGCTGGGAGAGGACGAGGACGGGAAGGCCCGGCCGTGCCCGCCGTGCGGCGAGCGCGCACTGCAGTCCCTCGTCCGTGTGGGACGGCGGAAGCCGGACGTCGACGACCGCGACGTCCGGCTCCAACTCCGCCAGGGCCTTGGTGAGTTCGGGCCCGCTCTCGACGGCGGCGGCGATCTCGAAGTCGAATGCCTCCAGCATCCGGACCAGACCGTCACGCAGCAGGAAGAGATCTTCGGCTAGGACAACTCGCAAGGGATCTCCATGGTCACCATGGTCGGGCCGCCCGCCGGACTGCTGACGGCCAGTACGCCGTCGAATGTACCGAGTCGGCGTTCGATCCCGCTCAGCCCGGACCCGGCCCCGATGGACGCGCCGCCCTTGCCGTTGTCCGTGACCGCGATCCGCAGCATGCCCTGCGCGTGGTGCATGTCCACCCAGACGCGGTCCGCGCCCGCGTGCTTGATGGCGTTCGTCAGGGCCTCGCTCACCGCGAAGTACGCCGCCGACTCCACCGGCGCCTCGGTCCTGCCGTACAGCTCCACGTCCACGTCGGTCCGCACCGGAAGGCGCAGCGCGAGGGCCTTCACCGCGTCGCCGAGGCCGCGCTCGGCGAGCACCGGCGGATGGATGCCGCGCACCAGGTCGCGCAGTTCGGTCAGCGCCTCGCCGGAGTTCTGCCGCGCCTTGGAGATCAGCTCCTTGGCCTTCGCGGGGTCCTTCTCGATCATCGCCTCGATGGTGCCGAGGTCCATGCCCATCGCCACGAGACGGGCCTGCGCGCCGTCGTGCAGATCCCGCTCGATGCGGCGCAGCTCGGCGGCCGACGAGTCCACGGCGTCGTGCCGCGTCTCGGTCAACCGGTCCACACGCCGGGCCAGTTCGCGCTCCCGCATGGAGACAGTCGGCGCGAGCAGCGTCCTGGCGAGCAGGAAGTGGCCGCGCAGGATGGCGGGGGGCGCGAAGACGGCGACGACGGCGATCGCGGTGCCGAGCAGCGCGGCCATGTTGGCGGTGCCCTGCGAGGTGACGTGGACGAAGCCGTACCAGTCGCCGCCGCCCGAGTCGACGATCGGCTTCCAGACGCCCATGGCGAGGACATAGCCGTACAGCGGGTAGAGGAGCAGCGCGGGGGCGAAGATCACCGTGACGAAGCCCGCGGTCATGTCGACGAGCAGCCACTGCAGATCACGCCAGGTCGCCGGGTCCTTCAGCATCAGCGTGGTGCGCTCCACCTGCCCGGTGATGCCGGAGCGCAGATCCGCGGGGAAGGGCCGGTAGGGGACGGGGATGTGGACGCCCGACCACTCGCCGGCCTGGACCCGGCGCAGCGTCGCCCAGGTGCGTACGCCGGTCAGGACGAGCGGGGTCGTGAAGAAGCCGACGCCCAGGAGGATGAAGGCGATCGACAGGACCGACAGGACGAAGAGCGTGATCGAACCGGCGAGCGTGACGACCGCCAGGTAGAGCCCACGGGCTCCCGCGACCACGGATTCACGGACCCTCGTCATTTTTTGATCCCCATCTCTCCCAGATCCCTTCCAGAAGCATGCGTCCATTCTCGCCGTCGGCGGGAGAGCGGGGCATTGGGTCCGGCACCCGAGCGGGGGTGTACCTGACGACACCCCGGCGGCTCGCCCTGTGCCTCGGCGGGAGGGGGCTTCGACGGCTGGGTGGGGCGGCCCCGGATTTCTAGCGTTGTCGGCGTCATCAAGACGGCTTATCCGACGCTTACTTGCGCTTCTGGCGCTTACCTATGGGGGCGAAAGGCCATGCGGCCAAACCTCGCGGCACGACTGGGTGTGTGGAGCGCACACCATCGCAAGACGGCCATCCTGGGCTGGCTGCTGTTCGTCGTGCTGGCCACGACCATCGGCGGGGCCTCGGGCATGGTCACCGCCTCCGACGAAGAGATGGGGGTCGGCGACTCGGGCCGGGCGGCGCGGATCCTCGACGAGGCGGGCGTCGAGGAGCCCGCCGGCGAGCTCGTCATGGTCGCCGCCCGCACCCCGGACGGCTGGCGGGACGCGGCGGCCGACCTGTCCAAGGCGCTGACCGCCACAGGGGATGTACGTGACCTCCAGGCGCCGCTGCCCTCCGAGGACGGCAAGGACGCCCTGCTCCGCTTCGAGATGAAGGGTGCATCCGACGACGCGGCCGACCGTGTACAGGCGGTGCTCGACGCGGTGCGGAAGGCGCAGGACGAGGGTGCCCGGAACGGCATCTCCGTCTACCAGTTCGGCGACGCGAGCTCCGAGAAGCAGCTGAGCGACCTGCTCTCCGACGACCTCACCAAGGCCGAGTTCACCGCCGTGCCGCTGGCCCTCGGCATCCTCCTGGTCGCCTTCGGGGCCGTGGTCGCGGCGCTGCTCCCGGTGGGCCTCGCGCTGACCGCGTGCGTGGCGGCCTTCGGCCTGCTCTCGCTCGCCAGCCACCAGCTGCACCTCTTCGAGACGACGTACTCGGTGATGTTCCTGATGGGCCTCGCCGTCGGCGTCGACTACTGCCTGTTCTATCTGCGGCGCGAGCGGGACGAGCGGGCGGCGGGTGCGGACGCGGACACCGCGCTGCGGATCGCGGCGGCCACGAGCGGCCGTGCCGTGCTGGTCTCCGGGCTCACCGTGATGGTCGCCATGGCGGGCATGTTCCTGTCCGGACTCCTCCTCTTCAAGGGCTTCGCCCTCGCCACGATCCTGGTGGTGTGCGTGGCGATGCTGGGCTCGGTCACGGTGCTTCCCGCGCTGCTCGCGGGGCTCGGCGACCGGATCGACGCGGGGCGCATCCCGTTCCTGAACCGAAAGGGCAAGAAGGGCGCGCACGCCAGCGGCGGGATCGCGGGCAAGCTGCTGCGCCCCGTCCTCGCGATGCCGAAGTTCTTCGCGGTCGGCGCGACGGTGCTGCTCCTCGCCCTCGCCGCGCCCGCGCTCGGCATGAAGACCGAACAGCTCGGCCTGGAGAAGCAGTTCGGCTCCGACGCCCCGCTCTCGGTCTCGTTCCGGAAGATCACCGAGGAGTTCCCGGGCGGTCCCACTCCGGCCCAGGTGGTCGTCAAGGCGCACGACGCGGACGGCATCGCGTCGAAGGAGATGCGGGACGCGCTGGCGGCGGTGGTGCGGGACGCGGGCAACGGCGCCGAACTCACCGTCCACAAGGGCGCGGGCGTGGCGGAGATCGACGTACCGCTGCCCGGTGACGGCAGTGACGCGCAGTCGAAGAAGGCGCTGGGCGGGCTCCGGGACGACGTGGTCCCCGCGGCCTTCGACGGCCTGGACGCGGACGCGTATGTCGGCGGTGAGCTGGCCGAGTCCGAGGACTTCAGCGACCAGCTCGCCCAGGGCATCGTGCCGGTGTTCGCCTTCATCGCCGCGGTGACGTTCCTGCTGATGCTGTTCAGCTTCCGCTCGGTGGTGATCGCGGTGACCTCCATCGCCCTCAACCTGCTGTCGGTGGGCGCGGCGTACGGCGTGATGACCGCCGTCTTCCAGCACGGCTGGGGCGCGGAGCTGATCGGCTCCGAGAAGGTCGGCGCGATCGAGAACTGGATGCCGCTGTTCGTCCTCGTCGTCCTCTTCGGCCTGTCCATGGACTACCACGTGTTCGTCGTCTCCCGGATCCGCGAGGCGCGGGACCGGGGCCTGGACAACCGCTCGGCGATCCGGGAGGGCATCACGCGGACCGCGGGCGCGGTGACGGGCGCGGCCGTGATCATGGTGGCGGTCTTCGCGGTCTTCGGGACGCTGTCCATGCAGGACATGCAGCAGATGGGCGTGGGCCTGGGCGTCGCGGTCCTCCTGGACGCGACCCTGGTCCGGATGGTCCTGCTGCCGTCACTGATGACGCTGCTGGGCGACCGCAACTGGCGTACACCGGGCTGGCTTTCGTGGCTGCCGCAGATCTCGCACAGCGAGGAGGCTTCGGTCCAGCCGATGCCCCGTCCGGTGCCGTCGGCGAGGGCGTAGTCTCCTTTCCCCAACCCCGCCCCTTCCCGAAAATTCCGGCTCCGCCGGCCGGGGTGACCGTCGATCACCGGCTCCGCCGAGTTCGTCCTCAAACGCCGGACGGGCTGGAAATTCCAGCCCGTCCGGCGTTTGAGGACATCGGGAAGGGGCGGGGTCGGGGAAAGAGAACGCCCCTACAC
>NZ_SRIC01000029.1 GCF_004684775.1 Streptomyces sp. MZ04
ACGAGGTCAAGCCGCAGGTCCACACGTGGACGTTCCCCGACGGCAAGGTCCTGATCGTGCTGTCCGAGGGGCGTCTGCTGAACCTGGGCAATGCGACGGGTCACCCGTCGTTCGTGATGTCCAACTCCTTCGCGGACCAGACCCTGGCCCAGATCGAGCTGTTCACGAAGCAGGAGGAGTACCCGACCGATGTCTACGTGCTTCCCAAGCACCTGGACGAGAAGGTCGCGCGTCTCCACCTGGACGCGCTGGGCGTGAAGCTCACGACGCTCCGCCCCGAGCAGGCGTCGTACATCGGCGTCGAGGTCGAAGGCCCCTACAAGCCGGACCACTACCGCTACTGACCGAACCCAGTAGGAGGAGCAGGTGTACGAGATCACGGAGGAGAACAGCAGGCCAACGGACGAGCTGAAGGGCCCCTGCCCTTCCACCCCGCCCCTGCGGCTCGCCGGAATCGACGAGGACGAACAGTGGGAACCGCACCTCGTACGCGGCATCGACTGACGTACCAGACCGGCGATACCAGACCGGCGATACCAGACCGGCGGCTCGGTGGCGGCCATTCTCCACTGGGCCCCGAGCGGGCCTTGGGAGTCTGTGGAGGACGTCGCGAGGGAGGACGTCGCGAGCGAAGGGGCAAAAGGGGACATCCATGAAACGGTTGCTGAAGGGCGGCCGGCGGGTGCTGGCGGACTATCTCGTACGACGGCTCTGGCTGTCCCTGGTGGCCTTCGGCGCCGCGCACGATCCCTTCGTGCACCACGCCGGGAACCACGGGAACGAGGGGGACGACGCGCCGCCGCGGCAGCAGCCCGGAGGACCGGCGCCCGCCCACCCCGAGCGCCTGCGCGAGGACGTACCGCTCTCCGACGAGGAGCTGCGGATCCTGCACGAGCTGTGGCCGGCGTGCTACGCCGAACACCGGCCCTCCGACGGGCAGATGACGGCGGATGACAGTGGATGACAGTGGATGACGGCGGATGACGGCGGATGAGGTGCCGGCCGAGGTCGGCACCTGCCCGGACCGGCGTCAGACGGTCGTGACGACCTCGTCGAGGCCGAGGCGCGGGGCACGCTCGCCCCAGGCACCGGCGCCCGGCCTGCCGATGTTGACGACCAGCAGCGGAGTGTGGTCGTCGTCGAGGAACTCCGCCTGCACGCCCGGGTAGTCAAAGCCGTTCATCGGCCCGGCGGCAAGGCCGGCCGCGCGGACGCCGATGATGAAGTACGCGGCCTGCAGGACGCCGCTGAGCTGCGCCGACCGCTCGCGGACCGGACGCTCGGCGAAGAACACGTCCTTGGCCTGCGGGAAGTGCGGCAACAGCCTGGGCAGCTCCTCGTGGAACTCGTTGTCCGTGGACAGGATCGCCGTCAGCGGGGCGGCGGCGGTCTTGTCCTGGTTGGGCGGGGCCATGTGCTTGACCAGGCGCTCGCGGGCCTCGGGGGAGCGGACCAGGGTGATGCGCAGCGGCGACTGGTTGAAGGCGGTCGGGCCGTACTTCACCAGGTCGTAGATGGCCTGGATCTGCTCGTCGGTCACCGGCTCGTCGGTGAAGGTGTTCGGGGTGCGGGCCTCGCGGAACAGCAGGTCCTGGGCCGCGGGGTCAAGAGCGAGGGACATGGGGCGCAACCTTTTCGATGACTCGATGACTCACTGGTTCGATGACTCGATGGTTCGATCAGAGGGGTCGGTCGTTTCCGCGGCGGCCCGAGGCCGCCCCGTCACCACTCGACCAGGGCGAAACTCGCGGCCATGCCACCGCCGAAGCCGGCCATGAGGATCAGCTCGCCCGGACGGATGCCGTCCGCGCGGACGGCCGCGTCCAGGGTGATCGGGATGGAGGCGGCTCCCGTGTTGCCGTACTGCGTCACCGTGCGGTGCATGGTGGCGTGCGGCAGGCCCAGGTCCGTGAAGAGCTCGTCGAGCATGACGCCGTTGGCCTGGTGCGGGATGAAGTGGTCGATGTCGGTGGCCTCGACGCCGGCCTCGTGGAGGAATCCCTTGACCAGCTGCGGCAGTTGCTCCACGACGAAGCGGCGCACCTCTCGCCCGTCCATCGCGAAGTACTGCAGCCCGGCGTCCAGGCCTGCCTGGTCCAGGGGCTGCCGGCTGCCGCCCGCGGGCACCTGGATCAGGTCCGAGAGCTCGCCGAAGGTCTGCAGGGCGACATGCCGCACGACCGGGCCGCTGGTGGTCGGGCCGAGGACCATCGCGCCGGCCCCGTCGCCGAACAGGATCACCGTCTTGCGGTCGGCCGGGTTCAGGATGCGCGAATACACGTCCGCGCCGATGACCAGGGCGTAGCCGCCCCGGCGCAGGATGACGCTGCCGACCGCGGAGAGCGCGAACACCGTGCCGGAACAGACCGCGTTGACATCGAACGCCGCCGCGCCGGACGCGCCGAGGTTCTGCTGGACATAGGCCGCCGTCGGAGGCTGCGGCCGGTCCGGCGTGGACGTGGCGACCGCGATCACCGAAAGCTGCTCGGCGGTGATGCCGGCCGCCTTCATCGCCTCCCGGGCCGCGGCCGTGGCCAGGTCCGACGTGGCCTCGTCCAACTCGGCCCAGCGACGCTCGCGGATCGCGGTCTTGCGGGTGATCCAGGCGTCGTCGACTCCGGCCGGCGCACCGACCTCGTCGTTCGAGACGATGCGCTGCGGCACATAGGCACCCGTACCGAGGATCCTGACGTCTCGTATGGGGCTACCCGAACCGAGGATCGCTGAGTGACCCATGCGGATGCCCTCCCCTCACATGGTCGGTGAATGGCTGTGCGACCGCGGGTGCGGCCTGGAGGGGCCCGTACGCGGGCGGCCGCTGGGAGAGGCCGCCCGCGTACGGGCCCGAAAGGCGCTTCGACGTGACGTGACGTGCCGGTGCGCGTCTAGCGCTTCTCGTAGACGCGCTTGTGGCCGCCGATCCCGGCCAGCCGGTACGGGCCCGTGGTCTGCGCCGGGTTGGTGTGCTCGCCGCCGTCGGCCGGCAGTTTGTGCTGGTGCAGGGAGCGGTAGTCGGCGTAGTCGACGGGCTTGCGCCGGTTGATCGCCTCGTGGTTCTCCTCGGTGCGCAGGTGCTTCTGGTACCCGGCTACGACGGTCCCCGCGAAGAACTCGGCGACGGACCCGGAGCCGTAGCTGAGGAAGCCGATGGACCGGCCGGTGAGGTCGTCGGCCTGGTCGAGCAGCGCGGCGAGGCCGAGGTAGATCGACGCGGTGTAGCTGTTGCCGATCACCCTGTTGTACGCGGTGGTCTGCCCGAGGGCGGCCTCGATGGCGCTCTGGTCGGTGTCGTAGCCGTTGAAGTTCAGCAGGTGCCGGTGGGCCTTGTACGCCATCTTCGTGAACGGCTGGTGGTAGCAGAACGCGGCGAACTCCTCCATCGAGCGGCCGCCCTGCTCCTGGTAGTCCTTCCACGTGCCCTCGACGGCCTGCAGGTAGGCGTTGATGGACTCCTGCCCGTCGACCAGCGCCTCGTCCCGGTAGTTCGGCCGCCAGAAGTCCATGACGTCGGCGGTGAACAGGCCGGACGGGTCCTCGATGCGCACCAGCGCGGGGTTCACGCTGACCAGCATGGCCACCGCCGCAGCACCCTGCGTGGCCTCGCCCGGGCTGTCCAGTTCGTACTTCGACACGTCGCTGGCGATCACCAGGACCTGCTGCGCGGGGTCGCGCTGGACCAGGCCGATGGCGAACTGCAGGGCCGCGGTCGCGCCGTAGCAGGCCTGCTTCAGCTCGACGACCCGGGTGGCCGACGAGAGCCCGATCAGCGAATGGACGTAGATACCGCCCGCCTTGGCCTGGTCGATCGACGACTCGGTCGCGAAGACGACCGTACGGATCCGGTCGGTGCCGTGCCGGGCGATGATCGGCGCGGCCGCCGCGGCACCCAGGGTGACGATGTCCTCGTCGGCGGCGGGCACGCTCATCGACTCCTGGCCGATGCCCGCGTGGTACTTGCCGATCTCGGTGCCGTTGTACTCGGCGAGCGCGGTGTGCGGCAGAACGAACTCAGTTGTCGCGAACGACAGATCGTGGATTCCTATGGAAATGGACATGCCCTATGCACCAACCTTTGCGGAGTTGTTGTCGCGTTCCAGCTGGACGTGCGCACGCATGAGTTCGCCGGGGTTCGTCTGCGCCGCGAGCAGGGAGAGTTCACCGCACAGCACGGTCGACGCGGCGATGACGGCGAGCCGGCGGGCGTTCTCCCCGGGCTCCCGGTCGTCCCGGCAGCCGAGCCGGGTCAGGTTCGTCTCCACGAAGCCGAGGCCCTTGCCGTTGCCGACCGTGCCCACGATCAGGTTCGGCAGGGTGCAGGCGAAGTACAGGTCGCCGTCGCGGTCCTCGGCCAGCACGACGCCCTGGGAGCCCTCGACGATGTTGGCCGCGTCCTGGCCGGTCGCCAGATAGAACCCGAGCAGCATGTTCGCGAAGTGGGCGTTGGCCGAGCGGATGCCGCCGGCGAGCAGGGTGCCGAGCATGTTCTTGCGGATGTTCAGCTCGACGACCTTGGCGGCCGTCGTGTGCAGGACGTTCTCGACCACGTCGCGCGGTATGAGCAGCTCGGTGACGACGTTCTTGCCGCGGCCGAGGATGCCGTTGATCGCGGTGGCCTTCTTGTCCGTGCAGTAGTTGCCGGAGATCGAGCCGTAGGAGATGCCCGGGATTGTCTTCAGCAGGTGCCCCAGGAGCGCGTCCGAGGCGAGGGTGGCCATGTTGTGGCCGGAGGCGTCGCCGGTGGAGAACTCGAAGCGGATGAACAGCAGGTGGGCGTTGATCTCGTGCCGGATGTTGATCAGCTGGGCGAACCTGCTGCAGCCGCGCACCACTTCGCGCAGCTCGTCGATGCGCGCGTGGATGTCCTGCGCGGCCGTGTACGCGGTCTGCGCGTCGGTCGCCTCGACAAGCACCGAACGCGTCATGCGCTCATCCACGAGGGTGGCGACGATGCCCTTCTCGGCCAGCATGGAGACCTTCGCGCCCCGGCCCACCGACGGCCACAGCGGCGACTCGTAGGTGGCCAGCGGCACGTGGATCTCGGTCTCGGCTACGTTCCCGGAAATGCGAAGGGGTCCCACCCAGCGCATCGGGACCCCGGCTATGGCGTGCGTGTCGGTCATCGTGTGCTTCCCGTCGTCTCGCGGAAGGTCTCGGTGGAGCTGGAACGCCGGGCGAGCGGGCCCGTCTCGATGCCCCGGTCGGCGCAGAAGGTCCGCAGCGAGCCGTGGATCAGCAGATCGCAGTTGCGCAGGTCGGCGGGGGTGCGGGCGCCGAGCATCGTCTGCAGCGCCGCCAACTGGTCGAGCCAGGTGGTGAGCTGGGCGACCAGCGCGTCCACGCCGCCGTCGAGCAGGGTGCGCAGGAATCCGCCGGACGCGCCGACGCCGCGGGCACCGAGCGCCAGGGCGCGGGCGACGTCGAGCGGGGAGCGGACGCCGCCGGAGGCGAGCAGGGGCAGGTCGACGCCCTGCGCGTCCAGCAGACAGGCGGGGGCGGACTGGCCCCAGCCGTGCAGGAAGTCGTACTCGCCCAGCTCCCGGCGGCCGTTCTCGATCCGGGCGAAGTCCGTGCCGCCGCGGCCGCTGACGTCGGCCACGGCCACCCCGAGGTCCTTCAGCGCCAGGACGGTCTGCCGGCTGAGGCCGTTGCCGACCTCCTTGACGATCACGGGGATGTCGACGGCCGCCGCGATCTTCTCGATCTGGCCGGGCCAGGAGGCGAACGACCGGTCGCCCTCCGGCATCGCCGTCTCCTGCGCGGTGTTGATGTGGATCTGCAGGGCGTTGGCCTGGATGAGGTCGATGGCGCGCCATACGTTGTCGACCGTCGCGTTCGCGTTGACGTTGCCGATGACGAACCCGTCCGGGTTCTGCTCGCGCAGCACGCTGAACGTGCCGGCGCACGAGGGGTCCTTGAAGTAGGCGTTCATGGATCCCGAGGCGATCGGCACCCCGGTCTCCCGGGCGGCGATGGCCAGGTCCCGGTTGATGACACCGGTCTTGACGCTGCCGCCCGTCATCGCGTTGATGTAGAGCGGCACCGGCCAGGAGATACCGGCGAAGGCCGTGGCCAGGGACACGTCCGGGCGGTCGATGCCGGCCAGGGCGTGGTGGACGAACGACACCTCTTCGAACTGGTTGATCCCGCGGAGTGTGTCCTGCTGCTCGATGGCGAGCCGGACATGGTCGTCCTTGCGTGAAGCGCTCATTCCTCGATCCCTTCCAGGGCGGGACGAATGGGCAGGGGTAACACCCCGGCCGTGGCCCACCGTTGCCGTACGTGAGAGATGTCGCCGGACGCCTTGGCGTCCAGCAGGGCGATACCGCAGTCACCGCCCCCTGCCCCGGAGGGCTTGGCCGCGCCGCCGACGGCCTCGGCGGCAGCGCAGAGCCGCGTCAGTTTGGTGGTGAAGATGCCGAGCCCGACCTCGTCGTCCAGGCGGGCCAACTCGTGGCGGGCCGCGCGGATCTGGTCGAGCAGCCCCTGCCGGTCGCCGGCTTCGAAGGCGGTGACCGCGGCGCGTACCAGGCCGTTGCTGGTCTCGACGAACTTCTGGTGCGATGCGCTGCCCCGCCAGGTCTTGCGGTGCAGGTCGGACACGAGGGACGCGGTGGACGCGGGTTCTCCGGTCCAGCCGACCTCCAGGGACAGGCCGTCGGGCGCGGGCAGCCTGCGTACCTCGTGCCCCGGCCAGGGTGCGCCGATCGTCCGGTCGACGCCGACGCGCCGGGCCAGGTCGAGCACGAAGGCCCGGTCGGGCGCCTGGTAGGCGATCCAGCCGCCCCAGGTGCTCGCGGCGAGGTCGCCGCCGGAGCCCTTGGGGTCGATCCGCGCCGTGGCGAGCAGGGCGAGGCGGTAGCGTTCGTCGGCCGAGAGCTCGAGTCCGCCGAAGGCGGCCACGGCGTCGACGGCCGCCACGGTCACCGCGCCGCTGGAGCCGAGACCGTACTTCCTGCCGTTGTCGTGGAGCCCGCTGCTGACCGAGACGCCCAGCGCGGGCAGGGGCAGTCCGCGTTCGGTGAGCAGCCCGCCCACGGTCTCGATCGCCGACACCACATGGGCAAGGGCGCCGCGCACCCGCCCCTCCTCGTCCGCGCCGCACAGGACGAGCCGGCCCTCGTGCCAGCGCCAGGGCACGTCCTGCGGGCCGAGGTCGGTGGAGATCATCACGGCGGCACCGTCGGAGCCGGCGTCGGTGTCGATGCCGGACACCGTGACGGTGATGTAGCGGTCGACGGCCACCAGGATCGCCGGGTTGCCCGGATCCACCACCGCGTACTCACCCGCGACGAACAGCTTGCCCGCCGCGCGGCGCACCACCGTGCGTTGCGGCGGCGGCCTCATCGTCCGCCCTCGTCTCGTCCGCCCTCGTCGAGCAGCCGGGCCCCGGGCCCCGGACCCGCGACGAGCACCGTGCCGTCGGGGACCGCGTCGCGGACGGCATCGGCCACCCGCTCGGCGTCCGCGCGGCGGCACAGCACCTTCACGTTGGGACCGGCGTCCATCGTGGCGTAGGCCGGGACCGCGTCCTTCCTGAGCTGGAGGACGCGGTCGAGCACGGTGACCGAGGCCGGCGACAGGTAGCGCACGGCGGGCCGCGCCGCCAGCATCGTCGCGTGCATGCCGAGCGCGTTGCGCTCGGCGATCTCGCCGACCGCCTCGAGGTCGCCGCGGCCGAGCGCCGCCCGCATGTCCGTCAGGTCGTCCTTGCTGGAGGCGGCCCAAGGCCGGTACAGCGGCGAGGTGTCGACGGTGCGGCGCATGGCCTCCCGGCTGGAGACGTCCTTGGGCCCGGCGTTGACCACGGCGATGACCAGTGCCGGGTCGATGTCCGCCGTGGGCACCGGCTCGGCGTGGGAGGCGAGGTCCGCCTCCGCGTCCGTGGCGTCCGCGGGGCCCGCGTACCAGGTGGCGAAGCCGCCGAAGACGGACCGCGAGGCCGACCCGGAGCCGCGCCGCGCGAGGCGGGACAGCGCGGTGGCGTCGAGGTCGAGTCCGTACGCGGCCGCCGCGGCGACGGCGAGTGCGGCGAACCCGCTGGCGGAGGAGGCGAGGCCCGCCCCGGTGGGCACCGTGTTGCGGGTGTCGACGACGGCCCGGAGCGGCAGCCCGGACAACTCCCGCACCAGGTCAAGGAAGGCGGTGATGCGGCGGCCCGCCTCGCCGGTGGCGACCTCGCCGTTGAGCGTCACCTCGTCGTGCCCGGCGTCGGGGTCGATCCGGACCCGGGTGGTCGTCGGGAAGACGTCCAGGGTCATGGACAGGCTGTCGGTCCAGGGCACGATCAGGCGTTCGTCGCGCTTGCCCCAGTACTTGACCAGGGCGATGTTCGGGTGCGCGACCGCGGTGGCGGTGTCCTGCTCCAACGGCCGCAGCACGGTGGTCGGTTGGTCACGGCGCATGGTTGTCGAGCCCCTTCAGCGGTACGACCCAGGTCTGTACGGCGCCTGCCTCGTGCAGTCGCCGGGTGACTTCCCGGGCCCGCTCCGGCGGGGCCAGGGCGATCATGCAGCCGCCGAGACCACCGCCGGTGATCTTGGCGCCGGTGCCGCCGGCCTGGAGTGCGGCGTCGACCAGCGCGTCGATGCGGTCGGTGCTCAGACGGGCCGCGCGCAGCAGCGCGTGATACTCCGTCATCAGCGTGCCGAGTTCTTCCGGTTTGCCGTCGGCGAGGGCCTGGCGGCCCCCCTCGGTCAGCTCCGCCGCCCGGTCCACGAATCTCTCCTGCGCTCCGGGGTGCCGGCCGAAGCCGTCCCGCAGCAGCCCGACGGCCTCCTTGGTGCTGCCCAGCTCGCCGCTGTCGGCGACGATGAACAACCCGTCGCAGCCGAGCTTGAGTTCCTGGGCCCGGCCCGCCTGGAACAGCAGCGGGCGCAAGGCGCCGACGGCCATGGCGTCGACGCCGCTTGCCTTGCCGTGCGCCATGTTCTCGGACGTCTGCACCAGGTCGAACGCGGCGTCCTCGGTCAGTTCGCGGCCGTAGAGGTCGGCGAAGGCGAAGGCGATCGCGCGCGAGCTGGCCGCACTGGAGCCGAGGCCCCGGCCGTGCGGGATCGCACCGTCGAGGATCACGTCGAGGTGCGGGTTCCCGGTCACGCCCATCCGCGCCTTGAACTCCTCGGTCAGCCGGTGCAGACCGTCGGAGGCCTGGGTGACCAGCGCCCGCGAGGGGGAACCGGTCATCGTGTACGACAGGTTGCCCTGGCTGTCGGAGGGGTGCGGGGACCATCCGGCGCTGGCCGTGACCGTGAGCTGCGGAATCGGCAGAGCGAGCGCCGGAGCCCCGTAGACGACCGCGTGCTCCCCCAGGAGGATGGCCTTCGCATGCGCACGGCCGATGCCGACAGAGCGGGACCGGTCGATTTCTGATTCCCCCTCCGCTGAGGTCCGTAGAGTCAACGCACTCAGCTCCCTATGTCTTTTTTGCATGGAGATCCCATGGCCGAATGGCAGGACGTTCGGACGCGGCTGTGGGTACGCCTCGCTCCGGCGAAGGCATCCGTGCTTCAGGAAATCGTCTGCCCTGCGCAGAGAGGCGGGCGCGATACGCGATCCACGGCCATGCGGCAATTTTTGGGCAGGCTAGACGTGGGTAGATAGTGACACGGGTTCGATCCGACGCCAACACTGCACCGAAGTGACGTGGCTCACTTTGCGCACAGGGGATCAAGCAATGCGCTGGAAGGCAAATTCGAGTGGGACCCCAGTGGAATTCGAGCAGATGCTGATTGCATTCCGAGAGGAGCGCGGGCAAGCGTGGGGACGCGGCCTCGAATTGGGGCATAAACCGGCGCGGCTGCGGCTGCCGACGGCAGCCGCAGCGGGCGGTACGGGTACTTCGGGCGCCGGTCAGTGACGGCGCTGCAGGGCGATCTCCGTGAGCTCCTCGATGTCGAACTGCGAGCGGCGGTGCGGCGCCCCGTAGCGCGTGATCTTCCCGCGGCTCACCCACTTGCGGATCGTCGCTTCGGACACCCCCACGGCGAGTGCGGCCACGTTGGTGGGGACGAGCCGGTGGCTCGGTGGCTTGATCATGCGTGTACACCCTTTCGCTGCCGCTCCATGAGCTTCCGGAGACTCAGCCACTCGCACACCTCCCATGAATGTCCCGACGAGCAGGTGATGCTGCTGCGTCCGGCGCCCGCGCCGCGCGGGGCGGGGACGCTGATCGTCCCCGGGCAGTTGTCCACGATGCACTGTCCGATGTGCGTGCGGAGCTGATCGGGCTCGGGGTCTATGGTCTGGCGCAGTTCGGCGACGAGAACCTCGAGTTCGTCCGCGAGCTCGACCGCCGGATGCTGTCCTGTGAGCCACTCCAGGTGCAGCGTGAGAAATCGCGCCAAGGAAGGCACTGTACGCGGCGGGGCGGTGGTTCCGAGCTTTTCCACGACCATTCCCGACCAGGACTCGAGAATGGTGAGAACGTTGTGGCGGGCGTCGAGCACCGAGATATCCAGGTGGTCCCTGGTGCGGCTTCCCGACACTTTGGTCGGGTTCGTTCGCCGGCCCGTCGGTGACACCTGGTGCAGGCATTCCTGGTGGAGTCCCGGGAGTGCGCGCAGGTTGCGTTCCACTCTCCTGACGCAGGGAATGCAGAGGACGGACCCGGCGGCGGCGCGGCTTTCCTGGACGTGGTTCCTAGGGCATGGCTGAGACTTCATCGATGCTCCTTCACGAGGCGTCTCGGCCCCGCGCCCGCTGTACATCACTTGGGTATCCCGTGCCGGTTGCGGCAGTTGCTCGGTGCTCCGGTCCAATGAGGTTGCTCGCCGACCCCGGGCGAACAGTCCCATTACCCGACGAGCGGCTCGAGTCCCGATACAGCCTCGTTCGGGGGCCTGGTGCCGGAACAGTCCCGCGCCGCTGTTCCAGGCCGCTTCCACCGGGAACCGAGCCCTGATTGAGCGCCTGCACCGACGGTGGCCGGAGGAAGGAGGAACTGTGAACGGTACGCACGGAGGGGAACGCGCAGCAAGCGTCAGACTCCCCGCACGGCCGGTCGTGTTGACGGCCGCTCAGTTTCCCCCGGGTGAGGCCTTTCCCCCCGGAGACCCAGGCACCCGCGCATCCGTCGCATCGGCGGGGAACGGCACCGGGGCGCACCTGGAGGTGTGTCTCGTCGGCGCCGGACCCCGGGGGCTTTCCGTACTCGAACGGCTCTGCGCGCAGGAACGGAAGTCGCCTCGCTGGGACACCCTCACCGTGCATGTCGTCGACCCGGACCCGCCGGGTTCGGGACGGGTGTGGCGCCCAACCCAGTCGAGGCACCTGCTGATGAACACCGTCGCCTCCCAGGTGACGGTGTACACCGACGCCAGCGTCCGCATCGACGGCCCGCTGGAGGAGGGGCCGAGCCTGTACGAGTGGGCCAAGGCCCTGGAGTCGGGCGCCCTGGAGACCGGCATCGAGGACGGCTACGGCGACGAGGTCCTCGCCGAGGCGCACGCCCTGGGCCCCGACACCTATCCCACCCGCGCTCTCTACGGCTCCTATCTGACCTGGGCGTTCCAGCGGGTCGTCGCGAACGCCGCCGCGCATGTGACGGTGCGCACCCACGCGGTGCGGGCCGTCGCGCTCGAGAACGCCGACGCCGCCGCCGGACCCGCGGGGGCGCAGTGCGTCACCCTCGAGGACGGCACCCGGCTGACCGGCCTCTCCGCGGTCGTCCTCGCCCAGGGCCACGTCCCGGCCCGGCCCTCCGACACCGAGCGGCAGCTGACCCCCTTCGCCGCCCGGCACGGGCTGACGTACATCCCGCCCGCCAACCCGGCGGACGTGGACCTGTCGTCCGTACGGCCGGGCCAGAACGTGCTGCTGCGCGGGCTCGGGCTCAACTTCTTCGACTACATGGCGCTGTTCACCCACGGCCGGGGCGGCGTCTTCACCCGCGTCGACGGCCGCCTGGTCTACCGGCCTTCGGGCCGCGAGCCGCGCCTGTACGCCGGATCGCGGCGCGGCGTGCCGTACCAGGCGCGCGGCGAGAACGAGAAGGGCGCCCACGGACGCTACTTCCCGCGGCTGCTGACCGCCGAGTACATCGCGTCGCTGCGCGCCCGCGACCTGCGCGGCGGAGCCATCGACTTCGCCGCCGACCTGTGGCCGCTCATCTCCAAGGAGGTGTGCGCCGTCTACTACACGGCCCTGCTCACCGAGCGCGGCGAACCCGCCCCGGTCACACAGGAGTTCGGCGATCGGTATCTGCACTGGGAGCCCGGCCCCGCCGAGGACCGGCTGCTCGACGAGGCCGGGATCGAGACGGCAGTGCGCTGGGACTGGGAACGGGTCGCCCGCCCCTACGGCAGCCGGGTCTTCGACGACCTGGCCGCCTTCCGCGGCTGGCTGCGCGGCCATCTGGACGACGACGTCCGGCTGGCCCGCGAGGGCAACGTCAGCGGACCGGTCAAGGCCGCGCTCGACGTCCTGCGGGACCTGCGCAACGAGCTGCGGCTCGCCGTCGACCACGCCGGCCTGACCGCCGCATCCCACCGCGACGACCTCGACCGCTGGTACACACCGCTCAACGCCTACCTGTCCATCGGCCCGCCCGCCTCCCGCATCGAGGAGATGACCGCGCTCATCGACGCCGGCATCCTCGACGTCACCGGACCCGACCTGCGCGTCGGCACCAGCACCCACGGCCCGGACGGCCCCTGCTTCACCGGCACATCCGGCGCGATACCCGACGTACGCATCCGGGCCACGGCCCTCATCGAGGCCCGGCTGCCCGAGATCGACCTGCGGCGCACCGCCGACCCGCTGATGAACCAACTGCTGCGCACCGGACAGTGCCGTCCGTACCGCATTCCCGGCGGGGACGGCGCGGGCGAAGCGGACTACGAGACCGGAGGTCTCGCCGTGTCAGATCGGCCGTATCACCTGCTCGACGCGAAGGGCTCACCGCATCCGCGGCGCTTCGCCTACGGGGTGCCCACCGAGTCCGTGCACTGGGTGACCGCCGCGGGCATCAGGCCCGGCGTCGGCTCGGTCACCCTCGAGGACTCCGACGCCGTCGCGGCGGCGGCCCTCTCCCTGCCCGAACTGCCGGCGTCCTCGGACCCATTGGAAGCCATCCCCATGGACCGCACGGCCTCCACCGCGGTCGCGGTCACGAAAGCGAAGGGCCCAGGCCCATGACCTCTTTACACGAATCCCCGCAGACAACAACCCTTCCCGCCCATCTGGACGCCGGTCTCCTGTCACCGGTCCGGGCGGGCACCCCCGCCGAGGCAGCCGTAGGCGACAACGCCTGGCTGCAGGCGATGCTCGATGCGGAGGCCGCCCTGGCCCGCGCCCAGGCCCGCTGTGGCACGGTGCCCGCACAAGCGGCCGCGGCCATCACGGCCGCCGCCCACGCGGACCTGCTGGATCTACGCGAACTGGCGCTGGCCGCACGTGAGACCGCAAACCCGGTCGTCGGCCTGGTCAAGGCCCTGACGGCGGTGGTCGCGGAGCGTTCTCCCGAGGCCGCCGAGTATGTGCACCGCGGCTCCACCAGCCAGGACGTCTTCGACACCGGCGCCATGCTGGTGGCCGCCCGCGCGCTGCGCCTGATCGTCGCGGACCTGCGGTCCGTCGCCGACGACCTGGGCGAGCTCGCGGCCACGCACCGGGACACCGTGATGGCGGGCCGCACCCTGGCCCTGCACGCCGTCCCCACGACCTTCGGGCTCAAGGCCGCCGGCTGGCGCCGTCTCGTCCTGGACGCGGCCGAGCGCCTCGAGCGGATCGCCGACGGCGGGCTCCCCGTCGCGCTCGGCGGTGCGGCGGGCACCCTGGCCGGCTATCTGCAGTACGCGGGGGAGGGCGCCGAACCGGCGGCCGTGCTCGACGAACTGGGCGCCGCCTTCGCCGCCGAGACGGGCCTGGCCGTGCCCGTGCTGCCCTGGCACGCGCTGCGCACCCCGGTCGCCGACCTGGGCGCCGCCCTGGCCCATACGACCGGCGCCCTCGGCAAGATGGCCGCGGACGTGCTGGTGCTCACCCGTACCGAGATCGGCGAAGTGGCCGAGCCCTCGGTCGCCGGGCGGGGCGCATCCTCGGCGATGCCGCACAAGCGCAACCCCGTGCTCGCCACCCTGATCCGCTCCGCTGCCCTGCAAGTGCCCGCTCTGGCCGCGGTACTGCTGCAGTGTCTGCCCACCGAGGACGAGCGCTCGGCCGGGGTCTGGCACGCCGAGTGGCAGCCGCTGCGCGAGGCCCTGCGGCTCGCCGGCGGCGCCGCGCACACGGCCGTCGAGCTCGCGCGGGGGCTCACCGTGCACCCGGAGCGGATGCGGGCCAACCTCGGGGCGACCGGCGGGCAGCTGGTGTCCGAGCGGGTCTCGGCCGTCCTCGCGCCGCGCATCGGCAAGACGGCCGCCAAGGAGCTGCTGACCCAGGCCTCGCTGCTTGCCACCACGACGGGGCGTCCACTGGAGCTCGTACTGGCCGAACTCCCGGAACTGGCAGGGGTGTTGACCCGTGGCGAGGCGGCCGCCCTGCTCGACCCGGACGGCTACACCGGGCTCGCGGGCCCCCTGGTCGACCGGGCCATCGGCACACCGGACAGGGCGCGTCCGGTGGAGCCGTGACGACGCGGCGCGCACCCGTCGCGGCACCCGTCGCGGCACCCACCGCGGCACGTGCCACGACGGGTGCCGCTGCGGGCCCGCGCGCCGGTTCTCGAGAACTCCTCGGGGCCTGCTCGAGCGCCTCTTGAAGTCGCCTTTCCGTTTGGCCGAACTCCTGCGCGAGGCACCGCCTCTTTGCGCATGATTCAAGCTCAACGGACAGAGAGGGTGGGGGGTTTGACTCTGGACGCGCAGGTCGGCGGCGGGCACGGCCATGCCGTGGTCATCGGCTCGAGTTTCGCCGGGCTCACCGCGGCACGGGCCCTGGCCAACTTCATGGACCGGGTCACCGTCGTCGAGCGCGACTGGGTGCCCCGCGGCGCCGGGCGGCGCCGGGGCGTGCCCCAGGCGCGGCACACCCACACCCTGACGACCGCCGCCCTGCAGGGACTTGAGGAGCTGTTCCCCGGCATAGGCCAGGACCTGGTCGGAGACGGCGCGGTCCGCGTACGGATGCCCCAGGACATGCTGCTGCTCGGGCCCGGCGGCTGGCTCCCCCGGACCGGCTCGGACCTGTCGATGCTGAGCGCGGGCCGCGATCTGATCGACTCGGTGATACGCGACCGGCTGCGCGCCGACCCCCGGGTGTCCTTCCTGCCCGAGCACGAGGCGATCGCGCTGGAGCCCGGCCGCAACGACACCGTCACCGGCGTCTGGGTCCGCGGCAGGGACCGCAAGGCGCAGGGCGGCTGGAGCGAGCGGCGGCTGATATCGGCCGACTTCGTGGTGGACGCCACCGGACGCGGCTCGCGCGCGCCCCAGTGGCTCGCCGAACTCGGCTACGCGCCGCCGAAGGAGACGGTGTCCGAGCCCGGCACCGCCGTCGCCACCGCTCTGTACGCGCCGCCCATCGGCCATGTGGCCGACTGGAAGAGCCTGTTGCTGATGCCCGCGCCCGGCCACCCGGCGCAGGGCATGCTCCACCCCGTCGAGGGCGGCCGCTGGTCGGTGTCGATCCGCACCGGCGACGGCAGCCGCCCGCCCGCCGACCACGCGGGCCTGCTGGCCGCCGCCGACACTCTGCGCAACCCGCTGCTGCACGACGTCCTCAAGGCCGCCACTCCGCTCGGCCCCGTCTACACCGGCCCGCCCGCCCAGAACCGCTGGCGCCACTACGAGAAGCTGCGCCGCTGGCCCGACCAGTTCCTCGTCGTCGGCGACGCCTACGTCGCCTTCGACCCGCTCCACGGCCAGGGCATGTCCGCCGCGGTGAGCTGCGCACTGGTCCTCGAGCACCTGATGGTCAGCCACGGCACGGCGGTCGGCCTCGGCTACCGGTTACGCCGGGCCATCGCCCACCGCCTGGCCCCCCTCTGGCAGACCAGCTCCCTCGCACTGCTCGCCGCGCAGGGCTGCCGGGACCCGCGGGCCGGCCTGCGCGCCCGGCTCAGCGGGCGCTACGCGGCCCGGATCGCGGCCGCCGCGACCACCGACCCGTCCGCGGCGGCACTGCTCCTCGACATGCTGCACGCGACGGCCGCGCCCGCCGCGGCGCTGCGTCCCGCGGTGCTGCGCGCCGCGCTGCGCGGCCCGCGCGGCCCGGTCTCCGAGGCCCCGCCCAGCACCACCCACGGCCCCGCCGCGCGCCGCCGCCGCTCCGTCGCCCCGGACCGTCCCGCCATCGGGGTCGCCACCGGATCCGCCCGCTGGCGGCCCACCGACGGCTCCTCCGCCCAGTGGCCGGCCGCGGCCCCCGTCGGCGACCGGCAGCGGCCCTGAAACACCACGCTCCCGAAACACGCGGCAAGCCATATGCGACAAGGCCTACCCGGCCGTGCGGCAAAGAGTGCTCGGGCCTACGCTGCACACATGACAAAAGCAGATCAACTGGAGTCTGCGGGCGTCGACTTGCCCAGCGTGTTTCTCAATCGCACACGCAACGAGTCCGCAAAACCAGCCCAGTTGAGACAGAACAAGATAAAGCCCCGACCTCGTCGCTTGAAAGCCGCTCAAGAATCGCTTGAGTTGGGCCTGGATTTAGGCTCAAAGCCGGTTGTGGAGCCGCATCGCGCGTCGATAGCGTTCCAGCTGCTCGAAGGCACGGGCCTGCTTGCGCCGCGGCAGGCCACACCGACCACCGACACCATGTCGGCTGAATCGGATGTGCCGGTGACTGTCAAGCGGCGAGGGGAGGGTGCGCGGGTATGAGCACGACCGAAACGGCGCCGCCGGGTGCCCGCACCGAGGTACCTAAGGGCGAGCGGATAGCCGACTGGGCGGACGGGCGCCTCGGGATCTACAACTTCCGGTTCATGATCCGGAAGGTCTTTCCCGAGCACTGGTCCTTCATGTTCGGCGAGATTGCGCTCTACAGCTTCGTCGTGCTGCTCCTTACGGGGACCTGGCTCACGTTCTTCTTCGAGCCGAGCATGGCCGAGACCATCTACAACGGGCCGTACACACCGCTAAAGGGCGTCCAGATGTCGAAGGCCTTCGCCTCGACGACGGAAATCAGCCTCGAGATCCGCGGTGGCCTGCTGATCCGCCAGCTGCACCACTGGGCAGCCCTGACCATGATCGCCGCGCTGTGCTGCCACACGCTGCGGCATTTCCTCACCGGTTCGTTCCGCAAGCCGCGCGAGGCCAACTGGCTGATCGGCTTCACGATGCTGGTGCTGGTGACCCTCGAGGGCTTCTTCGGGTACGGGCTCCCCGACGACCTGCTCTCCGGCACCGGTCTGCGCATCACCTCGGGCATCACGCTCGCCATCCCGGTGGTCGGCACGTATGCGCACATGCTGCTGTTCGGCAGCGAGTTCCCGGGTGAGGACATAGTCTCGCGGATCTATCCCGTGCACATCCTGCTGATCCCAGGGCTGGTGGCCATCCTGCTTCTCGTCCACCTGATCCTGGTCTTCTACCACAAGCACACCCAGTTCCGGGGCCCTGGCCGCACCGAGAACAACGTCGTCGGCGAGCCGCTGTTCCCGAACTACACGGCCAAGGCCGGTGGCTTCTTCTTCCTGGTCTTCGGTGTGCTGACGCTGATGGCGGCCGTCGCGCAGATCAACCCGGTGTGGAAGTACGGTCCCTATCGCGCCGACCAGATCTCCCAGGGATCCCAGCCGGACTGGTACATGGGCTTCCTCGAAGGCGCCCTACGGGCCATGCCCGCCTGGGAGTTCGTCCTGCCGGGCGGCTACACCGTCAACATGGGGATCGTGATCCCCGCCGTCATCCTGCCCACGGTGATGATGGCCGTGATCGCTCTCTGGCCGTTCCTGGAGGCCTGGGTCACCGGGGACAAACGCGAGCACCACCTCCTGGACCGGCCGCGCGACCACCCCACGCGGACCGCGTTCGGCATCGCGTTCGTCGCGCTCTACCTGCTGCTGTTCTTCGGCGGCGCCAACGACATCCTGGCCGAGCGCTTCCATCTGTCCGTGAACACGATCACCTGGACGATGCGGATCGGATTCTTCCTCGTCCCGGCGCTGACGTACATCATCACCAGGCGGATCTGCCTGGGCCTGCTGCGGCGGGATCACGACAAGATCCTGCACGGCCGCGAGACCGGGAAGATCGTGCGGCTGCCGCACGGCGAGTTCGTCGAGGTGCACGAGCGCCTCGAGCGCGGGAAGGAGTACGCGCTGCTGGCCAGGGCGTCCTACAAGCCGCTGCCGGAGCCGGCCGCCGTGGACGGCGACGGCGTGCCCAATCCCAAGGCCCGCAAGGAAGTGCTGCGCTACAAGCTCAGCCGCTGGCTGTACGGCGGACAGCTCGAGAAGCCGACCGCGCAGGAGATGCGGCAGGCCCTGGAGCACTTCGAGCACGGTTCCCACGGCGAACTGGAGAACGGCGCGAAGCAGCACTCCCTCGAGAAGCGGGAGCCCGACGACCAGGAAGTGCACTGATCTGGAAGTGCGCTGACCAGGAAGCGCACTGACGCAAGCACGCAACGCAGGTCCGGGCCAAGAACGGCGGCGCGGGTGATCAAGGCAAGGTCACCCGCGCCGCCGTCGTCTTTTCCACCGCCATGTTCACGGAGGCCCCGATGAGCAGAACCCCATGGCGCCGGGGCGCACCCCCGGCCGAGTCCATCACCCGGGCGCGCACCGGCCTGACGCGCGATCTGCGCGGGCGCCAGCGCCGCTATCTCATCGCGATGCTGGTGCGCACCGCCTGTGTGGTCGTGATGGCCGCCACCTGGAGCCGCTGGCCCGTGCTCGCGGTCGCCGCCCTCATCGGCGCGGTCGTCATTCCGTACGTCGCCGTGGTGATCGCGCAGGCCCACTCGAGCCGGCATCGGGGCACCCGGCACGCGGTGACGTGGGTGCGCGAAGAGCCCGCTCCGACCGTGCGCGTCGTCCTCGAACCCACCCTGATCCTGCCGCCGGAGAAGGACAAGGCGGCCTGAGGACGCCGAAGGCTCATGCCCCGACGGGTACGTCCGTGTCGTGCGCCTCGGTGAGTGTCGTCGCGCCCGGGACCGGCCCCGCCGCCGTGCGCACCGACCGGCAGGTACCCGAGGAGCGCAGCTCCTGGGCGACCTGCTGAGCCGCCTGTGCGTCGCGCGCGAGGAAGGCGGCCGTCGGGCCGGAACCGGAGACCAGCGCGGTGAGCGCGCCCGCCGTGCGGCCCGCTTCCAGCGTGCGGGCGAGTTCCGGGAAGAGGGAAAGCGCCGCGGGCTGCGGATCGTTGGAGACGGCCGCGGCAAGCGCGTCCGCGTCGCCCGTCGCGAGCGCCTCGAGGAGATCCGCCGACGCGACCGGCTCCGGGATGGAGCGGCCATCGGCAAGGCGGTCGAACTCGCGGAAGACCGCCGGGGTGGACAGGCCACGCTCCGCCATCGCGAACACCCAGTGGAAGCCGCCGCCGACCCGCAAGGGGGTCAGCCGCTCGCCGCGCCCGGTACCCAGCGCCGCGCCGCCCACCAGGCTGAACGGGACATCGCTGCCCAACTCGGCGCAGATCGCGAGGAGTTCGGCGCGGGAGGCACCGGTGTTCCACAGCGCGTCGCAGGCAAGCAGCGCGCCCGCGCCGTCCGCGCTGCCCCCCGCCATGCCGCCGGCCACCGGGATGTCCTTGGCGAGGAACACGTTCGCGAGGTCGTGGAACCCGTCCGGGCGCGCTGCACCCACCGCGAGCTGGACATTGACCTTGGCCGGCACCCGTACCGTGATGCTCGACCTGCCGCTCCCCATGGGGCTCAGGTCTACCGGGCGGCCGTGTCCGCTGTCCCCGGCACGCTGTCGGGAGTGTCGTGGGACTTGGTGTGGTCGCCGTCCGCAGGGCGGCCGTTGAGCCAGGTCAGCAGGGGGCCCGCCATCGCGGTCGTGACCACGGCCATCACCACCATGAGCGAGTAGAGGTCCTGTTTGAGGAAGCCCAGTTGCAGGCCCACGTTCAGGACGATGAGTTCGGTCAGGCCGCGGGTGTTCATCAGGGTGGCGAGCGTGGCGGACTGCCTGACCGGCATCCCGTTGAGGCGGGCGGCGGCGAACGCTCCGGTGAACTTGCCGCCGACGGCCACCAGAAGGATCAGCGCCAGGGCACCGAGACCGGCCGCGTCCAGGTTCGAGAGGTCGACGTTCAGACCGGCGACCAGGAAGAACACCGGCAGCAGCAGCGTGCCGTTCATCTGCCCCAGACGGTCCTGGACTTCGGCGCGCAGCTGCTCGCTGCCGGTGCGCGGCAGGATCAGGCCGAAGAGGAAGGCGCCGAAGATGTAGTGCAGGCCGACCCACTCGGTGGCCGCGGCGGACAGCAGCAGGCCCGTCAGGACGCACGCGAGCACCGTCGGGGTGAGCCGCAGATCGGGCCGGCGGGCCACCAGGCGGTGCAGCAGGGGGCGTACGACGAAGAACATGCCCAGCAGATAGGGGACGGCGAGCAGGATGCGCCACTGGTCGGGTCCCGCCGAGCCGCTCAGGGCGACCACGGCGGCCAGCAGGGACCACGCCAGGACGTCGTCGATGGAGGCGCAGGCCAGGGCTATCACGCCCATCGGGGTGCGGGTCATGTTCCGGTCGGTGAGGATCCGGGCCAGGACCGGGAACGCCGTGATGGACATGGCGATGCCCATGAAGAGCATGAACGACGTCTTGTCGTCGGTGCCGTAGTCGTCCATCAGATACAGCGCCAGGAGCGCGCCGAGGCCGAACGGCATCAGGATGGAGCTGAACGACACGGAGGCGGCCAGGCTGCCGCTGCCCCGGATCATGGCCGCGTCCCACTCCAGGCCGACGATGAACATGAAGACCGCGATGCCGACGGCGGCCAGCGCACTGAGCAGGGGCCGTATGTCGTCCGGGAAGAGGGCGTCGGTTATCGCGCCGTGGAAGAGGGTCGGGCCCAGCGCGATACCGGCGAGGACCTCACCGATCACGGCCGGCTGGCCGAGCCGCCGGGCCAGCACGCCGAGCATGCGGGCCAGGAACACCATGACGGCGAGGCCGACAAGAAGTGCCGTGGTCTGATGCGTATCCATGCCATCCATCTCGGTGAGGCGCTGTCCCCGCGGCCCCAGGAGGAACCGAACGGCATCGTCGCCCCAGGCGGTTGAGAGCGAGCAGCGTCTGATTCGAGCCGCTCAAGCAGATACGCGTATGTCGCATTTTGTGGTCCCGGCGTACGGGCTATGTCCGGCATATGTCCGGTCGGTGTCCGGCTGAGCAATCTGGGCGATGACACCAACTGATCTTCCCCTGCACGCTGGTTGGTGAATGCGCTCTGCGGGAGCGGGAGAAGCCTTCACGCAATGCGCGAATGTCGGATCTGGGGAAGGTCTCGCATGTCGTCCAAACTGCTTGGAATCGCTGACGATTTCGACGTCATCATCATCGGCGGCGGTCCCGCCGGTGCCACCACCGCGGGGCTTCTCGCTCAGCGCGGTCGCCGCGTTCTCGTCCTCGACCGTGAGCGATTCCCGCGGTATCACATCGGGGAATCGCTCATTCCCGGATTCATGCTGCCCATGGAGGAACTCGGCCTGACCGAGCGCATGGAGGCCAAGGGATTTGAGCGCAAGTACGGCGGCACGCTGGTCTGGGGCAACAACGAGGTTCCGTGGAACTTCTCGTTCAGCACCGGCGGGAAAATCCCGTACTCGTACCACACGCGCCGCGCCGACCTGGACACGATGATCCTGGACCGCGCGCGCGAACTGGGTGCCACCGTCGTGGAAGAGGCGACGGTGAAGGACACCATCGAGGAGGACGGCCGCGTCGTCGGCGTCAAGTACGCCGTGCGCGGGCTCCCCGCGGTCCAGGAGACCAGGGCCTCCCTGGTCATCGACGCCTCCGGGCAGGCCCGGGTGATAGGCCGGAAGTACTCCGAGCTCAACTGGCACGACCAGCTGCAGAACGTCGCGGTGTGGACGTACTTCGACGGCTGCCACCGGCTTCCCGGCGACGAGTGGACCAACATCCTCATCGAGGGCATCAAGGACGGCTGGTTCTGGGGCATCCCGATCGACAAGGGTGTCTTCAGCGTCGGTTACGTGACGCGTTCGGCCACCGCGAGCGCCGCCGATGTGTCCCTCGAGGATCTCTTCCACTCCGAGATGGCGCAGACCACCAAGCTCAAGGCGCTCCTCAAGGACGCGCACCAGACCACGGGATTCCGCTCCGCACGCGACTGGTCCTACACCAACCAGCGTTTCCACGGAGACGGCTGGGTGCTGGTCGGCGACGCGGCCGCCTTCGTGGACCCGCTGTTCTCGACCGGCGTCGCGCTCGCGACCATGGCCGGCAGCGCGCTCTCGAGGGTCGTCGACCAGGTCATCGAGCACCCGGAGATCGAGGAGAAGGCGCTGGACCGGTACGCCTCCGCGTACCAGGACTTCTTCAACGACATCCGTACGTTCGTGGAGGCCTTCTACGACCGTTCGAAGACCAAGGGCTTCTACTTCAACATGGCCCAGGAGATCACCGACCCCGACAAGAAGAACGAGCCCAAGGTGGACTTCGTCAAGCTGGTCTCCGGACTCACCGGCGACCACGCCCTGTTCAGCCTCACCTTCGACGACCTCGTCGCGGACGTCACGTCTCCGGCCGGCGCCGACAGCTGACGTCCTGGTGAGCGTGGGCACCGCGACAGGCTCCACCGCGGTGCCCTTCCGCCGGGGATCGGCGCCACGTTCACCGTGTTCGTCGGGCTCTCGGTGTCGGTGGCCCCTTCCCCGTACTGGCACGGATCCTGGACGTGGTGGACGTGGTCAAGACCCGGGCCGCCTCACGGTTGACCGCCCAGGCGTCCGCCACCGGGCCCAGGTGCCCGAGCTTGTCGGGGTTGCTCACCGAGCGGATCGTCTGGATCTGTCCTTCGGTGACGTCGAGCGTCCAGGTGTTGAGCACCTTGCCGTCCCGGTCGCGGAAGATCCCGCCGGGCTGGCCGTTCACCTGCTGCGGCTCCAGCGTCACGTCGACCCGCATGAGCATGGGGAAGAACCAGGCGAGCAGCTTGGCCACGTCGTCGGCGCCGGTGACGGTCCTGGACAGCTGCGGAGCCTTCCCGCCGCTGTCCCCGATCAACTGCACGTCCGCGGTGAGCAGGTCCCGCAGCCCGTCGACGTCCCCCTCCCGCAGGGCACCGAAGAACCGCTCGGCGAGTTCCTGCCGCTCCTGACGGTCGGCCTCGAACCGGGGCCGGCCCTCGTTCATGTGCCGCCGCGCCCGCACCGCGAGCTGACGGCACGCCGACTCCGAGCGTCCCACCGCCGATGCGATCTCCGGGAACCCGAAGGTGAACACCTCCCGGAGCACGAAGACCGCGCGCTCGAGCGGAGAGAGCCGCTCCATGAGGAGCAGGGCCGCCATCGACAACGAGTCGGCAAGCTCCGCCGACCGGGCGGGATCCTCGTAGGGGTCGGTGAGCAGCGGCTCAGGGAGCCACTGCCCGACGTACTCCTCGCGCCGGACACGGGCCGAGCGCAGCACGTCGATCGAGATCCGGGTCACCGTGGCCGACAGGAACGCCTTGGTCGACCTGGGCCGGGCGGGGGAGGCGTCGAAGCGCAGCCAGGTCTCCTGGACCGCGTCCTCGGCCTCGCTCACGCTGCCCAGGATCCGGTAGGCGATCGAGAACAGCAGTGACCGCAGCTCCTCGAACTCCTCGGTCCGCCTCACGCCAGTTCCTCCCGCCGATTCGCCCCCGCTCAGGTTCGCGAAGGGGGCGGCCCGCTCGGCTGCCCGGGCCGGTTCGCCGTCGACGGTGTTGACCACGTTCTTCACCTTCTGCTCTGCAGCCAGGGCGGCGGCGTTCGCCGCGACTTGGGGACCGACGACCTTCGATACCTGAGACGAGACAGCCCGGCCGGGTGTGACATGGGGGGGAGAATCAGCGCCGGGCACGGTCGCCGGCGCTGATTCTCCGTACGTACGTCAAGGCGCGGGGGTCACTTCTTGACGTCGCCCTTGATGTGCCGCTGCACGAACTCGTAGGCGCGGTCGCCGAACTGCCTGCCGAACTCGAGGGACGTCTCGGCCGTCTTCTTGAAGTGCACACCGGCCCACACGCGGCTCGCGGCGCAGTCCTTCTCGAACGCGCTCCAGGTGGCGTAGTGCAGCTCGATGTCCTTGGCGGGGGTGACGCCCGGCTCCGTCTGCGTCGATCCTGCGGGGAAGGGCTGCTTCCACTCCAGCACGTCGTCGCCGAGGAGGCGCCGTACCGCCTGCGCCTGGGCGGCCACGAGCGTCGTGGTGCCGCACGGGTACTCGGGGCGGTCTCCCGCGGGCAGGTAGCTGCCCCACTGGTCGGCGGGGATGTCGTCGACGGTGCCCTTGCCGGGGCCGCCCCAGGCGCTCACCTTGCGGTCGCCGTAGACGTGCCGGATCGCGCTGGCGGGCCGCACGGCGTTGTCCTCGTGCTTGTGGTGCCAGGCGGCGATCAGGCTGTCGAGCTGCGCCACCGAGCTGGTGAAGAGCAGGTGGATCCAGCCGTCCAGGTCCAGGTCGTGGGCCAGGCCCGCGGCCTTCGTCGACTGGAGGATGCCCAGGTAGGTGTTGTCGAAGAACTCCGTCTTCACCTTCTGCTCGTCGGTGAGCTTGGCCGACGCCGCCAGGACCTCGTCCACCGCGCTCTTGTACTTGTTCACGTTGGTGTGGTCGAGGTGCTCGGGCCTGGCGAGCTCGAACTCGGCCGGGTCCTTGTAGCTGTGCGCCTTGACCAGCCGCAGCTGCGGGGTGGAGAACCGCTGGTCGATGAAGATGCCCTTGTCGCCGGGGCCCCCGCCGACGCGGCGGCGGTGCGGGCTCGCCAGCGGCTGCCACTTCGAGGGGTTGACCAGCTTGTAGGAGGTGTTCACCGGCTCGTAGCCGGTGTAGTCGTCGTAGGGCTGGCCGTGGTACGCGCCGCCCTCGTCGCCGAGGAAGTTCATCCCGTCACGCCTGCGGGCCCGCAGGGCGGCCTTGCCGGCTATGTTGCCGATGCCGACGGCGGTGGTCGGGTCCGTCGAATCGTCGTCGGGGTCCAGGCCGACCATGGTCAGCAACTGCCGCATGACGTCCGCCCGGTCCGGGTAGACGGGCTTGATCACCTGATACGAGGCGTGCAGCGCCGCGATGTTCTTGTTCCGGTTGGTGGCGCCCTCCTCGGCGGGGCGGCGCTCGATCCGGGAGAACACACCGACCGCGGTGGGGTGGTAGGGCGCCAGGGCGTCGAACCACGCGGCCTGCAGCATGTCCTGGATCCAGATGATGACGGACACGTTCTGCGGGTCGAGGGCCTGGTGCTGCCCGGTCGTGTCGCCCGACTTGCCGATCAGGTCCGTGTAGAAGTTGCCCTTGTCGAGGTCGAACTTGGGCGGCTCCGCCGCAGCTGATCCGGCGGGCTTGTCGGCGGCCGCCGCCGCGCCGGTGCCGCCCACGGTGGTCGCCGCCGCGGCCGATGCCGTGCCGATCAGCACAGACCTGCGCCCGGGTGCGTTGCCGGAGGCCGGAGAGGGTCGGGACGTCGTCATGGTTCTGTTCCTTGTCCTTGTGGTCCTTGTGGTCCTTGTGAAGAGACGGCAGCTGTAGACAGGTCTGCAGGTACGTTCCGCTGCTTCTCGGCGGGCCCTCTCGTCCGCCCCGGCCATGACCCGGCGCGCGGCCGAACACCCCTGTCTACAGCTGCCGTTCAGGGCGAGGGGGACGGCCGCGCGCCGGGTCGGCGCGCGTCAGGACTGCGCCGCTTCGGCCTGCTCGGGCTTCTGAGCAGCGGCTTCCGCGGGCACGGGCAGGGGGCCGCCGCGCAGCAGCACAGCGGCGATGACGGCGCCGAAGGTGAAGATGGCGGTGCACCACCAGAACACCGTGGTGTAGCCGTCGATCGCGGCGATGCCGAGCTGCTCCGGCGACGGCTTGCCCTGCACGTTGCTGTCCAGCCAGCCGGTGGCGGCGGTGGCGGCGATCGTGTTGAGCAGTGCGGTGCCGACGGCGCCGCCGAGCTGCTGGCCGGTGTTGATGCACGCCGAGGCGATCCCCGCTTCCTGGGGTGCCACACCGGAGGTGCCGGTGCGCGACGACGCGGAGTAGATGAGGCCCATACCGGCACCGATGACGACCAGCGGTCCGAGCAGGTCCACCACGTACGACGCGTCCGCGTCGATCCTGGTCAGCCAGGCCATGCCCGCCGCGCTCATCACCATGCCGGTGCTGATCAGCGGCTTGGGGCCGAACAGCGGCAGCAGCCTGATGGCACCGATGCCGGCGGCCACGGTGGTGAACACGATCATCGGCAGGAGCGCGGAACCCGAGGTGATGGCCGAGTAACCCAGGTTGTTCTGCATGAAGTAGATGAGGAACAGCATGACGCCGAACATGCCGATGCCGACGAGCAGCACCGTGAGGTACGCGGCGCCGCGGTTGCGGTCGAGAACGATCCGGGGCGGCAGCAGCGGATTCGCGGCGCGCGTCTGCCACGCCGCGAAAATGACCAGCAGTACGCCACCGGCCGCGAGGACGCCCCACGTCGAGGGCGTGCTCCAGCTGTTCTCCGCGGCGTTGGAGAAGCCGTAGACCACGCAGAACATACCGGCGGACGCCACCAGCACACCCGGAACGTCCATCTTGGCACCCGGCCTGGGCTGCTTCTGCATCAGCAGCTGGCCCCCGATGAGCGCGGTGACGCCGAAGACCAGGTTGACGTACATGCACCACCGCCAGTCCAGGGAGGTGGTCAGTGCGCCGCCGATGATCAGGCCCAGGGCCGCGCCGCTGGACGCGACCGCGCTGAAGATGCCGAAGGCCTTGTTCTTCTCCTTCTGATCGATGAACTGCGTGGCCACCACGGCCAGGACGGTCGGTGCCAGCATCGCGGCGAAGGCCCCCTGGAAGGCACGGGCCGTCACCAGCATCTCGAAGCTGTTCGCGGCGCCGCCGACAGCGGAGGCGGCGGAGAAGCCGCCCACTCCGATGAGGAAGCTCTCCTTACGGCCGATCAGGTCGGACAGGCGTCCGCAGAACAGCAGCAGGCTTCCGAAAGGCAGCGCGTACGCGGTCACGATCCACTGCCTGTCGGCGTCCGTGAAGCCCAGGTCTTCCTGCGCGGAGGGCAGCGCCAGGTTCATCACGGTCAGATCGAGGCCCACCATGAGGTAGGCGGTACAGACGACAGCGAGGACCAGCCATCGCTTCGGGTCCGCAACCGGCCCCGAAGCGGGCTCGGCCGCAGCGGCTGCATTCGGTGTTGCCATGATCATCTCCTTGTTCAACCAACGGTCTTAAGGCGTCACCTTTAAGACGAGACACACCAGCTGACCTGTGACACGGTCACCGGGCCTCGGGAGGAGACGACCGAGACCGAACCGGTGAGGGCGGGCCGTGCCGGGCCCCGCCCTCACCGGCGTTGGGTCAGTCCTTGGCCTCGCCGCTGGAGTGCCGCTCCACGAATTCGTGGGCCAGGTCGCCGAACTGTTCGCCGAACACCAGGGACCTCTCGACCGTCTTCTTGAAGTGCACTCCGCCCCACACCCGGCTGACCGCACAGTTCTTGGCGAAGTCGGTCCAGGTGGCGAAGTGCAACGGGACGTCGTGGGCGGGGGCGAAGCCCGGTTCCGTCCGCGACGTGCCGGTACGGAAGGTGAACTTCCAGTCCAGGGCGTCGGTGCCGAAGTAGCGCCTGGCCGCCTGCGCCGACGAGGAGCAGATCGTCGTGGAGCCCGACGGGTACTCCGGGTGGTCCCCTGTGGGCAGGTAGGGGGACCACTCGCGGCCGGGCATGTCCTTGACCGTGCCCTTGCCGGGGCCGCCCCAGGAGGTCACCTCGTCGCGGCGGTACAGGTGCCGGACCGCGCTGACCGGCCGTACGGCGTCGTACTTGCGCTTGTGGTGCCAGGTGACGATCAGCGGCTCGAACGTCGCAAGGAGGTGCGTGAGGATGAACTTGGCCCAGCCCTCTACGCCCATTTCGCCGTTCTTGTCGTGGCTGCGGGCCATGACAAGCGCCGAGTGGCCGATGCCCCAGATCTTGTTGTCCATGACCTCCGTGATGGCCTTCTGCTCATCGGTGAGCCCGGCCGAGGCCTCCAGGATCTCGTCCACCGCACGCCTGTACTTGCGGCTGCCGGCGTCGTTGCTGAAGTCCGGCGGGGCGATCGAGAACTTGTCCGGGCCCGGGAAGAGGTGGGGCTTGACCCGCGCTATCTGCGGAGTGACGAAATGCTGGGTGACGTAGATGCCAAGGTCGCCCGGGCCTCCGCCGACGCGGCGGCCGTTGTGGGGGTGGAGCAGCGGCTGCCAGCGTGTGGGGTCGACGAGTTCGAAGGCGGTGTTCACGGGCTTGTAGCCGGTGTAGTCCGCCCAGGGCATGGGGTTGTACCGGCGGCCGCCCTCGTAGCCGAGGTAGTTCATGCCGTCTTCCTTGCGGGCCTCGAAGACGGCCTTGCCGGCGATGTTGCCGATGCCGACCGGACTGGTCGGGTCCGTCGAATCGTCGTCGGGGTTCAGGCCCAGCGAGGTCATCAGCTTCCGCATGGGCTCCAGCCTTGACGGCAGCGTGCCCTTGTACAACCGGTACTGCGCATGGATGGCGGCGGTGTTCATGTTCCGGTTGGTGGCGGACTCGCTGGAGGGGCGGCGCTTGATCCGGGAGTGCACACCGACCGCGGTCTCGGTGTAGGGCGCCACCGCGTCGTACCACGCGAGCCCCGTCAAGACGTTGATCCAGAGGAAGACGGTCACGTCCATCGGGCCGAAAATCTCCGACGAGGGTGACACGCCGGCGCCGTCGTCCTGGGGCTGGAACCAGTCGAGGAAGTTGCCGGTGTCGAGGTCGAGTTGGGGCTGGGGCGCCGCGTCGGCGGCGGCGGCCCTGCCGGTGGCCCCCAGGGTGGCCAGCGTCGCGGCCGAGGCCGTGCCGAGCAGCAGCGATCTGCGGCGGGGCGAGAAGTCGGGGAGGGAAGAGCGGCTTGACGCCATGGTTGCGTTCCTTGTCTCCGAGACGGATGCGTAACGGGCGATCTATGGCGGCCGCTCTTCGCCTGGGTTGTTGTTCCCGGTGCCTTGAGAACAGCGGCCCTTGTTCTCTGCTTGTCCAGGGGGATGAGGCTGACCACGGTGGCGGGCTCGGGGGAGGGCCCGCCACCGCAGTTGAGGGAGGGGTCAGTCCTTGACGTCACCCTTGATGAGTCGCTGCACGTGCTCGTAGGCCAGGTCACCGAACTGCTTGCCGAAGACGAGGGACCTCTCGACCGTCGCCTTGAAGTGCACACCCGCCCACACCCGGCTCATGGCGCAGTCCTTCTCGAACTCGCTCCAGGTGGCGTAGTGCACCTTCAGGTCCTTGGCGGGCGTGATCCCGGGCTCCGTCAGCGAGGATCCCGCGGGGATGTCCCACGTCAGATCGAGGATGTCGTCGCCGAGGAAGCGGCGCGCCGCCTGCGCCTCCGCGGCACAGAGCGTGGTCGAGCCCGACGGGTAGTCGGGGTGGTCGCCCACCGGCAGGTAGCTGGTCCACTCTTCGGCGGGCATGTCGTGGACCGTGCCCTTGCCGGGCCCGCCCCAGGCGCTCACCTTGCGGCCGGCGTACGCGTGGCGGACCGCGGTGTACGGCCGGACGGCTTCCTTCTCGCGCTTCTGGTACCAGGCGGCGATCAGGTCGTCGCACTGCGCCGTGGAGCTCGTGAAGTGCAGGTGGATCCAGTCGTCGAGGTCCAGGTCGTGGGCCAGGGCCGCGTACTTCGTCGACTGGCCGATGCCCAGGAACTTGTTGTCGAAGAACTCCGCCTTCGACTTCTGCTCGTCGGTGAGTCCGGCCGACGCCGCCAGGATCTCGTCCACCGAGCGCTTGTACCTGCGCGGGTCGGTGTGGTCGGTGTGGTTGGCCGGGGCGAGCTTGAACTTGCTCGGGTCCTTGAAGGTGTGGGCCTTGACCCGGCCCATCTGCGGGGTGACGAACCGCTGGTCGGTGAAGATGCCCTTGTCGCCGGGGCCACCGCCGACACGGCGGCGGTGCGGTCCGGGAACCGGCTGCCACTTCGAGGGGTTGACCACCTTGTAGGCGGTGTTCACCGGGACATAGCCGGTGTAGTCCTCGTAGGGCTGGCCGTTGTACTTGCGGCCCTCGTCGCCCGCGAAGTTCATGCCATCGCGCTTGCGGGCCTTGACGACGGCCTTGCCGGCTATGTTGCCGATGCCGACGGCGGTGGTCGGGTCCTCCGACGTGTCCTCGGGGTCCAGGCCCAGCGAGGTGAAGAGCTTCACGTAGCCCGGCACCTGGTCGGTGAACGTGGCCTTCATCACCTGGTACCCGGCGTACAGCGCGGCGATGTTCTTGTTCTTGTTGGTGGCGGCCTCGCTGGAGGGGCGGCGCTTGATCCGGGAGTGCACGCCGACCGCGGTCGGGTGGTAGGGCGCCAGCGCGTCGAACCACGCCGTCATCGTGAGGTGGGTGAGATAGACGAGGACGGTGGCGTCCATGGGGCCGATGGGCTCCTTGAGCGGGGCGACCGGGGTGCTGAGCAGGTCCCGGTGGAAGTTGCCCTTGTCGAAGTCGAAATCGGCCGCCGCCGCGCGGGACTCCTTGGCGGAGGCCGTTCCGATGCCACCCAGGGTGGTCAGCACGGCAGTTGAGGCCGTGCCGATCAGCAGCGATCTGCGCTTCGGTGAGAAACCTGAGACAGAAGAATGTTCGGACGTCGCCATGTGAAGTGTCCTTATTTTTAGCGGGGCTGCACATCTGAAGTGACCTCACGCGGCCCCGACCCCGTATCCAGCGGCGCCCACGCTAAAAACCGCGCAACCGGTCTGTCAATAGAAAACCGCACGCCCGTGTACATCCTGCCCGGAGCAAGGGTTCCATGGGGCCTCTCACCAGCAACAACCCTTGATTTCAAGCGCAGTTCGAGGGGATCAAGGGTGATCCTGTGTAAAGTCTCGAGAGGCTGGAGGTCTAGTTGAGCCGCCAGAAGCGGCCACTAAACCGACCAACTCGTTTGCTCTTCACCGGGCGGTCTCTTCGCCGAGCGGATCGATGCCCATCTCCTCGGCGAGGCGCATGGCCTCCTCGATGAGCGTCTCGACGATCTGCGACTCGGGCACGGTCTTGACGACCTCTCCCTTGACGAAGATCTGGCCCTTCCCGTTGCCGGAGGCCACGCCCAGGTCGGCCTCGCGGGCCTCGCCGGGGCCGTTGACCACACAGCCCATGACCGCCACCCGCAGGGGAGCGGGGAAGCCCTCCAGGGCGGCGTTGACCTCGTCGGCCAGCTTGTACACATCCACCTGGGCGCGCCCGCACGAGGGGCAGGAGACAATCTCGAGCCCTCGCTCACGCAGGCCGAGCGACTCCAGGATCTTCAGGCCGACCTTGACCTCTTCCACCGGATCGGCGGAGAGGGAGACCCGCAGGGTGTCGCCGATGCCCTCGCTGAGCAGCGCGCCGAAGGCCACGGCGGACTTGATGGTGCCCTGGAAGGCGGGCCCGGCCTCGGTGACGCCGAGGTGCAGGGGATAGTCGCACCGGGCGGCCAGCTGCCGGTAGGCCTCGATCATCACGACCGGGTCGTTGTGCTTGACCGAGATCTTGACGTCGTGGAAGTCGTGCTCCTCGAAGAGGGACGCCTCCCACAGCGCGGACTCGACCAGCGCCTCCGGGGTGGCCTTGCCGTACTTCTCGAGCAGGCGCTTGTCGAGAGAGCCGGCGTTGACACCGATCCGGATGGGAACGTCGGCGGCGGACGCGGCCTGGGCGATGTCCTTGACCCGGTCGTCGAACTTCTTGATGTTGCCCGGGTTGACCCGCACGGCCGCACAGCCGGCGTCGATCGCCGCGAAGACGTACTTGGGCTGGAAGTGGATGTCGGCGATGACCGGGATCATCGACTTGCGGGCTATCTCGGGCAGGGCGTCGGCGTCGTCCTGCGAGGGCACGGCGACGCGGACGATCTGGCATCCGGCAGCGGTGAGCTGGGCGATCTGCTGCAAGGTCGCGTTGACGTCGGACGTCAGCGTGGTGGTCATCGACTGCACCGAAATGGGATGGTCCCCGCCCACTCCGACGGCCCCCACCGAGAACGAACGGGAGTGCCGTCGCTTGAGGATCGGCTGTTGCGGGAACTGCGGGATGCCTAGATCGACGTTCGGCACGAGCGAGTCTCCTGTCATACGTGCAAGGGCATGGACCGGTCGTCGTCACGGTCAGCAGCGGAACTCCGCTGTACGAGGGGGGTGATGGTGCGGGCGAGGCTCTGGGCGTTGAGCCCGATGTCGGCGAGGATCTCGGACCGGCTGGCGTGCTCGAGGAACTCCTGGGGGACGCCGAAGGTGCGTACGGGCATGTCGATGTCGGCATCGCGCAGCAGCCTGACGACCGCGTCGCCGACGGCGCCCACCCGGCCGTTGTCCTCGACCACGACCACCAGGCGGTGCTGACGGGCCAGGTCGGCGATGGCGGAGTCCAGGGGTTTGACCCACCGGGGGTCGACGACCGTGACGCCCAGGCCCTGAGCTGCGATCAGGCGCCCGGCTTCCACGCACACACCGGCCATGGAGCCGACGCCGATCAGCAGGACGTCCTCGGCGTCATAACCGGTGTTCCCCAGGCCGCGGTGACGGGACAGTACGTCCATGGCGCCGCACTTGCCGACGGCGTCGAGGTCCGCGGCCACCGGGCCCTTGGGGTACCGGATGGCCGTGGGCGCGTCGGACACGTCCACCGCTTCGCGCAGCAGTTCGCGCAGCCGGGCCCCGTCGCGCGGGGCGGCGATGCGCAGGCCGGGCACCAGCTGGAGCATCGACAGGTCCCACATGCCGTTGTGGCTGGGCCCGTCGCTGCCGGTGACGCCGGAGCGGTCCAGGGCGAAGGTGACCGGAAGACGGTGCAGCGCGACGTCCATCAGGACCTGGTCGAAGGCGCGGTTGAGGAAGGTGGCGTACACCGCCACCACCGGGTGGAGGCCGCCGAGCGCGAGGCCCGCCGCGGACGTGACCGCGTGCTGCTCGGCGATGCCGACGTCGAAGACGCGGTCGGGGTGGGCCTCGGCGAATTCGGCGAGGCCGGTCGGGTGCAGCATGGCCGCCGTGAGGGCCACGACATCGGAGCGCTCGGCGCCGATCTTCACCAGCTCGGACCCGAACACCTCGGTCCAGGAGGTGGCGGAGGCCTTCGACTCGCCGGTCACCGGGTCGAAGGCGCCGGGGCCGTGGAAGCAGTCCTCCGCGTGGTTCTCCGCCGGAGCGAAGCCCTGGCCCTTCTTCGTGACGCAGTGCACGACCACCGGGCGTTCGAGGGAGCGCGCCGTTTTCAGGGTCTCCTCGAGGGCGGTCAGGTCGTGTCCGTCCACCGGTCCGATGTACGCGAGTCCGAGGTTCTCGAACAGCGTCTGCGGGGCCGTCGCCGCTGTCTCGCCGGCGTCGGCGCCGGGCCGCAGCGCGGCCAGATGGCTGGCGAAGCCGCCGATGGTCGGCGAGTAGGACCGGCCGTTGTCGTTGAGCACGATCACCACCGGGCGGTCCTCGCCCGCGGCGATGTTGTTCAGGGCCTCCCAGGACATGCCGCCGGTCATCGCGCCGTCCCCGACGACGGCGACGACTCGGCCGTCGTCGCCGAGCAGTTGCCTGGCCTTCGCGAGCCCGTCGGCGTAGGAGAGCGCGGTCGAGGCATGGGAGTTCTCGATGACGTCGTGCTCGGATTCGGCCTGACTCGGATAGCCGGAGGTGCCGCCACGCTGGCGCAGCCGGTCGAATCCCGCACGGCGCCCGGTCAGCAGCTTGTGTACGTAGGCCTGGTGGCCGGTGTCGAAGAGCAGCAGGTCCCGTGGAGATTCAAACACCCGGTGCAGAGCGAGCGTCAGCTCGACGACTCCGAGGTTCGGGCCGATGTGCCCTCCCGTCTTGGATACCGCGGCCACCAGGAATTCACGTATATCGGCTGCGAGTTCCGGCAACTGCGAAGAGCCCAGGCTCCGCACGTCTTCTGGACGGTGAATCTCCTCAAGAAGGCCCATAGCGACTCCTCAGCGGGTAAATATCCGAAACAGTGGTCTTCTGGCCGGCAGGGATACGGCGGGGTCCCTGCCGCCGTCACCCGGTCAATGGCCCCACTTCGCAGTGGCTCGTGAGAAATCCGCGAACACTACTCGCCGGAGTCGGACACGCTCGTGTGCATGTGGTTCACCAGTCGCGGCCGCCACTGGTAGTACGACTGGATCTTGTAGAACTCCCCGTCGTTCGGAGACGTCGCCGCATAGACGGCCTTGGGGTCGTCGACGCCGTACGGAACGGTCTTCAGGAAGTGCTCGATCTTCGGCTCGACCTGGTCGAGGAGTGCCATCGGATCCGGAGCGATCGCGGCATAGCAGAAACGCTCGATCCGCGGCGAGTCCCAGCTCAAAGTGGCGTAGAAGCCGAACGACTGCTTGGCGAAGTTGAGCAACTGCTCGCTCGGCTCCGGCATTTCGAGATCGCGGAGCATCGACTTGACGGCATCCGGCTCGAGGAGTTCGGCCACCTCGCCGAAGTACACGTTCATCGTCCGGTGCTCGAAGTCGATCCCGACGAGGGTCACATTCTCGTCCAGGCCGTACCGGGAGAAGAAGTCGAGGTTTCCGGCCAGGCTGCTCGGCACGGACGGGACTTCGGCGAGCTTCGACAGGCTCTGCATGCTGTTGCCGGGGAAGCACGACCAGGTCTTCTGGAAGCCCTTCACCACTCCGAAGTCGATGCCGTAGCTTTCGACCGGGAAGCGTTCCGCGATGTCCGAGAGCAGGCTGCCGACGGGGTGCTCCGTCTTCGCCATGAGGTCGTTCGACAGGGCGAGGGCATAGGGATCAACGTCGCCGGGAAGCATCATGAAGTGCAGGTTGAGCTCTCCGGCATGGCGCTTGTCGGTCGCCACCCGGAAAAGAATCGCGGCCTGCGGGATCGCGTCCTCGAACGAGGCCAGCACAGGCCAGACCTTGTCACGCGAACACGTCACGTCCAGCAGGCCGGCTGTTTCCTCGATGGCCGAGTAGAGCTTTTCTACGGCGGTCCCGGACATTCGTCCTCCATACATCATTCTGGGCTCTGTTCTTGAAGGGCGGTGAACTCGGGCTACGCGTCCAGATAGCGCTGGATCGTGGGAGCGAAGGTGTCGACGAGCTCATCCACCGATGCCGACGCGAGCGGCTCCATCCGCATCACGTAGCGCAGCATGATGACGCCCACGACCTGCGTCACCACCGCGTTGAGGTTCAGCCGCGGCGCGTCGACCACCTCTCCCACCCGGTCGACGAGCATGGAGGAGAAGTGGTCGCGCAACTGAGCCGCGCCGGCGTCGCTGGTGGCCGCGGACCGGATCTTCTCGAGGAGCGTCGGCCTCAGCTCAGGGTTCTCCCAGGCCGTCAGGGACATACGGAAGAGGCGCTCGCCGAGTTGCTCGCGCGGCCCGGCGATGGCCTCCTGGAAGCGGGCGTTCGCGTACGCGGCCAGATTCTCCGCTCCTGCGTTCGCCGTCTCGGTTGCTCCGGACATGTGTGCTCCAGGGGGTTTTGGGTGCAGCGCTTGTTCAAGGTGCCGCACTCGACCAGAGGACTAGTCGAGTGCGGCACGGTTGAGAACGGTCTTGCTCGCGTTACCCCTGTTGTTCCTTGGGAGCGTCCGTCAGGATCTTCTCGTACCAGGGCGTGAGCTGGTAGTACGTACAGACCTCGTGGAATTCCTCGCCGCGCATCCACTTGACGGCGTACATGTTCACGCGGCCACCGGCGTACGCGCGCGGAGAGACGCGTGCGAACTCCTCCATGCGCGGCGTCAATTGGCCGGGAAGCGCCGACGGATCCAGACCGCGGACCGGCGGCGGGGCGAAGGCGACCCGGATGACGTCCCCGGTTTCCCAGCCGAGCGTGATATTGACCCGCAGCGACTTGTGGGCGAACTCCAGCGTCGGCTCGTCCGGCTCCGGCATCCCGAGGTCGCTGAGCAGCGCACGGATGGTGCTCGGCTCGGGGCGGCCGTCCGGCCCGAAGTGGAAGTACACACTGACCGTCTTGTGCCGGTAGTCGACCCCGATCATCGCCACCTGGTCCAGGCCGTAGCGGGCGAAGAGCGCCGCGTTCTCGGCCACGGCACGCGGCATCGACGGGATGTCGGCGATGTCCGACACCTTCTGCATGTTGTCGGGGAAGTGCGCGTAGAGCTTCTTGAATCCGCCGACGACTCCGGCGTCGACAAAGTGCTCCTTGATGGGCCATCGCCCCTGGATGTCCGAGAGCACGGAGCCGACGGGATGGTCCGTCTCGGTGACAAGCCCACGCGACAGCGCGTGGGGATACGGATTTCCGATCGACGAAGGGACGGTGAAGCTGTAGTCGAGCTCTCCCGCGTGGCGATCGCCGGCCTGCCCGCCGAAAACAATCATGGCCTCCGCGAGTTCGTCCCCGAACGCGTCCAGAACCGGCCAGACATTGTCACGTGAGCAGACCGCGCTCAACAGTCCAGCCGCTTCCTCGATCGCCGAATACACCCGTTCCACTTCGGCGGTCCTCGACATGCATCCTCCCAGTTTCTGCCTTGACGCTTGTGTGCGTGGTGCGGTTCAGAGGTGGCTCACGCGGGATAGCCGCCGAAGCGCCGGTCCCGGCCCTGAAGGTCCTGCAGAGCGGCGTCGAATTCGGCTCGCGTCATGTCGGGGAACAGGATCGGAGAGAAATAAAGCTCCGCGTACGGCGACATCAGCGGGAAGAAGGACGACATCCGTATCGCACCGCCGGTGCGGATGAGGTAATCGACCTGCGTCGGGATGTACGCGTTCTCGGCGAGGATCTCCGGGGTCAGCTCCGGGATCTTCCCGTTGAGCTTGTTGAAGATGCCGAGGACCTCGTGCTGGAGAGACATGCCGAGGATGTAGTGCAGCGTGAAGTCCGCGTCCTTGGCCGACTTGTCCCGCAGCGACTCCAGTTCGGAGACGTAGGGGTCGGCGACCAGGTCGAGCGACCCGGAGAAATCGAAGTTGTACGTGTCGTGGATGCGCCGCACCACGTCCGTGAACGCGTTCATGAACGTGGTCACCGCGGCCTCGGGGCGGCTGTGGTTGGCGGCCGAGGAGGACGTGACGTAGAGCGTCTTGACGCCCGCCTCCTTGGCCCAGCCCATGAACTCGATCAGCTTGTCCGCCATCGCCGTGTATCCCTCGTCGAGGGATACCTCGTGCGCCTTGGACCAGCGGCGCATTCCGTCCGGAAGTAGCATCAGGGTGGTCACCGTGTTCTCCTTTTATTGCGGGTGAGAGCGGTCGAATACGCGGTGATGATCAGCTGTTCGCGGCCTTCTCGGAGACCAGCTCGGCGGCCTGGACGGCGGTTCCCGCGGAGGCCAGTTCGTCGCCGGTCACGTCGACGCCGTACTGCTTCGACAAGATGACGCCCAGCTCGATCAGGACCAGGGAATCCAGGTCGAGGAGCTGGAATTCGGTGTCGACGGCCGTGTCGGCGGGGACGTCGAAGTGGGTCTTGAGAACGTCGAGCACGGCCTCGGGCTCAAGGGATATTCGGCTCGTCATAGCGCTTTCTCTCCAAACGAACGAAGGTTTTCAGGCGAGGGTGACCCCCGGCCAGGTGAGGGCGGCCGAACCCCACGTCAGGCCGGCCCCGAAGGCGGTGAGCAGCAGCCGGTCATGGCGCTGGAAACGGCCCTTGGCCGCGGCGTCGGCCAGTGCCAGCGGGATGGAGGCGGCCGAGGTGTTGCCCACCTGATCGAGATGGGTGACCACGCGCTGCTTGTCCACGCCCAGGAGCTGCGCCAGGGCCTGCAGGATGCGCAGATTCGCCTGATGGCCCACCACATGGTCGACGTCGTCGACGTTCCAGCCGACGTTCTCGAGCGCGGCCGACGAGGACTGTGCCATCCGGCGGACCGCGTGCGGGAAGATCTCCTTGCCGTTCATGTAGAGGTACTGGTCGTCCGGGTGCGGCGGACGGTCGGTGGACCGGTGCCGCGAGCCGTTGCCCGGGATGCCGACCAGTTCCCTGAGGCTGCCGTCCGAGCCCAGGTCCACCGTCAGGACCGCGCCGGGCTCGTCGATGGTGCCGCGGCGCAGCACCACCGCACCGGCACCGTCGCCGAAGATCACCGACGTGCCGCGGTCGGTGGGGTTGAGGAACGGACGGAAGGTCTCGGCGCCGATGACCAGAACGCGCTCGGCGTACCCGGCCATCAGGGTCGCGGACGCGGTGGCGAGCGCGTAGATGAAGCCCGAGCAGCCGGCCGCCAGGTCCAGCGCGGCGACATTGCCGAGACCGAGCCGTGCGGCGACGTCCGGCGAGGTGGTGGGGCACTGCTGGTCGGGCGTCGTAGTGGCCACGATCACCATGCCGATGTCACCCGGCGCCTGGGCCCCCGCCGACTTCAGCGCCCGGTGGCCCGCCTCGACCGCAAGGTCGCTGGTGGCCACGCCGGGATCGGACCAGTGCCGCTGCCGGATGCCGGTGCGCTGCACGATCCATTCGTCGTTGGTGTCGAGGTGCTGGGACAGCTCGTCGTTGGTCACCGTGCGAGGCGGCACATAGGAGCCGAGCCCCGCGAGTACGGCGGCGGGCGCGCTCATCGGCCCTCACCTCCCCGACTGTCGTTCTCTGACGATGGGTTGAGCAGATGCACGACGGACGCCCGGGCCTGTACGCCGTGCAGGGCGCCGCTCAGCTCGGCCGACCGCCAGGTGCCGGACGGGGAGGGCAGCAGCCGGGCCTGGCCGAGCCGCGCCGTCAACTCGTCGTCGCCCGGGTCCGGTGCGCCGGCGGCGGCCGTGATGCGGGTGCGCCGCATCCAGAGGTTGTTGCTGCCGGCCCGGTCGATGCCGTCCAGCGTGTAGAGCAGCACCTGGCCGAGCTGCATGGCGGCGACAAAGGCGTCGATCATGGTGGCCTGAGCCTTGTCCCGGGCGGCCTCCGCACCGTCCGGGACCAGCATGGCCTGAGCCGACGCCCGCAGACCTTCCTCGCCGCCGTCGCCCGTGACGTGCACCCCGGTGAGCAGCTGCTGCCGCGCATCGTGCGGGACGCCGTAGGGCCGGTCGTTCCAGGGTCCTGGTAACTCCTCGGCCACGTAGTACGCCTGGGAGTCGCCGCTTTGGCGACGGCCCGCGCCGTGCGCCGCGTGCAGCCGGGCCGACAGCGAGCCGACACGGCAGTCCAGGGTGGTCGACCACTGGTCGCCCGTGGTCTCGGCGGCGACGAGCCGGCCGCTGACCGGGAACTTCTCCAGGCTCTCCTCGTCCGGACTCGAGCCGGCCTTCATGTCGATCGACCGCACCTCGAAGGGCGCGTCCGGGTCGAGCCCGAAGGTGTGGGCCGCGTACAGGCCGGTGAGCCGGGCGGCGAAGAGCATCACGTCGATGGAGCTGAGATGGGGTTTCTGTTGGTTCTCGCCCTTGCGGGACCAGAGGCCGGGGATGGCGAGATGGGCCGTGGCCTCGATGCCCCCGGAGCCGTCGGCTCCCGGCGATATCGTGAGATCGGTCAGCGAGTGTTCGACCCGTTTGAATCCCTCGCCGAGGAATCGGCTGTCACGCGGGCCGAGGAAATCGTCGATGGACGCGAGTTCCAGGGAAGGCACAATCGCTCCTTTCCAGCACGCTCACCGCGTCATGCGGTGAAGGCTTCGGCGATGGCGTGGCTGTCTTCGTACATGTGGTAGCGAGTGATCTCTCCGTCGACGACGGAGAAGTGCAGGGCGTAGGCGTTGGTGAAGGTCTTTCCGGTGGCCAGGACGCCGAAGACGGACTCGGCCGTGACCACCGCGTGCTGCCCGTCGACGAGGCGGGTGCCCAGGTTGAAGCCCTGCGGGGCCGTCAGCACCTTCGGGAAGATCGCGAAGAACTCCGCGATCTCGTCCTTGGTGGAACGGGTGCCCGTCCAGGGCACGTCGGCGCTTCCCGCCACCCGGAAGTCCACCTGGTCGGCGAACAGCCCGAGCAGGCCGGGCAGATCGCCGGACGCGAACCTCTCGAAGAACGAGTCCACGGTCGCCCCGGTGGTCCGCTGCTGCGCGGTCGTCATGTCAGCTCTCTCCCGTCGTCCGCTACTTGGCTACCAGGGCGGCACGCCCCGCGAGGTGGATCGCCGTCATCTGGGCGACGCGCTCACCGAGGTGCTCGGCCGTGGCGATGTCCGCCTTGTGGACCTCTTCGGCGGGCAGGTCGCCGGCCAGGGTGCCGGCGGCGCCGTTGAAGTACCCGAGCCGGTTGAGGTCGTTCTCGCTCTCATGGCTGAGGTGCCAGCCGGGGAGCAGGCCGAGGCTGACCCAGATCATCCCGTGCTGGGCGCCCAGGGTCGCGAAGTAGCCCAGAGTGGAGTCCTTGTCGCCCGCCTTGCAGGCGCCGATGGTGAACCCCGACCCGAGCTTGTCCTTCCAGGCCTGGCGCCCCCAGCGCTTGTTGGTCGTCTCGGCGAACATGTGGAACTTCCCCGACGCCGATCCCATGTAGGTGGGCGCCCCGAAGATGATCGCGTCGGCGTTGTCGAGCGCCTCCCACTTGGCGTCATCCATCGTCTCGACGGCCACCATGGTCACCTCGGCGCCCGCGGCCAAGGCACCGGCTCGGACGGACTGCGCGAGCACGTCGGTGTGGCCCCTGCCGGAGTGGTGGGCAATGGCGATGGTGGGCGGCTTTTCCATCGGTTGTTCTCCTCGGAATGTAAGGGCAACTCACGTGTGCGCCGGGACCCGCTCGTGCTCCATGCGGAAGTCCTGGCTGCCGTACTCCTCGCGGGCCAGCTCGATGGCCTCATCCGCGCTCATGACCGGCTTCCACTCGAAGATCCCGGCGATGGTCTCGAGGCGCTCCGCCATGGAGCCGCCGACCACGTGATAAGGGATCTCGAGTTCGTCCAGCGTGGCGAGCAGCATCGAGTCGATGGTCGCTCGGAACTCGTTGTTCATCGGCCGGTGTCCGTCCGACGCGATCGGCAGTTCGTGCCGCAGGTGGACGTAGGCGTCGAAGGTGGCCTTGACGTGCTGTTTGAAGGCGCTCCCGTACTGCTCGACGACCTTGCCGAAGAAGACCATCTCCTCCGGTGACGTGGTCTCCAGACCGTTCCCGCCCACGGCGGTGGAGTTGGGGTTCATGCCGTGCCTCAGCCGGGCCTCCCCGTACAGCCACTCCTGCAGGGAGGACCCGTCGGAGATCAGGTTGTCCCCGAGCAGCGCCTCCTGCACCGCGCGGCCGGTGTGGCGGCGCATGGTGAGCTGGAGGAACTGAGCCGGCGTCACATCCGCGAGCTTCACGCCCGGCAGGGCCTCCGGCATGATCTCCCGGATGGTCCGGGCGAGCGAGCGCGGGACACCGGTGTAGTGCGACAGTGCCATCACCGTCGAGGTCTTGCCCGAGGAGTAAGTCCCGGACACGGATATCTTCATGGGTTTCTCCAGCTCCGAGGCAGTGCTTTGCCTGCCACAAGGCACTGCCTCATACGGCGGTGATCACAAACGGGGTGCGCAGGAAGTACGGGCTGCCCCGGTCACGCGACCTTCGTCGCGGTCAGCAGAGCCTGGACGGGAATGACGTCCGGCGGGATCTCCGCGGCGTTCTTGGTGATCGCCTTCGTCACCTCGAAGCCGCACTCCTCGAGCCAGCGCACATAGGTCGACAGCTTCTGCGGACCGCCCTGGCCCATGGCGCAGCCGATGAAGAAGGCCGGGAAGAAGTCGACGTTGTAGTTGTCGGTGTCCTTGACGTTCTCGGGGTAGACCGGCACCAGGATGTGGACCGTGCCGCCGACGTTCAGCGACTTGTTGACGCCCGAGAGGATCTTGACCACGTCGCTCTTGTCGAACATGTCAAGGAAGTGCTTGATCAGCGCGACGTCGTAGCCCTGGGGAATCTCGTCGAAGACGTTGCCGCCGATGAACGACAGGTGCTCCTCGAGGCCCTCGGCCTTGAAGTTGGCCAGCGCCTCGGTCTCCTTGTCCGGCAGGTCGAAGGTGGTGACCTTCAGCCCGGGTGAGGCCTTGTGGCGGTAGGTGTGGATCGCGCCGAGGCCGGTGTTGCCGGCGACGTCGAGCACCTGGGAGCCGGCCGGGATGTCGACGTTGTCGAAGAACCAGGGGTCGATGTTGGCCGTGACGTTGTTCATCAGCTTCAGCCAGGCGTCGTTCAGGTCCTGGTGGTCGGCCACCGCGTCGTACAGAGTGCCCTCGGCGTTGTACAGCTCCTTCAGACCCACGATCGTGCCGGTCCTGGCGCTCTCGGTGAGGTAGTACAGCTGACGCAGCGCCGTGACCTTGATCAGGTTCATGTAGGCGAGCGCCCGGTTGAGGTCGCCGACGGGAACGTGCGCGAGCGCGTCGAGGCGGTAGCTGTCCGCGGCCTCGTCGTGGGCGACGAAGCCCTCCTTGACCAGCAGGAACAGCAGCTGCTCCACGGCGTCCGGCTTGACGCCGACGGCCTCGCCGAGCTGACTCGGGGTCAGGTCCGGGGTGTCCCGCAGCTGGTCGATGATGCCGAGTTCGAAACTCGACACCAGGCTCATGAACCGCGAAGGTCCGACCATGTACTCACGGAATCGGGCGAGCGTGGCCTCGGGTGTCATGGCAGTGGCCCCTTTCGAGTCGTGTGGATCCAGCGCCGTGGCGCCGGGGATTTCGCGGGTCACGCCCGCTCCTGAAGCTGCTTCTCGAACCGGCGGGCCAGTTCGAGCCGCTGCACCTTCAACGTGGCCGTCCTGGGCAGTTCGGCCTGCGGGATCTGGACGGGGTCGGCGAGCTGCGGGAAGTCGGCGACCGCGGCGCGCCAGCGCTCGAGGTCCAGCGGCTTGTCGTCGCTGGTGCAGATCACCGGGACCGGCTCGGAGTTCGGGCCCTGTACGACGACCAGCTCGCTGAGCTCGCTCAGCTTGCTCAGGACCACGTCCTCGATCTCCAGGGAGCTGCGCACCCCGGGGATCATGTCGACCTCCCGGTCGAGCATGTGCAGACAGCCGAACTTGGTGAAGTAGCCGACGTCGCCGGTCCCCCACCACTCGCCCTTGCGGTTGCTGTCGTAGCGCTCCTGCTCGCCGTAGTACGTCTTGGCGATGCCGGGCCAGGCGACCTCGATGCGGCCGGGGTTCTGTTCCGTCGGGCGCCGGCCGTCGCGGCTGACGACGCGTACCCGCGCCGCGCCCATCGGCATGGCCCAGCCCACGCAGCGGCCGTTCGCCTTGTGGGCGGAGTGGCGGAAGTAGGCGCGCCCGACGGCGGGGCCGACCTCGCTCTGGCCGTAGATCTGGAAGAACAGCGCCCCGCGCCGGGCGGAGGACTTGAGCAGCTTGCTCATCGTGCCCGGGTGGATCGCGTCGAAGGTGCTGCTGAACACCTTCACCGACGCGAAGGGCATCCGCGGGTCGTCGGCCAGGCCCTCCCACTCCATCAGCGAGTTGGGCAGCGCCTCGATGAAGGCCGGGCGGTGCTCGAGGAAGTGCTCGGCGACGACCGCGGGGTCGGGCTCGCGAAGCAGCAGGACCGGGTACTCCTTCAGCAGCGCGAGGGACATCGCCGCGACCATCCGCGAGTGCACGAAGGGCACGTGGATGGCCACGGTCTCCTTCTTGCGCATCAGGGACAGCAGCCGCCACTGCGGCACGAGGCGCAGGCCCTGGGTGCGGGGCGTGTGCACCACGAGCTTGGGGATGCCGGTGGTGCCGGAGGTGTGGGTGATGACGGCGGCCTCGTCGATCGGCCTGACCACCGGCTTGACCCGCGGCGAACCGGCGAGCGAGGCGAGCGAGATCGCGTCGGGCCGGTCACCGGCCGAGGTGATCACCCGCCGGGTGAGGTCCGCGAGCGGCACATCGGCGAGGAGGTCGAGCTTGTCCCCGTCGGTGAGCAGGGTCGGCCGGTCGACCCGCTCGATCAGGACGCCCACGGTCGCCGCGTCCAGGGCCGGCGACAGGTTCACGACGACCGCGCCGACGCGGGACACCGCGGCGGCCAGCATCCAGTGGTCGGCGTTGGCCGTCTTGTAGATCACGACCCGCTCGTCGGGCACGACACCGGCCGCCGACAGACGGGCGGCCAGGTCGTCCACGTACTCGGCGTACTTGGCGACCGTCAGACGCCGGCCCGCCTCGGGCAGGACGCCCAGATCGTGGTCCAGGACGATCGGCGTCGACGGGTTGACGGCCGCGGCCATCTCCGGCAGGAGACCGATGTGCAGGCCGCGTTTCTGTATTGATGCGTAGGCTGTTGAGCCCTTCATGGGGAGTTGTCTCCTTCGGTGCACGCTGCAGGGTGAGCGACGCGCCGTGCGGGCGCCACGGCCGGTGCGGCCGCAGGGTTGGGCTACTTGGTGGGCCGGCCGGTGCCCGCGTGGGTGCGCACGGCGCCGCGCAGGGCCTGCGCGACCCGCACGACCTGGTCCTCGGTCAGCTCGGCGTGCATGGGAATGGAGAGCTGGCGCGCGGCGAGATCCGCCGAGACCGGGCACTTCTGCTGCGCGTCGAACACCGGCTGGATGTGGCCGGCGAACGTGCCGTGGCCGCAGCCGATGCCCTGGCCGCGCAGCTCGGTGGCGACCGCGCCCCGGTCCACGCCCGCGTCCAGCGTGACCATGTAGGTCTGCCAGGCGTGGGTGCGGTCGCCGGGGACGAACGGCAGCGTCAACAGCTCGTCGCCGCCGAGCAGTTCGGCGTACTGCGCGGCGACCGCGCTGCGGCGCTCGAGCAGTTCGTCGATGCGGCCGAGCTGCAACTGGAGGATCGCCGCGGCGATGTCGGAGAGCTTGAAGTTGTAGCCGATCTCCGTGAACGTCGGGATGGGCAGGCCGACGACCTCGCCCATGTCGAAGATGCTGCCGATGCCGAAGGAGGAGCGCAGCCGCGCGTCCTTCCCGATCTTCGGGTCGGTGGCGAGCAGGGCGCCGCCCTCACCGCTGCTCGCGCCCTTGCGTCCGTGGAAGGACAGGCAGCCCACCTCGGCGAGCGCACCGGCCTGCCGGCCCTGGTAGGTGGCGCCGACCGCGCAGGCGGCGTCCTCGATGAGGAACAGTCCGTGCCGGTCGGCGATCGCCTGCAGTTCCGTGTAGTCGGCGGGCAGGCCGACGGTGTCCACCGCGATGATGCCGACGGTGCGCGGGGTGACCAGATCGGCCACCACCTGCGGGTCGACGGTGTAGGTGTCGGGGCGTACGTCGGCGAAGACCGGGGTCGCTCCGACATAGAGCGCGGCCTGTGCGGGCGCCGGGAAGCCGTAGTCGGCGACGATGACCTCGTCACCCGGCTTGACCCCGAAGGCGAGCATGGCCAGGTGCAGCGCGGCGCCGCAGTTGCTCACCGCGACCGCGTCGCCGACGCCGTACTTCTCGGCCAGCTGGGCCTCGAGCGCCTTGCCCTTGGGGCCCTGCCCTGCCGGCCAGCCGGAGGCGAACACCTCGGCTACGGCGGCCAGTTCCCGCTCGCCCAGGCTGGCGTACACCAGGGGTATGGAATCCTTCGTGCTCATCTGTGTCACGCTCCGCGCTCGGTCGCCGTCTTGCCGGGAACACCGGTGGTGGGTTCGAAGCGCAGCGGCGTGATCTGGTTGACGTCGTAGCGCTTGCGCATGGCCTCCACGGCCTCGGGGTCCACCGCGGTACCGCGCGACCAGATCTCCGCGATCTCCTCGAAGTAGTCCTCGTGCTCGGGCGACGGCAGGCTCTGGAAGAGCATCTTCACCGGCTTGTCCGTGGCGTTGCGGAACGCGTGCGGGATGCCGGAGGGCACGAACATGCAGCCGCCCTCGGCCGCGCGGATGACCCGGTCGCCCTTGGGGGACTGCCAGTTGTGCCAGCTGTCCGACGTGCGCTCGGTCGGCTCGAAGCACAGCAGGTCAAGCTCGCCCTCGAGGACGTAGAAGAACTCCTGGGCATGGTCGTGCACATGCGCCCCGACGTCGAAGCCGGGCGGAACGATCACCTCGAAGATCGATACGGAGGATCCCATGGCCTGCGTGGCCTTGAAGGTCACCTGCTGCGCCGGAGTGATCAGCTTCCGCCCCGCTCCCGCCGGGAGGATGAGGTCAGTCATACGCTTGTTTCCTTTGTCCGGACGCCGGTTCAGTCGATGGTCTGCGGGGCGGCGTCGGTCCAGGTGCCCAGGGCCATCTCGGCGGTGATGCCGGGGCCGAATCCCGCGATCAGGCCGGACGCGCCGGCCGCCGGGGTGTCCTCCTCGAACAGCCTGCGGGCGGCTTCGAGTACGACGGCGCTCGCGATGTTCCCGTACTCGTTCAGGGTCGACCAGCTGTGCCGGAAGACGCTGCGGTCGACGTCGAGGAACTTGGCGAGGTCGTCGAGGATGCGCGGACCGCCGGCGTGCACGATGTAGAAGTCGAGCTTCCCGGCGTCCCAGCTGTGGTCCTTGGCGAACTCCCGGAGGACCGGGGCCAGCGGCTCCATCGTGCCGGGCACCCGGCGGTCGAGCTGGAAGTGGAAGCCGGTGTCGCGCACCTCGTAGGAGATCCAGTCCTCGGTGTGCGGGATGAGGTAGGAGGCGTTGCGCTCCAGCTGGATGCCGACGCCGCCGTTGCCGCGCACCACGGCCGCGGCGACCGCGTCGCCGAACAGGCCGTCGGACAGCAGCGAACCGATGTCGTCCATGTCGGGCTGGTAGCACAGCGAGCAGAACTCGGCCGCGACGATCAGGACGTTGCTGCCGGGGTGGGCCGTGCAGAAGTCGTGGGCGCGGTTGATCGCCGCGCCGCCCGCCGCGCAGCCGAGCTGCGCGATGGGTATCTGCCGGGTGTCCGGGCGGAAGCCCATCTTGTTGATGAGCCACGCGGTCAGCGAGGGCATCAGGAACCCGGTGCACGACACGTAGATGATGGCGTCGATGTCACGGGCCGCCACGTCGGCGTTCTTCAGGGCCTCTTCGATGACCGGGGGAGTGAACCTCTTCGACTCGGCCTCGTAGATGCGGTTGCGTTCCGTCAGGCCCGGGTGCTTGAGCGTCTGCTCGATGGGCTGGACGATATGCCGTTTCTGCACTCCGGTGTTGCGGATCAGACGGAGCGCCAGCGGCAGCTGAGGCTTTCCCGCGTGGACCTTGGCGGCGAAATCCAGGGTCTCTTCCATCGTGATGACGTTTTCCGGAGCCTGTACCGCTGGCTTGCATAGCCTGGGCATATCTGGATCCACTTTCTCTAGAGTCTGCCTGGGGTACGTGTTGTGTGCACAGCGTCAGGTCGGGATCACGCCGCCATCGGCTGTGGGTCGAGGTCCATCAGGGCGGACAGGATCGGTGGTGAGGTCCAGTCCGGCGGGGTCAGGGTGATGTCGAGGCGGTGCGCCATGTCGTCCTTGACGCGCACCGGGCCCACGGTGGCCGTCAGCGGGGTGAGTTCCGCGTCGACGGCGCGGTCGGGATGGCTGCCCTGGGCCACCGCGTGGATGTACCAGACACCTGCGGGGATGCGGGCCAGCGTGAAGCGTCCCGACGCGGACGCGTTGCTCCAGGAGACGGGAGTGCCCTGGAGCATGGCGCTGTCGAAGACGCCGACGTAGACGGGCGGGAGCAGGGACCCCGCGGTGTGCAGCATCCCGGTCACCGAGCCGGTGCACGGGGCCTGCGACGCCGGGGCGGCCGCGGCGGCCCCGGACGACTTGCGGTATTGGGTGGGCGACATTCCCACCAGCTCGGTGAACCGGCGGGTGAAACTGCCCGTGCTGCTGTATCCGACCTGCGCCGAGATGTCGGCGACATTGATCGAGGTGTTCAGCAGCAGACGCTTGGCCTCATGGAGCCGCACCGCGCACAGGAACCGTCCCGGAGTGACACCGGTGACCCGCGTGAAGACTCGCAGGAAGTGGTACTTGCTGACCATCGAGCTGCGTGCCAGCTCATCGAGGCTCAGCGGTTCCCAGAAGCGTTCGCGAATCGTGGTGACGGCATGCTGGACGAGGTGCTCCATGGAGGCTCCTGATGGCGAACTTGTGGCCGGTGTCCGGAGCCGGATAGCCCGAGGGCCGCCGATCGGCGGGACGGGCCGACAGGGGGGGTGAAGAGCCGGGCCCGCGGTCCGGGGTGACCCCGAATCTGGGCGGGCGAAAGCCACATGGCCTGACACGGAGTTCGGCCTTGCCGGTACAGGCGGGGAGCGTGACGCTCAATCCACTGCCATGGACCAGTTTTTGGGCAGGCTAGGCGTGCCGGAATAGTGACACGGTCCGCGCCTTGACACCAAGAGCGCGCCCAGGTGACGTAGGTCACGCCAACTGTGGCCGCGTGCACCGGAGTTCACCGTGCGGATCGCGCCAGTCGTACACCACTCGTTCTGTAGCGGCCTGCTGCCACCATCTGGATCAGACCCATACGACTGCACACGGAGGGCGAATGTCTCGCGCCGAGGAAGCCACCGTCGCAAGTAAGCGGTTCCCCAAGCCATCGGCGCGGGGCAGCGGCGCTTCCGACGACGACCTGAGCGGTCTGCGCCGCACCGGGTTCCTGGTCATCTTCATGCTCGGCGCCCTGTCGGCGGTGCCCCCGCTGTCGATGGACATGTACCTCCCGGCCCTGCCGGACGTCACCCACGCCATGGGCTCGTCCGCCACGATGGGCCAGTTGACCCTCACCGCATGCCTCACCGGCATGGCCCTTGGACAGCTCGTGGTCGGCCCGACCAGTGACCGCTGGGGGCGGCGCAGGCCGCTCCTGATCGGCCTTGTCGTCTATGTCTTCGCCTCCGTGAGCTGCGCCGTCGCGCCCAACATCGAGCTGCTGATCGGCTCCAGGCTGCTGCAGGGCCTCGCGGGTGCGGCCGGCATCGTCATCGCCCGCGCCGTCGTACGCGATCTCTACGACGGCCTGGAGATGGCCCGGTTCTTCTCGACGCTGCTGCTGATATCCAGCCTCGCGCCGATCATCGCGCCGATACTCGGCGGACAGATGCTGAGGTTCACCGCCTGGCGGGGCGTCTTCCTCGTCCTCGCCGCGATCGGCGTGGGGCTCACCGTGCTCGTCTGGCGCCGGCTGCCCGAGACCCTGCCCGTCGAGCAGCGCCGGGGCGGCGGCGTGCTCGGGGCGCTGTTCGTCATGCGCGGCCTGGTCGCCGACCGGGTCTTCGGCGGATACGCGCTGGCCAACGGCTTCGCCTACGGTGCGCTGTTCTCGTACATCGCCGCATCGCCGTTCGTCATCCAGGAGATCTACGGGGCGTCCCCGCAGACCTTCTCCCTGCTCTTCGGCCTCAACTCGCTCGGCCTGATGATCGTCGGCCAGATCAACGGCAAGATCCTCGTCGGCCGGGTCCGCCTGGACAAGGCACTGGGGGTGGGGCTCGGCGCGATCGCCGTCGCCGGGACGGTGCTGCTGCTGGTGGCGGCCGGGGCGTTCGGCCACGTGGGCACCCTTCCTGTCGGGTGCTGCCTGTTCGTCATGATCTCCGCGATGGGCCTGGTCGTGCCCAACACCAACGCCCTCGCCCTGATGCGTACTCCGCACGCGGCGGGTTCGGCCTCCGCGCTGATCGGCACGTCGTGCTTCGCCATGGGGGCGATCGCCACCCTGGTCGTCGGCATCGCCGGCAAGGGCACGGCGGTGCCCATGGCCGCGGTGCAGACGGGCAGCGCACTGGCCGCGATCACCGCGCTCCTCGTCCTGTGCCGTCCCTGGCAGAACAAGCCGGTGGCGGCGCCGCAGGCGTCTGCCCGGCCGTGAACGACCGGGCTCGACGCCCGCTAAGGCCCTCGTTGTGGCCACCTTGAAGGCCGCTCGAAACGTCCGACCCGGTCGTCGCCGCCCGCGAACCGGGGACAGCACTGCCGAGCGGTGCCCATGTACGCGCTCCCAGCAGGGACTTCGGGTCAAAAACCCCTGTACGAAGACGACCTCGCCCCCCGGTTGTGGCAGCCCCCCACCC